>NZ_JACJEK010000010.1:0-173715 GCF_014164015.1 Pseudoalteromonas sp. SR41-1
AGCACCATCACGGTGACGTTTACAGATGCAGCAAATGCCACTCAAAGCATTGATGTACAAACCGATGCCAATGGTAACTGGAGTGCGACACCAACAGGCACATTAGCCGAAGGGAATTATAGCGTCAGCGCCAGCATCACCGATGCCGCAGGCAACACAGGTACCGGCACTGACAGTGGCGAAGTGGATGTAACTGCTCCTGAACTTGAAATTATTCCATCGTTTTTATTAGGTAATTTAGTTTCTCTTTCGGGGGATTCTGATTTACCAGGAGGCTCTGTAATCACTATTACAGAGTACCTAGTTGGTGGGTTAGTTGGCGCAACTTATACAGCAACGACAAATCCTGATGGTACCTGGGGGCTTGCAAACATAACAGTACCTTTACTAAACCTTGCCTATGTGACTGCCAGTGCAACGGATGCCGCTGGTAATGTCAGAACAATCAATACACTTGATTTTGATAACGTGGCACCAGACCTAACAGTTAGTGTCGATGCCTTATCTAATGACAGTACGCCAGTAATTAGCGGCACCACCGATATGGGGCAAGGCACTGTAATTAATATAACCGTGACTGATAGTGAAGGAGAAAGTCAAGCGTTTACTGCGACAGTTCAAGCCGGTGGCGACTGGTCAGCAGATGTACCAGCAGAGCTAGCGCAAGGTCAATACACTGTTGTTGCAGAGGTTAGAGACAGTGTTGGTAATTTAACAACGCAGCAGGCTCAAGGTGAAATAGATAGCGTTGCTCCTACATTAATTGTGAACGAAGTTAACGCGACAATAGATACAACCCCTACAATTTCAGGCACGAGTAATGAGATTGGTGCTGATGTAAGCATTATTATTGGTGGTCAAACACTAACAGCAACTGTGGGTACTGATGGCAATTGGCAAGTAGATGTCCCCGTAGCACTTGTTGATGGTGATTATACGGCTCAAGTAAGTGTTACCGATGACGCTAATAATATCAGCAACACGACAATTAATTTAACAATTGATACCCAAGTACCTGTTATTGTACTTAATGATATAACTGTATTTAACACTGAGACACCAATTATAAGTGGCACTACAACTGAACCACAGGATACGGTGGTCGATATAGTTATTACAGATAGCAACGGTGATATACATACTTTAACCGCAATAGTTGATGCTAACGGCGATTGGCAAGTTACGGCGCCAAGCTTGCCTGATGGTAATTATGATGTAGAGGTAAGTATTACCGATGATGCTGGCAATCAAGGTGTGGATACAGGCTCGAGCTTTATTGATACTCAAGCACCAAGTATTACTATAAACGCATTAGGTACAATTAATGACAGCACGCCAACTATTTCAGGCACATCCAATGAACCTGAAAACACGAGTATTACAGTAACTGTGACCGATGCAGATAGTACCGAGACTTACACAACTGTTGTTGGTGCAGGTGGTGCTTGGACTGTAGATATTACAGATGCACTGACTGATGGTGAAGTTACAGTTTCTGCAAGTGTTACTGATGCCGCAGGGAATGAATCAGTTGCAAATAGTACCGCAACGTTAAATACCAATGCGCCTACAATTAATATTAATACAATTGTTGATACAAACGATCAAACACCAGCAATATCAGGCACAAGTAGTGCGGCAGATAACACAGAAATCACGGTTGTCATAACTGACGTTAATAACGTTTCACATACTGTAACTACAACTGTGGTAGGTGGGATCTGGAGTGTTGATGCGACAGATATTCTACCTGAAGGTGAATTTACTGTTTCGGCAAGTGTAACTGAAGGAGGCTTAACGAGTAATACAACAGGTAGCGGTGTTATCGATTTAACTCCACCAGCACTTAATATTACACCGCTTACAATTTCAAATGATACAACGCCAACAATTTCAGGCACAACTACAGCTCCACAAGGCGCCATAGTCGCTATTTTAATTACAGATAGCTTAGGTGCAGAGCAAACGGTTAATGCTACTGTTGGTGCAAATGGCACATGGTCAGTCGCTGCAAGTACAGAGTTGAGCGAGGGCACTTACACGGTTTTAGCTTCAACAACAGATACTGCAGGTAATCCTGTAAACACAAGTACTACAGGGGGAGTTGATATAACAGCGCCTGTTGTGACTATTAACGATATTGTTGGAAGTACCGATCTAACTCCAAGTACTTCAGGGAGCGTGACAGGTGCTAATGTGGGGGATGCAGTTGCTGTGGTATTTACCGATGCACTCGGGAATAAGCATACTGTAAATACAACTGTTCAAACGGGTGGTATATGGTCTGTAGAGGCAAGTAGTTCTCTTTCACAAGGAGATTATTCAGTTGAAGCATTTGTTACTGACAGCGCTGGTAATACCGGGGACGCAACAAATACAGCAACCATTGATACAATTGCTCCTGAGATTAGTATTAATCAAAGTTCATTAATACTGACTCAAGATAGCACTCCATTAATTACAGGCACATCTAACGAAGCAAATACAAACGTTATTGTTACCTTTACTGACTCAGCTGGCGCATCGCATCAAATTACCGTTCAAACGGATGCTAATGGAGACTGGCAAGCCGCTGCAGACAACGTATTAGCAGAAGGTGTTTACAGTGTTTCGGCAACGATTACTGATAGCGCAGGAAATACCTCTGTTGATAGTAAAACGGGTGGCGAAGTAGATACAGTAGGGCCAGAGCTTACTATTGTGCCTTCGTTCGTGTTAGGGCAGCTTGTATCTTTATCTGGTACTTCTGATTTAGGTGAAGGTAAAACAGTCACTGTTAATTTAGAATTAGCAGGTGATTTGGCTAACTTAACATACGATGTAACAACTGATGCCAATGGCGATTGGGTGTTATTAGGCCTAGCGGTTAATATTATTGGCTTATCGGTTGTTGAAGCCTCTGCAACTGATGAAGCGGGTAACACCACCACTATTACAACTGCAGATGTAGATGCTTCAACGCCGTTACTTAATGCGGTGGTTGACTTTGTAACTGGCGAGGGAGATTTACCAATAATTAGCGGTACGACCGACCAAGCCCCAGGCACAGAAGTGCTAGTGAGAGTGGTAGATAGCGATAACATAGCACAAGATTTGGTTGCCATAGTGCAGGCAGATAATTCATGGGCTGTACAGGTTCCTCAATCACTTGCTGAGGGCGTGTTTACTGTAACTGTAAATGTATTAAGTGAAGTCGGGATCACAGCTACACAGCTGCTAAGCAGTGTAGTAGATACCATCTCGCCAACGCTTAATTTGCAAGTGATTGGTACAACGTCAGATTCTACTCCAATTATTCAAGGGACCAGTGATTTAATTAATGGAGTGGTAGAGATTCAGCTGGACGGAGGCTCAGTATTAACAACAACAGTGAATGCAGCAGGGCTATTTTCACTGGAGGTTGATGCGCTGACTGAAGGGCAGCATGTTGCCAACGTGAGTATCACTGATGATGCCGGCAATGTAGTAACACAAACGCTCGAGTTTGTTGTTGATACGTTAGTGCCTGTGGTAGATATTTTACCGTTGAGCATCAGCAATACTGACATTCTAACTATTTCTGGTACTTCTGAAGAAGCTCAAGGCACAGACATTGATGTAACTGTGATAGATAGTAACGGCAACGCAACAGTATTTGATGCCCTTGTTGGTAGCGATGGCACGTGGTCATTAGTAACCACTAGCCTACCTGATGGTATATATAGTGTATTCGCAAGTATTACTGATGCTGCGGGTAATCTAGGCCAGTCTGCTACTGAGCAAGTGACGATTGATACCATCCCGCCATCGTTAGAAATAGACGCCTTTGGTGTACTTAATACATTAACGCCTACTATTACTGGCACCAGTGACGAAGAAACCGGTAGCTTAATCACGGTTAATATTACCGACTCCACAAACACACTTTATGAAGTTACTACAACAGTATTAGGAGATGGCACGTGGCTTGTTGTTGCACCTTTACTTGCTGAGGGCGATTTAACCGTTGAGGCTATTAGTATTGATAACGCAGGCAATATAGCAACGGTGACGCAAACGGGCGTTGTGAGCACCACTTTACCGAGTCTATTAATTAACCCAATAATAGATACAAGCGATACAACCCCTACTATTAGTGGTACTACCGATGTAATAAACGGTAATGTAGAAGTTGTTATTACAGATAGCAGTGGTAATGCAACAACCTATAACACTCAAGCTATTTCTGGTGTATGGACATTAATACCGACCACTCCATTAGCTGAAGGTGCATTTACGGTTGATGCAACAGTCGAAAACTTAAACCTTACAAGCTCTACAAGTCTTAATGGCATAGTTGACTTAACTCCGCCTACAATTGAAATTAATGAACTTGCAGTTACGAATAACTCACTGCCAACCATCTCAGGTACAAGTGATGCTCCGGCAGGTACAACCATAAGCGTAGTACTTACTGATGCTAATAGTGATTCGCAAACATTAACTGCGCAAGTGGCAGGTAACGGAACTTGGTCAGTCACAGCTGTTACGCCGCTTAGTGAAGGCGGTTTTAGTGCTACTGCAACAGTGAGTGATGCTGCAGGAAACTCATCAAGCGATACCATGGTTTCAAGTACTGATTACACAGCACCTATTGTATTTATAGACCCTATTGCAGTAGGCCAAGATACCACACCGACTATTACGGGCTCGGTAACCGGAAGTTTTGCGGGAGCTGCAGTTATGGTGATGTTTACTGACGCACTAGGTGAAACACACAATGTTTCAACAACAGTAAACACAGATGGGTCGTGGAGTGTTACAGCTTCGCAGCCTCTTAGTGAAGGGAGCTACAGTGTTGATGTAAGCGTACTTGATAATGCAGGTAATATCGGCGAGCAATCTATAAGCAGCATAGTTGATTCAGGCATAGTAATTAACTCTGGTTTAGAATTAACAGCCGATAGCACACCTAAGATCACCGGTACCGCAGGAGCAAATGAAGATATTACCGTAAGCTTTATAGATGAAAGCGGTACTGTGGTAACCAAGGATACAACAGCGGGTGAGACAGGTGTATGGAGCGTATCACCAGACAATGCTTTACTCGATGGAGCATACACTGTAACGGCTACCGCTACTGATGAATCTGGAAATGTTACTTCAAGTGGAAGCTTATCTGGGTTAGTGATTGACTCAACGCCGGTAGACTTCGAAGTGTCTAACTATTACTCGGGCGTACTAGGAATAGGTTTAACCGCAGAAGGCACAGTAGAAGAAGGAAATAGTGTATATGTTGTAGGAGCAAATTTACTTGGCCTTGAGGTGTTAAACCTAAACTTAAATGTGCTAAAAAGCGCTATGGAAATTCAACCTGATGAGAATGGAAATTGGAGTTCATTATTATCAGTTCTTGATTTAGGTTCTTGGTCTGATTATCGCTTTATCACAGTTGATGAAGCCGGTAATTATTTAATTAAGGATATTAATGACAATATTATTGACCAAGGAAACGACCCACAACTTGCTAGCGCAGGAAGCAGTGCAAGTGCCACCGATACAACATTTGGCTTAGAAGGAGCCGCTGAGCCGTTTAGCGAAGAAGCTGCATTAGGCGCTACTATGCCAAATGAAGCAGTAACCAGCGATGCTTTAGGAGAAACGGTTAATTTAAGTAATGTAAGTGCTTTATCGAGTACAGAGCAAACGGTGTCAATGAGCTCTACAGAGCCCCTTAATATCAATGATGTAATTATTGACGAAGACACCGAGCAACTCGTTGCTCTTAATACCTTGATTGACGATGAAGGCTCTGCAATTGCTTATAGCCCTGCACAAAGTGGAGGAAGTGTTGATGAGGCAGCGCCAGCAGTTGATGTTCAAAATCAATCAGAGGAAATGATTAAACACTTAATTGAAAATGGTAATAATCAAACAGATATTTAAATCAGTAACCCACTTCAGTTAAATAACTGAAGTGGGTTTCTAAAACTCACTTAATCAAAAGTGTGGTTATTATTTTGTGCTAAGTAGTAAACCTAAAAAAGCCCTTATTGAGACTTCAATAAGGGCTTTTTTAATAAATTAGGATAGATAAAAGCAGTTAAGCTTTTAGGTTACGAACCAGCTTGCTGTCGGTATTAACTACACTACCGCCTTGGTCGTAAGTCATACTGGTTGGGGCGCCAATTAAAATATCTTTTAATTGTTTTACACTTAAGTGTGCTTGGCGAGCAGCATGTGAGTTTACTTTATTTTGTTTTTGGCACTGCGCTAACTGCGCTTTAACTTGCGCTACTCGTTCAGTCACTTCAGGGGCATTTTCATCATTTGCAGCAAAAAGTTTATTCAACTCTTTATCGAGCTGCGTAAGCTTAGTTAAAAAAGACATTTTTTGTTGGGCAATTTCTTTTAAACCAGCACCACGTCGTGAGGCAATAGCAGTAAGCTCATCGTTTAATAGCGTATGTAAAGAGTCTAAACAATTTACTTGTTGGTTCAGCTTTACGCTAATTAAACTATTATGATCAGCCATACACGTTAAACTCAAAATCAGCTAAGTTTTTAGCAAGCTTTTCACTATCCACTTGGTATTTACCTTCAGTTATTGCTTTTTTTAGCTCAGCAACTTTATCGCTGTCAAAGCCAGGCGATTGCTGCGCTTTATCTTGAAGCGTTTTTAATTGCTGTGCCTGCGGCGTTAAACTTACAGAATCACTAGCAGCTTTAGGCGAAGGGGCCTGAGCAGCTTGTGTATTTGCGTTATCTTTTTTTAAATCAACTTGTTGCTGCTTTGCATTTGTAAGCGCATTAGCTTGTTGATTACTGCCATTAACTTGATTAACCATAATAATAAACCCGTATATTACCCAACTTATGCCATGTTATCGGCATATACGTGGGATACTTTAGTATAAATCTAAATTAAATATTCACTTGAACAGACTCTACACCATCTACTCGCGCATTTAAAACTTTACCTGATTTTTTGTTTTTTATTTGTATCTGTTCGCCCAAAGTACCGTCTTCTAAAGCAATACCTGTGGTTTTAATTCTAAGGCCCCTCAGGTTTGCGTAAATATTAACAGAGTCACCTTTACACACCATGCAAATTTGGTTTAGTAATACTGGCATACCACTTCTAATATTTCGTTTACTTCTACTACCTATTAGCATTGTGGGATCATCTAAGTACTGAATTCGTACAAAGTGAGTTGGTTTCATTTCAATACTTAAATGCGATTTAGTTATTACTTCACCACGAGTTAAATTAGCAGTGGCAACAACAACTGGAGCCATTTCAACAACTCTTACATGAACGTATTGAGTCCACGTTTGCGCATCATTGCACTTGGCTTGTAAGGTTACTTGGCGGTTAAATGGTGGCTCATCGGATGTTGATAATTCAAGCTCAGTATTACAGACACGATCAGGGATGCGACTATCTAAAGGCAGAGCACTTAATTGAGTATTAGTATTTTGTAATGTACCAATCTGCTTACCTATGTAAGTGACGGCCATGTCTTGTAATAAATCTTTACTAAACACTTTAGCGTGCAAAGGGAATGCAAAGCACAAGCTAGTAACAAAATAAAAAACACTGTATCTTCTGATTTTTTTTAACAAACTCATAATGTTTCGACTATGCTTATGGTTTCAAACAGGGTATAAATATTTTGCGTCAAAAAGTAGACGCACCCGCGATGTTATGTAGCTTTATAAATAGAAAGCAATTATCGTTCCGTATTATTTGTTTTCTTTAGGAGATTTGAATGGCAGGCATTTTAGACTCAGTAAACCAACGCACACAGTTGGTTGGGCAGAACCGCCTAGAATTACTTTTATTTAAGCTCAGAGGGCGTCAGCGTTTTGGTATTAATGTATTTAAAGTGAGAGAAGTGCTGCAATGCCCTCCACTAACAAGCATGCCAAAATCTAATCCGTATATTCGTGGTGTTGCACATATTCGTGGTCAAACCATTTCGGTTATTGATTTATCAATGGCTGTAGGTGGGCGCCCAATCGACAACATTAAAGACAGCTTTATAATCATTGCTGAATACAATCGCTCTGTGCAAGGGTTTTTAGTGGGCGGAGTTGAACGTATTGTAAATATGAATTGGGAAAAAATAATGCCACCGCCATCAGGCGCCGGACGTTATTCATATTTAACGGCAGTGACCGAAATCGAAAATGAATTAGTCGAGATTCTCGATGTAGAAAAAATTCTCAACGAAATTTGTCCAGTAAACACAGAAGTAAGTGCTGAAGTTGCACAAAGTGGCGATATTCAAAGAGATTTAGGCGAACGTATCGTATTTATTGCAGATGACTCTGCTGTTGCCCGTAATCAAGTTAAACGAGCCTTAGAGCCGCTAGGTGTTCAAACAGAGCTTGCTAAAAATGGTAAGGAAGCTTTAATTAGGCTTAAAGAAATAGCAGAGCTTGATTGTAAAAATGATATTACAGAGCGAGTAGCATTACTTATCTCAGACGTTGAAATGCCTGAAATGGACGGCTATACCTTAACAGCTGAAATAAAAGCAGATCCCAAACTTGCACCTTTGCATGTTATTTTGCATACCTCTTTGAGTGGTGTTTTTAACCAAGCGATGATTGAAAAAGTAGGGGCAGATGACTTTATTGCTAAATTTAACCCAGATGAATTAGCAACAGCGGTTAAAAAGTGGGTTCATTGTGATTAACAAAAATAGGTGCTACTAACTTGAATAATAAAGATTTGCAGCAAAGTGAATACGACCAGTTTCGTTCGTTTTTAGAGCAGCAATGCGGCATTGTTTTAGGTGAAAATAAACAGTATTTAGTTAAAAGCCGACTTGCTCCGTTAATGACTCGATTTAATGTGGGATCTTTATCGGAATTGGTTAGTAAAACTCTCGGGCCTCACGAGCGGCAATTAAGAGCCGCTGTTGTTGATGCAATGACCACCAACGAAACTTTGTGGTTTAGAGATCAATACCCATTTGAGTTGCTCCAAAACAAGCTTTTCCCTGAATTTAAAGATTTAAGAAGACCTTTAAAAATTTGGTCTGCTGCCAGTTCGTCAGGCCAAGAACCTTATTCAATAGCTATGTCGGTTGCTGAATTTAGTGCTAAGCAACCAGGTATGCTTCGTATGGGGGCACAAATTATTGGTACCGACATATCTAATACCATGCTTGATATGTGTAAAAATGCAGAGTATGACGCGCTGGCACTCGCCAGAGGGTTATCTGCAGAGCGTCGTAAAAAGTTTTTTAAAGACAGCGGTAACGGTATGGCACAAGTAAACGATACAATAAAAAAACAAGTTAGTTTTAGGCATTTAAATCTGCTTGATTCTTACGCGTTAATGGGCAAGTTTGATATTATTTTTTGCCGAAATGTACTAATTTATTTTGCGCCTGAAATAAAAGCTAAAATTATTAACCAGTTTGCACAAGCGTTAAATCCAAACGGTTACCTATTTTTAGGCGCGTCAGAGTCCCTAACTGGCCTAAGTACTGAGTTTGATATGGTTAGGTGCAACCCCGGTATTATTTACCAAAAGAAGTAATTAAGCTAACTTCCTTCCCTAAAACGACGCACCTAGCGTCGTTTTTCTATTTAGATACATAGCCTTATAAAAATATAGCAAGCCCTAATATTAATGGCTTATTTTTTGCTTTATTAATGGGTAAGTCAATTTTTTGGAGAAGGTTATGGCTATCAGTTTTGATAAAGCATTAGGTGTGCATCCGCAAGCCATGTTGATCCGTTCACAGCGAGCTGAATTAATTGCAACTAATATAGCTAACGCTGATACGCCTGGCTATAAAGCAAAAGATATTGATTTTGCCTCTGCATTAAAAGCGGCAAGGTCAACCCAGCAAAGCGGCAATACTATGGTAAGAACTAATGATAAACACATTGGTGGAGGTACTCATAGTATGGGCAGTTCAGAATCATTTCGTTTGCCAAATCAATCAGATACAGGTGATGGTAACTCGGTTGATATACAAGTGGAACGAAACTTGTATACACAGAATGCTATGGAGTATCAGGCCAGCTTGCAATTTTTAAGCGGCAAATTTAAAGGCCTGAATAAAGCTCTCGGTAGTCAAGGATAAAAATTATGAGTTTATATAATGTTTTCGATATTGCAGGTTCGGGTATGAGCGCACAAAACGTTCGCTTAAATACTACAGCTAGTAATATTTCTAATGCTAACACCATTAGTTCATCTCAAGACAAAACGTACCGAGCGCGCCAACCTGTATTTGCGGCTGAGCTAACAAAGGCTTCAGCATCAGTAAGTAACCAGCAGGGCTCCGCAGTTGGTGTTAAAGTTTTGGGCATTGTTGAAAGCGATGCACCATTACAAATTGAATATAACCCAAACCATCCAAGTGCGGATGAAAATGGCTATATCTATAAACCCAACGTTAATGTTGTAGAGGAGATGGCAAATATGATTTCTGCCTCTCGTTCTTACCAAACAAACGTGCAAGTTGCTGATGCAGCTAAGCAAATGCTAAGTAAAACACTGTTGCTAGGGCAGCGGTAACCGAGGGTAGGTTATGAGTAACGATATTAGTACATCTTCATCCTATTTAGACTCTATACGCTGGCAAGAGCAACAAGTTGCTACCAGTGATAATGAGAGTGATGCGTTAACACAAGAAGACTTTTTCTCTTTGTTAACTCAGCAATTATCGTATCAGGATCCCAGTAACCCTGCGGATAATGACCAAATGATTGCTCAAATGACTAGCTTTACGATGGCGCAAGGGATTACAGATTTAAATACTAATTTTGAATCTTTAGCCTCTTCAATGACATCTAATTCAGCACTGCAAGCATCTACACTTGTAGGCAAACAAGCTTTACTAGAGTCAAACACCCTGGATTTAAATGAAACAGGTGATGCCAGAGGCTCTGCAGTGGCAGAAGAAGCCGTTGATAACTTAAAAATTAAAGTTACTGATGCATCAGGTCAGCTAGTAAGAACTATTGATATGGGTTCTCAGCCAGCAGGTGCGGTACGTTTTGCGTGGGATGGCAAAAATGAAGCTGGTGAGCGTTTACCTGAAGGTGAATATTCAGTAACCGCCGAAGGAAGTACTGACGGTGAATTTTCAAGCTTACCCATTGCTACGTTCAAGAACATTGAAAGCGTTAATATTAATGGCTCAAGTGGCATTATTATTAACACTAAAGAAGGTGCGGTTAGGCTGACAGACGTCGCAGAAATCGCGTAATAAATTTTAATTATACTTCGCCTGTCAGCAGGCTAAATATTAACAGGTTAGAGGTGAATTATGAGCTTCAATATTGCATTAACTGGCTTAGCTGCCGCACAAAAAGATTTAGACGTAACTGCAAATAACATTGCAAACGTTAATACCACAGGTTTTAAAGAGTCACGCGCTGAGTTTGCCGATGTTTATGCATCGTCAGTATTTAGCTCTGGTAAGACTAAAAATGGTGACGGTGTGCAAACAACCATGGTTGCGCAGCAGTTTCATCAAGGCTCACTACAATTTACAAATAACTCACTTGATTTAGCAATCACTGGTGAAGGTTATTTTGCGATGACTGACGATTTATCTTCGCAAGATTTAACATATACACGTGCAGGTGCATTTAAGCTTAACCAAGATAACTTTATGGTTGACGCAAAAGGTAACTTTTTACAAGCATTCCCTGTTGACTCATCTACAGGTGATACAACGTCGGTAAGTTTGAGCACAACTGATCCAATTCAAATCCCTGATTCGTCTGGTTCTCCTCGCGCAACCGAAAATGTATTTTTGTCGTTTAACTTAGATGCAACGGCGGATCCAACAGGTCTAGATTTTGACCCTACATCTAGTGGTACTTATAACTCATCTACGTCAACAACGGTATATGATTCACTAGGTGAACCTCACATTTTACAATACTTTTTTGCTAAAGAAGATGATGCCGCAGCAGGTGGTACAGATAACAGTTGGGAAGTATACGCAACACTCGATGGCAAAGTAGTTGATGCCACAACTGGTGGAGAACAAACAACGACACCTTATACACCACTGACCACCCTAGGTTTTAACTCAAGTGGTTTGCCATCAACAACAGGTGGTGTGGCAAATACAAATACAACTACTTTTGATGAAATACTACTACCAGCGGGTTCTGGTGCTGGTTTATCAACATTACTAGACAATGGTGCAACTTTCCCAGGTACTGGTATTGAGCTTAACTGGCGCGATGAAAATAACACAGCAGGACGTATCCCAACTCAGTATTCAAGTGGTTTTGAAGTAAAAGCACTCGATCAAGATGGCTCAACAGTAGGTCGTTTAGCCGGAATTGATATAGGAACAGACGGTAAAATTGTCGCTTCTTACAGTAACGGTGACTCAACATTCCTAGGGCAAGTGGCTATGGTACGTTTTCCAAATTCACAAGGGTTATCACAAGTGGGTGATACAAGCTGGAAGCAAAGTATTGATTCAGGTGAACCTGTAGCGGGTGAAGCTGGTTCGGGTACGTTTGGTGGAATTAACTCATCAGCGCTTGAGCAATCAAATACTAACCTTACAAACGAGCTTGTAGACTTAATTACTGCACAGCGTAATTACCAAGCAAACTCACGTGCGCTTGAAGTTAACTCAACTATTCAGCAAAGTATTTTGCAGATTCGATAAGCTAAACCCTATTAAATATATGAGGCTGCATTTTTGCAGCCTTTTTTATAAGTCCTATTTGCAAGCCCTTCTAAATACCTCTCAATGTTGCGTCAAATTTAATCTGGCATCTATTTTGCATTTGTAAGTTCAGAGATTTTTTATGTGAGTCGATACTATGGACAAAATGGTCTACATTGCGGCCTCTGGCGCTAAGCAAAGCCTACAAGGGCTTGCTTTAAAAGCCAATAATTTGGCAAATGCAAATACAACGGGTTTTAAAGCTGACTTTGCCCAGGCGCGTTCTATGCAAGCGTTTGGCGAAGGTTTGCCTACACGTGTATTTTCAATGCAAGAGCGTCCGGGTTCAAACATGGTATCGGGTGGCATTGTTCAAACCGGGCGAGACTTAGATATCGCAATGAGCGATAACGCATGGCTTGCTGTGCAAGATGCCTCCGGTAATGAAGCTTACACAAAAGTGGGTACGTTAAACATTACAGCTCAAGGTATGCTCGTAACCAGCCATGGTCGTCAAGTTATTGGCGAAGGGGGACCTGTTATTTTACCCGTCCCAGTCGAAAAAATAGAGTTTAGCCAAGATGGCGCTATTCAAGTTCGACCACAAGGCGCTCCTGCTAACTTTTTAGAAGAAATCGACACGCTTAGAGTTGTTGAAGCAAATAGCTCACAGCTCGAAAAAGGTAACGACGGTTTATTTAGACCAAAAGCAAATGTAACAGTAGATACCTCTGCCAATGTAAAAGTTTTAAGTGGTTCGCTTGAAATGTCGAATGTGAATCCGGTTCACGAAATGGTCGACATGATAAGCCACCAGCGCCAATTTGAATTACAAGTGAAATTAATGAAAACAGCTGAAGAAATTGACGAGCGTCAAGATCAGTTATTACGCATAGTTTAACTTTAAAGTGAGGACACGATTATGAATCCAGCATTGTGGATCAGTAAAACGGGGCTAGACGCTCAACAAACCGATATATCGGTTATCTCAAATAATTTAGCGAATGCCAGTACCGTAGGTTACAAAAAAAGCCGCGCTATATTTGAAGATTTACTTTATCAAAATATTAATCAACCAGGTGGTCGTTCATCGCAAGATACCGAAATGCCGTCGGGCTTAATGTTAGGTGCGGGTGCTAAAGTTGTAGCTAACCAAAAAGAGTTTACGCAAGGCAACATGTTGACCACCGAAAACTCACTAGATTGGATGATTTCTGGCGAAGGCTTTTTTGAAGTACTGCAACCAGATGGCAATATTGCTTACTCGCGCAATGGTCAGTTTACTACTGATGGCGATGGACGAATTGTAACATCGGGCGCTGGTTACGTTATTCAGCCAGAAATGAATGTACCTGATGACGCGCAATCAATTACAGTTTCGCAAGACGGCGAAGTATCTGTACGTGTTGCAGGTCAAGCCGATAACGTTGTAATTGGTCAGCTAACAATTAGTGACTTTATTAATCCATCGGGCCTTGAGCCAATTGGTCAAAACCTTTATACCGAAACCGCTGTAAGTGGTGCACCGGTACAAGGTAACCCGGGTGTTGAAGGGTTAGGTAGCATTATTCAAGGCTCTCTTGAAACTTCAAACGTAAATGTAACTGAAGAGCTAGTAAATCTAATCGAAACTCAGCGTATTTACGAAATGAACTCAAAAGTAATTTCGGCCGTTGACGAAATGATGAGTTACATCAATCAACAGCTTTAATAGAATAGGGGGAATTATGCGTAATATTATTTTATTTGCAGCGGGCACATTATTTTTAAGTGGCTGTATGTCTACGCAAAATAGTGAGGTAGTGCAGGACGACCCTTACTACGCACCTATGTACCCCGAGCCTATCTTAGAGCCGCTGGTAGCCACAGGTTCACTGTTTAATACTCATACATCAAACGACTTATATTCTGATAAAAAAGCGCTACGTACTGGCGATATAATTACGGTTAAATTGCAAGAGTCTACTCAAGCAACAAAAGCCGCTAAAACAGAAACAGACAAAGAAACTGACGCAAGCTTAGACCCAGTGATTGGCTTAGGTGGTCTACCTGTAAATATAGGTGGCGATAGTATCCAGTTTGGTATTGGTAGTGATTCGTCGTTTACGGGTGATTCAAAATCAAACCAGTCAAACAGCTTAGTGGGCGATATTTCGGTTAATGTAATGCGCGTTTTACCTAACGGTAATTTAGTTATACGCGGCGAAAAATGGCTAACGCTTAATACCGGCGAAGAGTTTATTCGTTTAGAAGGGCTAGTACGCCCTCAAGACGTAAGCGCCGATAATACGGTTGAATCAAATCGTATTGCTAATGCACGTATTCAATACTCAGGTAAAGGGCAAACGCAAGAGGCGCAAAGTCCTGGTTGGCTTACACGTTTCTTTAGCAGTTCGCTGTTTCCATTTTAGAGGGTAACAACATGAATAGCCTTAAAGCTTTATGTTTAGTTGTGTTATTAGGTTGGCAGTTTACTGCCAGTGCTGAGCGCATAAAAGATGTGTCTATGGTTGAAGGCGTACGCTCTAACCAATTAGTCGGTTATGGCTTAGTAGTTGGTTTGCCAGGCACTGGCGAGCAAAACTCATACACACAACAAAGTTTTAGAGGCATGTTAAACAGCTTTGGTATTACGCTACCCTCAACTCAAAGCCCTAAAATTAAAAATGTTGCCGCTGTGGCGGTGCATGCAGAACTACCTGCATTTAGAAAGCCTGGGCAAGCAATTGATATTACGGTTTCTTCTATTGGTAGTGCAGGCAGCTTACGTGGCGGTACTTTACTACAAACTTTTTTAAAGGGTGTAGACGGTAACGTGTACGCAATTGCACAAGGTAGTTTAATTGTCGGTGGCTTAGGCGCACAAGGCCTTGATGGTAGTAGAGTTGTAATTAACACCCCTACAGTTGGTCGTATACCAAATGGCGCTACAGTTGAGCGCGCCGTGGAAAGCCCATTTATGCAAGGCGATTACATTACTTTTAATTTAAACCGCCCAGACTTTACAACGGCAAAACGCCTAGAAAAAACAATTAATGACTTAGTTGGCCCAAATAGCGCACAGGCAATTGATTCTGTTTCTATTCGTGTTATAGCTCCACGCGATGCATCCCAACGTGTATCGTACTTATCGACACTCGAAAACTTAGAATTTAAGCCAGCTGATATGGCCGCTAAAATTATAGTTAACTCGCGCACTGGTACAATTGTCATTGGTAAAAACGTTAAGCTTCAGCCTGCCGCTATAACTCACGGTGGCTTAACAGTAACAATTGCAGAACAACAAAACGTGTCACAACCAAACCCGCTAGCAAACGGTGATACAGTTGTCACGCAGCAGAGCATTATTGATGTAAATCAAGATGACTCGCGCGCCTTTGTATTTAATCCAGGTGTAAGCCTTGATGATTTAGTTCGCGCAATTAACGAAGTAGGCGCAGCGCCTGGTGATCTAATGGCTATTTTAGAAGCACTAAAAGAAGCCGGCGCAATTAACGGACAGTTAGTTGTTATATAAATAACTCAAGCCAATAAATAACGTATTACTTAAGCCCTATATTTTTGAAACAAGATATAGGGCTTTTTATTTACAGCAACTTAAGTTTATTATTTTTATCTTCCTTGTTTTATCGGTAGTGGCTCAATTTTTGCATTTTTAACTGCATTATTCATTTTGTGTCAAAAAGCCGATGGAAACTAATCACCTCGATAAACAAAACTTTTTTGATTTAGGCAACTTAGATTCACTTCGTAAAGAAGCCTTAACGAGTGGCGATGCATCAACTGATGCTTCTAAAGCTGCGCTCAAAAAAGCGGCCGCACAATTTGAAGCTATTTTTACGCAAATGTTGCTCAAAGGAATGCGCAAAGCTAACGAAGCATTTGAAGACAAAGACAGCCCATTTAATTCAAGTGGCGTAAAGTTTTTTGAAGAAATGCACGATCAGCAACTTTCTACAGAGCTTTCATCAAATGGCTCGTTAGGCCTTGCCGATTTAATTGTTCAGCAGTTATCGCCTGAGTCTAAAAACTTTATGCCAGGCTCGGTGCTTAGAACAACCAACGATATTTTCAGCGATACGCAAGTCGGATCAGCTCTTCCTCATGAGCAAAAAAATAAGCAACCCGATCTTATCGTTAAGAGTACTAAAGCCGATATTGCTGAGCCTAAAGTCGATACTGCAGAGTCTAAAACCGATAGCCCAACATTTAAAAATGCAGAAGAGTTTATAAGTTCAGTGTGGGAACACGCTAAAACTGCAGCGCAAAAAATAGGTTTAAACCCAGCGGTAATGGTTGCTCAAGCGGCACTTGAAACCGGTTGGGGTAAACACATTATTAATAAAAGTGACGGTGGCAGCTCAAATAACTTATTTAATATTAAGTCGGATAAAAGCTGGGAAGGCGATAAAGCAAGCAAAGTAACGCTTGAGTTTGAGCAAGGCACACCCGTTAAAAAACAAGCCAGCTTTAGAGCCTACGATTCAATTAAAGATAGCGTGAACGACTTCGTTGATTTTTTAACGCAAAACCCACGCTACAAAGAAGCATTACAAAATACAGCAAAACCAAATGACTTTTTAGATTCATTACAAAAAGCAGGTTATGCAACCGATCCAAATTATGCCAGCAAAATAAAAAAAGTGCTCAATAGCAGTCAGCTAAAAGACATTGCGGCAAACGTGATCCGCCAAGGAGTAGAGTAACATGTCGTTTAATTTATTGAACATTGCCAGTTCTGGGGTTAGAGCAAGCTCGGAGCTATTGCAAACGACAAGTAAAAATATTGCCAATGTAAATACCGTAGGCTACGTACGTGAGCGTACTGAATTTACCACTATGGTTGATAACCAAGTAGGGCGAGGCGAAACATACCGATTACTAAACGAGTTTGCTCAGTCACAGCTAAATCGTGACACCTCTAATAAATCGTTTTTTGATCAATTTGTTACTGAGGCTAATCGGGTTGATACTATTTTTTCTGAAGAGTCGAACAACCTTTCGACCGGAATTAACTCTTTATTTAATAACGTGCAAGAAGCGCTAAATCAGCCGTCGTCTACCGTTGCCCGCTCATTAGTAATGACAGATGCGCAAAGCTTAATTGATCAAATGGATAGACTTTCGGGCATCGTGCTTGATCAAAAAAGTATAGTAAACGAGCAGCTCGAAATATTTTCAGATGAAGCAAACTCACTAATTCAAAGTATTAGCACGCTAAATCAAAATATTGCAGCAGTTAATGGCACTAATAACGCCGCAGATGCGAGCTCTACCTATAACGAACGCGATAAAGCAATACGCGACTTATCAGAGCTAATAGACATAGAAACGCTTGATGGTCCAAATGGCGAAAAACTCGTTTTTATGGGCACAGGCGAAGCGGTGGTTATGCAAAATGGCGCATTTAACTTATTTTCGATGACAGGGGATCCTGATCCTAACTTTAAAGAATTCACGCTTGACGTTAATGGTGGCAAAGCAGTGCCGCTTGAAGTTGATGTAAGTAAGCTTAAAGGCAAAATTGGCGGCTTACTTGCTTTTAGAGATGACATATTAGTCCCTGCGCAAAACCAAATTGGCCAAATGGGCTTAGCGATAGCTGATGCATTTAACGAACAAAACAAATTGGGTATGGATGCAACAGGTCAGCTAGGTGGTAATATTTTTAATATTCCTACCGTTGGCGCTTATGCGTATCAAGCTAACACAGGTACTGCCGGTATGACTGCAACGGTAGAGCCAGGTAAGGGCAGTGAACTCCCTGCCAGTGATTTTATTATTACCTATACAGGCAATGCTAATGAAGTAAGTATTCAGCCTATAGATAACAAAGGGGATCCGCTGGGGCAGCCTTCACTTGCTGATATATCGTCAGGTGTTATTGATTCATCGACTATTACCTCAGGCGAATCATTTGGTCTTCAAGTAAATGTATCTGGGGCAGGTGTTGAGGGTGATCAATTTCAAATAAAGCTTAATTCAGATGCTGCTTCAAGTATTACACTTGCAACAGGGCGCGCAGAAGATTTAGCACTAGCATCGCCAATCCGTACTGCTAACGATTTAAATAATATAGGCACCGCTACTATTTCAGCGGGAGAAGTAACAAGTGTTACCTCCGGTGGTTTTACTACAGCACCAGGCTTAACGAATGGCGAAATAACGCTTGTTAAAACAGGTAATGCTAACGAATATCAAATTACGGATAATAGCGGAACGAGTACTTTTACTATTACGCCTCCTGCAAAAGGAATGTTATCGCAAGCGGGCGCTCCATTTGATACCTACGGATTCGATTTTGATATAGAAGGTACACCAGCAACAGGCGACACCTTTACACTTGAGTTTAATGAAGGCGGCTTTGATGATAACCGTAATGGCTTAAAATTAGCTGATTTACAAAATGGTGAGTTAGTACGCTTAAACGTAGAAACAACAGCAACGGCCGACAACCATAAAACGTTCAACCAAGCTTATTCAGGATTAGTGAGTGATATAGGTGTTATAACCGGCCAAGCAATCACAAGTGGGGCTGCATTTGATGCTCTAGCACAGCAATCTGAGGCATGGTACGAGTCGTTATCTGGAGTAAACCTAGATGAAGAGGCCGCAAATTTACTGCGTTTTCAACAATCATATTCAGCATCAGCACAAGTTTTAGCAGCAGCTCAAGAAATTTTTGACACCTTATTAAATGCGGCGAGGTAATTATGCGTTTATCAAATAATTTAATGTACCAAAACAACATAAATAAAATACTCGACAACCAACAAGGTGTTGCAAATGCTCAAGAGCGAGTAACAACAGGTGAAAAGTATTTAACCACCTCAGAAGCACCAGCTGCTATTTCGCAAGCTATGTTGTATTCAAATAAAATACAAACGAATGAGCAATACACTAAAAATATCGATCAGCTAAATGGCCGCCTAGAAACTGAAGAAAGCGTATTACAAAGTATAAATAGTAATATTCAACAAGCGCAAGAGCTCACTATTCAGGCGGGTAATGGTGTTTATACTAAAGATGATTTAAAGACGTTTGCATCAGAACTTAGTGGCATTCAACAAACGTTAGCTAACTTAATGAACACCCGATCAGAAGACGGTAAATTTATATTTTCAGGATACCAAGACAGCACGCAGCCTTATCAGTTTGATTCTGCAGCGGGTATGTACACCTATAATGGCGACCAAGGCCAGCACCAAATAACTATAGCTGAAGGTGTATCAATTAAAGCGAGTGATAACGGCTTTGATACGTTTGAAAAAACTAACGCGCGATTAAATGTAGAATCAAATGTTGCTTCAATTCCTACACTAGTACCTGCTAATAACGTAACGGCTGGTACAGTGTATGTTGACGGGCAAGCTGAGTTTGACAAGTTTCATCAAGCAAATTACAACGCAGACCCAACAGCTCTAGCAACTGCAAATACATATAGTGTATTAGTAAGCCCAGGTGCTACAGCAACAGATCCACAAACCTACGAAATATACCGAGACGGCGCAGCATTAACCCCCGCAGTAACAGGTGAAGTTACTGATGAGCCTATCGACTTTGCAGGTATGAAAATTGAATTTGAAGGCACAGCACCAGGTCAACTCGATTTTAGCCTTGAAAAACCAGGCAAAGAAAACGTACTCAATACACTACAAGCACTTATTACCGGCCTTAACGATGGCACACTTGAAGGTGATGACTTTCAGCAAGTACTTGCTGATGGCTTAGTGCAATTACAAAACGCCAGCGAGCAAGTCGTGTTTACCCAAGCAAGTTTAGGTGGGCGTATGAACGCGCTTGAAAGAGTAAGCGATTCAAACTTAGCACTCGATATTCAAAATAAAAGTAATCGCTCTAACTTAGTTGAAGTTGATATGGCAGAAGCTATTAGCGAACTGACTAAACAAGAAACGGCACTGCAAGCATCGCAAGCTACTTTTGGCCGTTTAACTAACCTTTCATTATTCGATTACTTATAAGCAAGTTATAAGCAGATTATAAGCAGAAATACCTTGCCGCTTTACCTACTTTAAAGCGGCAATACTTTGCGGCAAAAATTGGCTACAAAATCGCGGCAAAAAAATGTCACCCCCTTCTAAATAACTTCACTAATTATTTACAATTCAGCAGAACCTATTTTTGTCTATAAAAAACAATCGCTTAAAAATAAATTAAAGTTGGCACAGTAAATGCTTTTCTTATTGTAAGAAATTATCGAACAGTGGTTCCTGTTAAATCGTGTTGAACCACACTCTGTTTAAACCTAGGAGATGGTAAAATGGCATTAACAGTAAATACTAATGTGTCGTCATTAAACGCACAACGTAACTTAACAAAATCTGGCGAAGGCCTAGCAACGTCAATGGAGCGTTTGTCATCAGGTATGCGTATTAATAGCGCAAAAGATGATGCGGCAGGCCTACAAATTTCAAACCGCTTAACCTCACAAATTAATGGTTTATCAGTTGCTCAGCGTAATGCCAACGATGGTATCTCAATGGCGCAAACCGCTGAAGGTGCAATGAGTGAGTCAACTAACATACTTCAGCGTATGCGTGAACTTGCCCTGCAAGCTGCAAATGGTTCCAACTCAACTGAAGACCGTGAAGCACTGCAAAAAGAAGTATCAGCACTTCAAGTTGAGCTAACACGTATCGCAGATACTACCTCGTTTGGTGGTCAACAGTTACTTGATGGCAGTTACGGCAGTAAAGCATTTCAGGTAGGTGCTAATGCAAACGAAACAATTAACGTATCCCTTTCGAGTGTGGCAGCCGATAAAATTGGCTCAAATCAAGTAAACCTTCAAGGTGCTACTGTAGGCTTGGGGGAGGCGATTGCTGGAACTACTGCTGGAACAAATAGTGGTGTTGGAGTGGGTAGCTATACTATTTCAGGGCGTGAAGATGCCTCTGTAGCTGTTGGTGCAGGAGCAACAGCAGAAGAGATTGCAAGCTCAATCAATAGCTACACAAGTTCAACAGGGGTCACCGCGCAAGCGCGTTCAGAAGCGCAGATTGATTTTACATCAGCTACCACATCAGTGGATGATGGGGAGTCGATCAGTTTTGAATTAAACGGCGAAAAAGTATCTTTTGTTGGTACTGGGTCTTCTGAGAATGACAAACAAGCAATGGCTGAAGCCATTAATGCAAAAACCGATGAACACAATGTAACAGCCACGATAGAAAATGGTGTGCTGAGTATTTCGAACAACACCGGTGACGATTTAGTACTTGAAAACGTTACTGAGAGTGATAATACTACCAGTAGTATTAGTTTAGATGTAACTGGGGTATCGTATGATGGAGATCTTAATGATACTACGATTGCGGTAACTGCTGGCAACAGTGTACTTGTTTCTGGTACTGTGCAGCTTAATTCTGCCGAAGTATTTAGTGCCAAAGGCTCTGTAGATACGTTAGCAGCAACTATAACAGAAGAATTTAGTACCCTTGCTAATGTTGAGTCTATTGATGTATCAGATCAGCAAGGCTCACAAGAAGCATTATCAATTATTGATAACGCGATAGCCAGCATAGACTCTCAACGAGCCGGCTTAGGTGCGGTGCAAAATAGATTTAATCATACAATTAGTAACCTGGCTAATATTTCAGAAAACGTGTCGGCTTCACGTAGTCGTATTCAAGATACCGACTTTGCAACAGAAACAGCAGAAATGACTAAAAATCAAATACTGCAGCAGGCGGGTACGTCAATACTTTCGCAAGCAAACCAGGTTCCACAGGCAGCTATTAGCTTATTAGGTGGTTAGTAAAGAACAGTATTAGCAAACTGCTGATTAAAAGCACATCTTTATAGGTGTGCTTTTTAGTTTATTTGATAATGAGTAATATGTTTTACGTGGATAAAAAGCTTTGTTATATGAAAAAAACTTTTTTATTTGATTTAAATCAATAGCTTAAGTGTATTTAATAAATAATTCAAAAAATAAATCAAAATAACGCTAAAGATAAATTTTTTCCTGCCGTTAACTTAACCAGTACAGAGCTTGAACATACAATTGTGACAGCTCTTGGTTAAATCTAAACAGTCACATTACGAAAGTAATCAGGAGTTTTATTATGATTTCAGTAAATACAAATGTATCTTCATTAAACGCTCAGCGTAACCTATCTACATCAGGCTCTGACCTTGCAACATCAATGGAGCGTTTATCATCGGGAATGCGTATTAACAGCGCAAAAGACGATGCGGCAGGCCTACAAATTTCAAACCGTTTAACTTCACAAGTAAATGGTTTAGCAGTAGCACAGCGTAACGCTAACGACGGTATCTCAATGGCACAAACCGCTGAAGGTGCAATGAGCGAGTCTACAAGCATTTTACAACGTATGCGTGAACTAGCACTACAATCTGCTAACGGTTCTAATTCAACTGAAGACCGTGAGTCTCTTCAAAAAGAAGTGGCAGCATTACAGACAGAGCTTACGCGAATTGCCGATACAACATCATTCGGTGGTCAACAGCTTTTAGATGGTAGCTTTGGTTCTAAATCATTCCAAATTGGTTCTAACTCAAACGAAACAATTAATGTGTCATTGTCTAGCGTGGCAGCTAATAAAATAGGGACTAATCAAGTAAACCTTCAAGGTGATACAGTTGGTTTAGGCGAAGCTGCAACATTATCTACTACAGCGACTACAAATGGAGTGGTTGGAGGTGATTACACTATTTCAGGCCGTGAAGAGGCAACTGTAACTATTGCAGCTGCTGCAACAGCAGAAGACATTGCGAATTCTATTAATAGCTATAATAGTGCAACGGGTGTATCCGCTCAAGCAAGAACTGAGGCAACTGTTGATATAGGTACACCAGGTGAGTTAGACGAGACTATTAGTTTTAAATTAGATGGAGCTGGTCTAGATGCCGGTGATGAATCAACTATTTCATATGTTGGCACTGGTACAGAAGAAGGTGATAAGCAAGCTATGGCAGAGGCCATTAATGCTAAAACCGATGAGCACGGTGTAACAGCTACTGTAGAAAATGGTGAACTTACAATATCAAATAATACCGGTGCAGACATTGAATTAACAGATTTAGCAGAAAGTGGAACAGGTACAACTGTTGGTATAACCCTTACTGGTCAATCTTACGATGGCGATGATACTACAAGTACCAGTGTTTTGGCTGCAGGTGATAGCTCTATAGTAACAGGTACTGTACAGTTAAACTCTGCTGAAGTATTTAGCGTTGAAGCTGACGATGCTAGTATGTCTGCGGCAGCTAACACAGAAGTAGTAAGTTCACTTGTAAACGTTGAGGATGTCGACATTACAAGTCAGCGCGGGTCTCAGGATGCATTAGCGATTATTGATAATGCGATTGCAAGTATAGACTCTCAGCGAGCTGGTTTAGGTGCGGTTCAAAACCGTTTTGACCACACCATTAGCAACTTGTCTAACATCTCTGAAAATGTGTCTGCTTCACGTAGCCGTATTCAAGATACTGACTTTGCAACTGAAACTGCAGAAATGACGAAAAACCAAATCTTGCAACAAGCGGGTACATCAATCTTGTCGCAAGCGAATCAGTTACCACAAACAGCACTTAGCCTATTAGGTTAATAAGTTAAACGCTATAGCTTAATGGGTAGCTAGCTAGTACATAAAGTCAGTATTAGTTGTAAAAAAGGAGGTGGCTTTAGCTACCTCCTTTTGTGGTTTAAAAATTTAAACTAAGCTATTGTTGGTTTAATTAAGTGAAAAATAGGAATCTGTTATGAATACAATTACTTCAAACGCAGAGGTTACTACATCAGCGGTTCCCATTGCTGGTAATAATAAGCAAACAGGACAAGCTGCTCACTCTTTAACTGAGCGAGCGGTTGATGATGTAAAGCAGGTGGATGCACAAAATCAACAAAAGTTACAGCAAAATCAATATAACAATAATAACCAAGATGAAAAAGCTCAGCCGTTAGAGCGCGAACAGCTAGAACAAATGGCGCAACAATTGCAGGACTTTATGGGCGAAATGAACCGAAGTTTGCAATTTAAAGTTGATGAAGATTCAGGCCGCGATGTAATTAAAGTGCTTGATAAAAACAGTGGCGAAGTTATTAAACAATATCCTTCTGAGGAAGTATTGAGCTTAGTATCTAAATTATCTGAATCAGCTGGTATTTTAATTGATCAAACAGTTTAATGAGTAGTTCTAATTACTAATACTAAGTTAGTTTATTTTTGAGTATTTAAGAGGTAAGTATGTCTATTTCGTTCAATGGTTTAGGCTCTGGTTTAGCTGTATCAGATATTGTGGATGCATTAGTTAATGCTGAGCAAGCTCCTGCTGAAGCTCGTTTAAATACTAAAGAAGCTAATTTAACAACGGATATTTCTGCTGTGGGCGCTTTAAAGTCTGCGTTACAGCAGGTTCAAACCGCTATGGAAGTATTAGGTGACGCAGACAATTATCAAAAGCGTAGTTCATCTGGTAGTGATAGCTTTGTACAATTAAGTGCTAATGAAGATGCACAACCTGGGGGTTATTCCGTAGAGGTTAACAACCTTGCTACAAAGCATAAAATACTCTCAGTGGCACTTGATGCGGACACAGCTGTAGGGGAGGGCACCATAACTCTTAGCTCGGGCGATAATAGCTTTGATATTGAAGTATCGGATTCTGCAACATTAAGTGAAATTAGAGATGCAATTAATGATAGTAATGATAACGATAGCATCAACGCAACAATAATAACTGACGATACCGGCCAACATTTAGTACTTGCTGCCAAAAATAGCGGCCTTGCAAATGAAATTAAAGTAGAAGTAACAGATATTGATGGTGACAATACTGATACAAACGGCTTATCTCGTCTTGCTTTCGATTCTGCTGGAGTTCAAAATTCATCTGAAATTATTGCTGCAACAGATGCTTCAATTACTATAGATGGCTCCCTTACGGTTAGTAGTTCATCCAATGAGTTTTCTGATGTAATTGACGGTATTACAATAACAGCTAAAAAAGCACATGGTGTTGATGACGATATCAGCGATATAGTAGTTACTGAAAACAATAATAATATACAAGCAGGCTTAAATAGTTTTATATCAAGCTACAATGAGCTTTTAGAGTTAAGTAATAATCTAGGTACTTCAGCTGATGGTGCAGGTGTTATGGCTGGTGACTCGTTACTACGTGGTGTAATGTCTAAATTACGAGAACAGATTACCGATTCCGTGGATTTAGGTAATAGCAACTCATTATCACTTTCGCAATTAGGTGTCGAAACAGACCGCTACGGTGTTTTAACGCTAAATACAGAAACACTAGATGAGCAAATAGATGCAAACGTAGATTTAGTGCAGCAATTTTTTGTAGGCGATGACGATAATGGCTTCGCACAGTCGTTTGATGAGCTAATGAGCTTTTATACAGACTCTGACGGCATTATACAAAACCGGATTGATAGTAAAACGAATCAGCTAGATAATTTAGATGATGATCGCTTGGACCTTGCCAGTAAAATGGAGTCGCTATCGTCTCGCTTATATGCTCAATATAATGCGATGGATTTATTAGTGGCGAGCCTTAATAACACCAGCAGTTATGTTCAAGCTCAATTAGAGAATATGCCAGGCGTAGTACGAGATAACTCTTAGTAGATTAAGTATGATATTAAATTAATAACTAAATTAAGAAAACACAAAAAACCGTTATTTAAAACGGTTTTTTTGTGTTTTCTATTTGAGTAGATTTTAGCTACTTGCTTTATAAGCTTTAATCGCCTTACCTGATTTTTTATGTTTAATAATAGCTTTAGATGATTCGTTTTTTGCACCATTCGCTTTTACTAAAATAGTATTTATACTAAGCTGAATTAATTCTAATTGCTTTGCGCTTGGGCCGTCGCTGCTTTCGCACCATTGCTTTAGTTCAACATTTAAAGTGTCTAAAAGAGGCTGAGCTTCATCTGCATTATCATCATTTACTAAGGCTTCAATTTTACTAAGCAACGTTTGTATGAGCTCAGAGCTGTTTGTTAGTTGCTCTGAAGATGTTGGCGAGTCCATAATTGAAATTAAACCGCAGGGCTGCGTTGATCTAGCGGGATGTTATCCCAACCTTCTTTAATTTCTTTAACAATACTTGATACTTCCACAATTGCTTCAATATCGTTGTTTATGTTCGCTTGCGTTAAACGGCGTTGGCAGTAATCGTAAAGTGCCAATAAATTGTTAGAAATACTAGGGTCTTGCTCTACTTCTAAATTAAGTGCGTCTTGCAGTGCGCCAAATAATAAAACACAGGCTGAAATATTTTCACCTTTTTTTTGTATTTCCTTGCGCTCAATAAACCCTTTTGTTGCTGCTAAGCGACCGATGATATTACTGAATATAAGGTTTATTTGTTCGTAAGGGGCCATTTCGGCAATGCTACTAGCACGAACTTGACCGTATTTTTTTACTGAGATGTGAGCCATGGGGGAATCCTAAAATTTATATTACTAAAATTGTGTGATGCAATACCCGAATAAAGCAAAAATAATGCCAAGTACTTTGGTAGTGTTTAGTAATAGGCATATAAGTAACTTAAATATAATTATAAACATCGTCAAATAAAAGTTGGCGCATAAATTGCCTGAGGTTATATAGAGACTATTATATCAGACCTATTCTTAAGGTATTAAACATTTATTTAAAATAAAGCATAATGCTTCAAATAGACAATAAACTGTCAGTTTACAGCCATATCAAATTTTTAGTTTAGTGATAAAATTTGATAAAAGCTCAACAAATCAAATGAAAAACTGGAGTGTATTTTGAATACAGCAGAAAGTGAATTAAAAAAAATGATGCTCAAAGCAACTTTGTTAGCAAACTTAGAATTACTAAAAGAAAAAATGCCGCAGATCTTTAATAAGTTTAGAGATTACCAACCGACTGATACGGGAGTAGTTTTTGACGATGAAGGGAATGAAAACTTATACAGCAATGGTCAATTCTCTTACACCGACAACCCTCGTGAATTTGCAAAAAAACAAGTTAGTAAGTATTTAAAAAGTCCTGTTTATTCTCACTTTAAAATAAAACACTCAGATGATGAAAATATTGTGTTTAAGCATGCCGCCCTACTTAAATCTATTCGTAATGCACGATTAGAACAAGGTATGAGCAAGCTAAGTAATCCTGCAAACGAAAATAGACTAGATTTTGTATGTTTTTTAGGGGCTGGTTTAGGTTTTCATATTGAAGAATTCTTAAATAAAAAAAATGTATCGAATGTTTTTTTATATGAACAAACTCCTAGTACTTTTTATGCATTGCTACATTGTATAGAGTTACGTCCGCTGTTTAATAAATGCTTGAATAATGGCGGGGTGTTTAGAATTCAAATAGGTGGAACCGAGCATAATGTTGTTAATGAGATTGGTTCTATACTTTCTATGCAGGGCTTTTTTAATACCAGTGTGATTCATTATTTTAAGCACTATGACAGTGATTCAATAAATAAAGCAATAAATAAAATCAAAGAGGTCGGACACCGCTGGCATGGGGGCTGGGGATTTTTTGAAGATGAAATCATCGGCGTTTCTCATACAATAGCTAATTTATCTGCACAATTCCCTGTGATAAAAAAAGCAGGTAGTTTTAAAAATAAATTAAAAAATGCGCCTGTATTTATTGCGGCCAATGGACCGTCATTAGATTTAGCGATTGATTTTTTAAGAGAAAATCAAAAGAATATCATTATTATATCGTGCGGAACGGCATTAAAAGCCCTGCTGGTGAATAATATTAAACCCGATATACATGTTGAAATGGAACGAGTTGCCCGGTTATTAGATTGGGTTGAAGTTGTTGAGCGAACAAAGGAAGTTAATATTAAGTTAAGTGATTTAAATATTATCGCTGTTAATACTGTTTTTGATCAGATATTGAAACGCTTTAAATCTGCTTTTTTACTTAATAAACTCAACGATGCCGGCGGGGGATTAATTAAGTCTTTAGATAGAAAAAAGCAGTATGCATGCCCTATGTTTACTAATCCAACGGTATCGAATACGGCTTTAGCTATTGCTGCTGAACTTGACTTTAAAACAATGTATTTGATTGGTACAGACTTTGGTTTTGTTTCTACTGATACGCATCATGCAAAAGATAGTATTTATTACGACAAAGATTTTAAATACAAAGAGCAAACAAAAGATATGATGCAAGGTGAAATGCGTGTAAAAGGAAATTTTAGAGAAGAAGTTTATTCTACTTCAATTTTTGATATGTCAAAATTTAATATGGAATTATTATTAAAACATCAACCTAAACTAAAAGTATATAATACAACAGATGGTGCGTATATAAAGTTCACTGAGCCAAAAAAAATTTCAGATATAAAAATTAAAAATACATTTGTAGATAAACATAAAAAAATTAAACAGCTATTAGATTCGGCTTCATCTTTAGAAGGCTTATCTGAGAAAAATATTAATGCCGCAAGCTTTGAATTAAAACATAAATCAAAGCATATATTAGAGCAATTAATTAAGATTACTTCATTTTATTTTGAGACGAGAGAGCAGCTTGCCGATGCTTTTTATCAACAGAACCAGCTGTTAATTAACATTCATAATAATAATGAAGATGTGTACTGGTTGATTCAAGGCACTTTTAGATACTTTCAAACATATATTATGGCAAATACGTATTACTATAGTGATTTAGATTCCCGTGCAGAATTCATCAACATTTGTATAGATGCTTTTCATAATCATTTAAATGATATCTATATAGAGTTTGCCGAAAACTACAATAAACCGGCTAAGATTTAAGAATATTATTGGGCTTAGTGTTAATCAGGTGTACCTGTGTTATTTAATATTAATTAGGTGATTAAATGAGTAAAGATAATTGGCAAAAAATATATCAACAAGGTTTACAGCTAAATCTATACCCCTATGACTTTATTGTTTCGCACTTTTTTCAATTCAGATCGCATTTTAAAAATAAGCCAATCACGGTACTCGATTTAGGTTGTGGCGGGGGAAACCATAGTGTTTTTTGTGCTGAAAACGGTGCTGAGGTTATAGCTGTAGATTACTCAACCGCAGCTTTAAAGGTGGTGGAACAACGGGCGAAAGAAAAAGGATTTAACGATTTAATTTCGACGTACCAAGTTGATTTTGAAGACTTTAAGTTACCACTCGATATTAAAATTGATTTAGTAATTGATAGGCTCAGTACAACACACACCTCAGGTTTTCATGTGAGAACAATTTATAATCGTTTGTTTGATCAATTAAATGATGGTGCAATTATTTTAAGTTGTCTGTTTTCAATGGGCCATACTCATAAAGATTTTGGTCGTTACGATGCGCAACAAGATATTTGGCTCGACTTTAAAGATGGGGTATTTGAGGATTTGTTATCAGCCAATTTTTATAATGAAGCGCAAATTCGTGATGTTTTTTCTCGTTATAAGCTCAACAGTTTGAAACGAGAAACAGATCAAGAGCTAATTGATAATAACGGGTGTATGGAAATATGGAAAATAATTGCGCAAAAGTAAGTACGGTTGATGCTATTGTCGTAGGCGGTGGTTTTAAAGGGATGATGACTGCATTTGGGTTGTTAAAAAGTGGTAAATCAGTTGCAATTGTTGAGTCGGCTAATGAACTCGGTGGATTTATGTCACCAATAAAGTACAAAGGCGCAGCACTTGATAAAGGTCCTCAGTTTCTTGATGGAATGAGTCAAGCGCAAAAAAGATTATTAGATGACATTATGCCTCCCGATGCGCCATTAACTGAGCTCGAATTTTCTTATGCCAGTTACTGGAATAATCAAACTACAAAAAACTTTGCTATTCCTGATTACCGTACATTAGCCGAACCGGCTAAAGCTATGCTGCTTTATGAAACGCTTAATCAAAGTGTTTTAATTGAGCAACCAAATAAAGGCGGCGCATTAGCCGATGAATTTGATGAGCACAGCGTTGGTTATATCACACAATGGTGTAAAAAATTTTTGTTACAAGGTGCACAAGAGCTGTCAGCGCTAAATCGAAACTTTATAACCTTTTATGGCCGTAAGCTGTTACTTGATGAAGCTTTAAGTGTAAGGTTAAAGCAATTACCTGCATTAGATAACTTATTGGCAGCAGAGAAAAAGTTTATTGCTCATGATACCTTTAATCTTTACCCTAAAGGGCAAAGCATGGGGGCGTTTAAAGATGCTTTTAATCATAAGCTCAAAGCGCTTGGCGTTAAGTGTTGGTTAAACAGTGAATGTGTAGCAATAACTAAACAGCATAACGGCTACTTATGCACCATTAAAACAGCTCAATCGAGTATGCAACTGTATACCGAAAAAGTTTACTTAACCGCCACCATTGAATCTTCGCAGCAATTATTGTTGGGAAAAAATACCATTGCATCCTTTATAAAACCAGTGTCGCAGGTTTTTTACTATGTTGAATTAGCACAGCACTTGGCATTGCCTTTTTACACTATGAATTACAGCGCAGATTCGATTGCCAGAGTTACCTATTTTAGCGATTTCGCTAGTGATACGCAAAATCATAAACCGGTATTATGTATAGAGGTGCCCACCCCCGTTGGTTCTGCTATTTGGCTAAATCCAGAGCAACATTTCGAAACTGTACAACACGAATTACGTGAAATGGGGATTACAGGTGCAACTGAATTTAAAGCGTTTAAAATTCCTAGTACATATCGTGCATTGAGGCTAGGTTACGAGCAAGAGCTTGAGCGCTTGTTTAAGCAAGTACAAGATAAGTATGGTAATGAGCTCGTTATAATAAATCCCAATTTACTTACACGTTCATCGATTATGCATGATTTACATGAAATTGGAGTTTTAGACTATTGATCACTAATTTAAATCTAATCGCGTGCCAAAGTGCTGAGCAGTGGAACGAATTTGTTGCGCATTCTATGCAAGGAACGCGTTACGCTTTACCAGAAGTTATTGCTGCGCTGGGCTGTGACGTTGAATATTGGTTTGTGGTAAGTAAAACAAGAGTGGTAGCAGGGGTACCTATTATTATCCACAATAAGGCAGGCCAGAACCTACCTATTCACTCTTATTATATCGGCTTAATGTACCACCAAGATATATTTAATAGTAAAGCGAATCGTCGGACTGAGTGTGAATTAGCGATCAGCGAATTTGTCATGCAGGCATTATCTTTGCGTTATAGCGAGTTTAAATTGAGTTTACACCCTTCGTTACAAGACGTAAGAGGGATAGATTGGTTTAATTATCATGAGCCAGAAAAAGGCAGAGCGGTTATTGCTCCCCGTTATACAGCGTGTGCAGAGCTGAATTCCTGTGCTGCTATTCGTGCTGCAGCTCGAGGATCGCGCCGCAGAGAAGAAAAATATGCCATATCTCGAGAGAGGTTATCATTTAGTATCGAGGGCGAGGTTGGTGAGCTGATTGATTTATACAGCGAAACCTTAGAGAAACAAGCAATCACTTTAGCACCAAAAATCAAACAAGCTACAGCTGATTTTGCAGCGCTTATATTAAATAATGGCATGGGAAATATTGGCGTAGTTAAAAATGAGAATAATATAGCTGTGGCTGCGGGGTTATTATTTTATGATTATAATCAACTGGTGCATTTACCGGTAGTGGGGATTGGAGCCAGTCAATATGCTGGCACATTTCTTTATTTTAAGATTATGGATCATGCTTCTAAACTGGGTTATAAACAGATAGATTTTAATGGGGCAAATTCACCGAAGCGAGGCTATTTTAAGCACAGTATAGGCGGGCAGGCTCAATTATATTTTGAAATAAATTGGCGTCAGCCCACTGTTTAAGCATACAAGAACACCGACTTTATTTATCGCTCTGTATCATATCCCATTGTAATGCAGTACCTTTTGCAATAAATTTTTTGGCTCGTTGCGAAAGCACTTGCGGGTAGTGTTTTGGTGCTAAGCCATAGCCAGGTCGGATGCTTCTTACATTATTTTCAGTTATTACTTCACCGGCTTGAATGTCAGCAACAACGTAAAGTGAGCGACGGAACACGATATTGTCTCGTTCTGCTTGCGACCTTTGATAGTTTATATTGCCAAGTGCTTGCCAGGCTACATAGCTATTATGGCAAAGCGAGGTAAGTTCGGGCTCTTCAAGAGAAAAACTATCGTCTGGGCCTTGGCCATTGCGATCTAATGTGACGTGTTTTTCAATCATACAAGCGCCTAAGGCTACGGCGGCAATTGCTGTTGTGTTATCTATAGTGTGATCAGATAGCCCTGTCAGAACATTAAACTCTTCAGCAATATTGTGCAATGTCTTTAAATTATAATCACAAGGTTGGGCTGGATAGCTACTGACACAATGCAAGATCACAAGTTCACGACAGCCAGCGTTTTGTGCTGTCGCTATAGCTTGTTTTATCTCATTGTAACTGGCCATACCAGTTGAGATAATCATAGGTTTCCCTGTTTTAGCAACATATTCAATTAATGGTAAATCTATGGCCTCAAATGAGGCTATTTTATATGCTGGGGCTCCCAACTCTTCTAATAAATCGACTGCAGTTGTATCAAACGGTGAGCTAAATATAGTGAGCCCGAGTTGTTTGGCTTTTTCAAATAAGGGTTTATGCCAATGCCAAGGCATATGGGCTTGGGTATATAAATCATAAAGAGTACGTTGATCCCAAAGCCCACCTTGTATTTTAAATTCTGGCTTATTGCATTCAATAGTGATTGTATCTTGTGTGTAAGTCTGCAGCTTTATTGCATTTGCACCACTGCGTTTGGCCATTTCTAAAATTTGCATTGCTCTATTAAGATCGCCATTATGATTAGCCGACAGTTCGGCAATAATATAAGGTCGCTGGTTGGGCCCTATTTTTGTACCGGCAATGGCTATTTCTGTTGTGTTTTCAGTCATAGGAATCTGCGTATTTTATTTTTAATTTCGGGTTTTATAATCTGCCATCTCGACTTGCAAAGGCTGAGTTTTACAATATCGTGATGTGTTTTACCATCGAAAAAAGCATGCTTATCGGTGTGTTCAATATGAAAACCAAATTTGCCATGCATTTTAATCACCTTGGTATTAAAACCCAATACTTCACAGTTGAGCTGCTGCAGCTTTAACGTATCGAAAGCGTAGTTTAAGGCATTAAACTCCATTATTGAGCCACTGCCAGGTTTTGCCTGTGGTGAGGTATAAAAAGCCCAACTGGCATGTGCTTTGGTTTCATCGATTGCTGTAAAACCAATCACCCCAGATTTAATTTGATCAATAATGGCAACAAAATAGGCTTTTGATTGATCGGTTTTAAGTGTGTTAAACCAAACTTGATGTTCGTCTTTGCTAATAATGCGGCTAGTATACATATTTTTTCTTACCTCAGGGGCATTGCGCCACAGTAAGATGTCCTGGAAATGCTCATCAATAAGTGGTTGTAAAACACATTTTTTATTCATTTTTAAGCTGCTCCTTAAGCTCTGATACGATACGTTCTGTACCATGGCCATCAATATTGAGTGATGAATTAAAGCGGATTCCGGGCCAACATGAGATTAAAAACTGCAATTCATTAACATACGTTTGTATATCGGTATATTGACTCTCACCTAGGTATCGCACCACTTCAAGTTGCGCTAAGTACTGTGAAAGTTTCAACTGGTTTTCAGCCACCGAAACTATTGTGGCTGGAATATTTAAACAAAACCTTTCCCAGTTGCTGACCCCTGAGGCGCCTATCACATAATTTGTTTGCTTTAATTCTAGGGCAAACTTATCAATAAATTTAACGACACTCACATGTGGTGGACTGGGTAAGTTTATCAGCTGTTGGTAAGCTTGGTTGGTTTGACCTGTGACAATTTTTAACTGAAAAGGTAGGCTGTTGTATGTACAAGCTGCGTGAAATAACTTTATACACTCTTTGCTTAAGTCATTGCCGCCAAAAAATGCAAGTACTTGATTCTTTTTCTTAATATTCTTATTTATTAAATCTGAAAAGGGTTTATCTAATAAGGCATATTGCGGGCCAAGTAATTTTTTTTGTGAGCAATCGGAGTAGCGCTGAGGCAAATCAGGCCAAAGATTTTGATCGATAATTAAGTCACTAAAATGTATTCTATTTAGATCATCAATCGCTAGCAGAGTACAGCCAAGTTGCTCTTTCACATATTTTTGCCATTGATAATCAATAGCATAGTGATCAGTAATGACAACATCTGCGTGCTTAACCGCTGCGATAAAATCAATCGCATCGTGTTGCCAACTACGCTGTAGCCAAGCTGCATAATCTGCGCTGTGTTGTGGCGTGACAACAGCAACCTGAGGTAAAGATTGAACATGTATTCCCTGTCTTTTTATGTACTTAATAAGATCCCCGTTCTGTGGACGACACACAAAGGTAACGCTAAAGTGATGTTGTTGTAGTGCTCGCGCTAAAACTAAACAGCGCATAACATGACCTGTACCAATATAAACTGATGCGTCTGTACGAATAAAGACCTTCATTGTATTACCCTATCACTTTAAATAAGGCTTCGGCTATTTCCCAATCTTCAAGTGTATCTATGTCTTGTACACGCTTACGAGGCAAGCGGACAATTTTAGAATGTACGCTAAATACCGGCTGCTTTGTTTGAAAGGAGTGTGCGGTGCCCCAATAAAATTGCCCAGCATCATGATATATTGTCGGGAGATCTTGTGAGCGCACATTTAGATTTTCCGGCAAAAACATATTAATATTATTTTTTTTGTCGATTGAAAATGCACGCTGGATCGGAAAAGCAAAGCTGGTGGCACTGAACACATAACTGGCTTGTTCTTGCTCTAAAATACTGAGTCCTTGGCGAATATCTTCGGGTAAAATAAAAGGGGCCGTAGCGTAAATACAGCACAATTTTTTGACTTGCCAATGATTTTTATTACACCAATCTATAGCGTGCTTCATAACATCGAGTGTAGTGGCATGGTCATCGCTAATTTCATCAGGGCGCATAAAAGGTACTTGTGCCCCATATTTCGTTGCAATTTCAGCTATTTCATTGTCATCAGTTGAAACAATCACAGTATCAAAGCACTCGCTTGTAAGCGCTGCTTCAATTGAATAAGCAATAATAGGCTTACCATTAAAAAGTTTAATGTTTTTTTTGGGGATCCGTTTACTCCCGCCACGGGCGGGTATTACAGCTATATTCATAGTGACTTTAACCCACTATAAAAGTTAAATATTTCAGAGACAATAGTATCTTGTTCAGTTCTACTAAGACGTGGGTAAAGTGGTAATGTAATACAACAACTATAGTATTGCTCAGTGTTTTTTAATTTTCTTATGGGATCGTTATAATATGGCTGAGTATGCACAGGAATATAATGAATTTGCACTCCTATATTTTTACTCTTTAAGTACAGATATAGATCTCGTTGTGTACCTTGTGGAAGTAATACCACGTAAAGATGATAACTGTTTACACTATCTAAGCTTTGTTTGAGTGGTGTTATAAGTGAGCCCGTGAATTTTTTATCGTAGTAGCGGGCAAGTTTATTTCGTGTTTGTACCCATTCATCTAAATATTGGATTTGGCTACAGCCCAATGCTGCATGGATATCGGAAAGGCGATAATTAAAACCAAGACATTGCTGAGTATAATGCCATGGTGTATCAGTCTTTGGTGATGGTTCTATACCATGTGAGCTAAGTAAAGTAAGTTTTTTGGCCAGCTTGGCATTATTAGTTAAGGCCATACCACCTTCTGCTGTGGTGATCATTTTTACTGGATGAAAACTAAATATAGTAATATCTGAAAAATGACATGATCCTATTTTCCTATTCTTATAGCTAGCGCCAAGTGCATGTGAGGCATCTTCAATAATGGCAAAACCATAATGCTGACCTAAGATATAAATTGCTTCAAGATCACAAGGTTGGCCTGCAAAGTGCACCACTACTATAAGTTTTGGCAATTGTTGTATTTGCTTGGCATAGACTAATTTTTCAGTCAATGCCTCAATAGATATATTTCCTGTATCAGGATTAATATCAACAAAATCAATACTGGCCCCACACATTTTTGCGCAATTAGCCGAAGCAACAAAGGTATTTGATACAGTCCAAGCAATATCGTGAACGGTTAAATTTAATGCTAAACATGCGATGTGCAAGGCTGAGGTGGCACTATTTACGGCTACAGCATGATTGGCTTGTGTATAATGGCAAATTGCTTGTTCAAATTCAGCTACTTTAGGACCTTGTGTTAAATAGTCTGAGGTTAAACAATTTACAACTGCATCAATATCAGTTTGCCCTATTGTTTGTTTACCATAGGAGTTCACACGACAGCCTTGTCATTAAAGTCTTTTATTTGCTTTTGGCTTATGTAATGTACATTATCGAGCGAATTATATTCAAAACCTTGGGCTACTTGTGTACCTTTTTCGCCAATTGCATTTATAGTAAAGTCATTACTGCGACTGCTAAATTTGATACCCGGAGCAATTACAAAATGATCATTATACTCGTAGGTATCAAAACATAAATCAGCAGGACACATAACTTCGTGCAACTTTTCTCCTGGGCGAATACCTACTATTTTTATTGGTAAATTGGGTGCCATAGCTTTAGCTAAATCGGTAATGCGAATAGATGGAATCTTGGGTACGAAAATTTCTCCTCCTAACATGCGCTCAAAGTTAGTCAGAACAAAATCGACACCCTGTTGTAGACTTATCCAAAAGCGCGTCATCTCTTTATGAGTAATCGGAATGTGATCGCGACCTTCAGCAATAAATTTTTCAAATAAAGGGACGACAGAGCCGCGTGAGCACACTACATTACCGTAACGAACAACAGAAAAAGTTGTTTGATTTCCTCCTGCTATATTGTTTGCTGCAACAAAGAGTTTATCTGATGCGAGCTTTGTAGCGCCGTATAAATTAATCGGATTTGCTGCTTTATCGGTAGATAAAGCAATGACTTTTTCAACATCATTATCAAGGGCCGCGTCAATCACGTTTTCAGCGCCATTGATATTTGTTTTAATACATTCCATCGGGTTGTATTCAGCAGCCGGCACTTGCTTAAGTGCCGCGGCATGAATAACATAGTTCACACCACGCATTGCTCGTTTAAGTCTATCCTTATCACGTACATCACCGATGAAGTAGCGCATACAAGGTTGCTCGAATTCTTGCTGCATTTCGAATTGCTTAAGTTCGTCTCTTGAATAAATGATTATCTTTTTAGGGTTATATCTATCAAGCAAGGTTTTGACATATTTTTTACCAAATGAACCGGTACCACCGGTGATTAGAATGGTCTTATTATTAAACATAAAGTTTCCTGAGTTGTTTTCATTGGCTAAAAAGTAAAACCATTTGGAGTAGTTTCATAATTCGCTACTTTACCTATTAATTTAGTATGTTAGCAAGCAAGATGCCAAGTAATTTAGATAAAGTTAGCATTATAGTACTAAATACCGCTTTTTAGATCTTAAATCAGTCAAGTAACAATAGGAGTGGTAAGTTATTTTATAATCTGTTTGATTTTTGTTTTATAAAAAATATTTTGAGCTATTGTTTTAAATTAGTATTTTAGTTTTAATCCAAAATAATGGGAGTGTCTGTTTTTTGGCGTGAATGTCAAAAAAATGCCACTATTACTTGCATCTTGGGAACAGTCGCTTACAATTTAACTAAACAATTACATTTATTACATTTTGGCTAGCTGCTCATGGTTCTGATTTTAGATAATAATAATAATCGCTCATTTGGATTGTGCGCGGCGTTAAATTTTATAGGCGAAACAACATTACAAATTAATGAAACTCAATTAATTGATGAGTGTGTTAAAAAGCAAGCTCAAGAATGTATTGTAATTTTAGGCGCACTTCAGCAACTTGATCACGAAGAAGTCATAAAACAAAATCCTACTATCCCTTTTTTATTAATTGGTGAAACACTCAAACCGTTGCTAGCGGTTGCTAATGTGGTGGGTTTGATTTGTGAGCCATTTAATCATGAAGTAACCACGCAGCTATTACATGATTGCCAACAATATCAAAGAATGCTACCCCATGAGCACAAGCACACTAAGCCACATAAAGTCTTTGATGGATTAGTCGGTGAGACTGAGGCGGTTAAAGGCGTTCGATTTTTAATTGAGCAAGTTTCTAAAACCGATGCCAATGTGTTAATTTTAGGTGAGTCGGGGACGGGTAAAGAGGTGGTTGCTCGAAATGTTCATTTATTGTCTAAACGAAATAAAGGTCCATTTGTACCGGTAAACTGTGGCGCTATCCCTGCTGAATTACTCGAAAGTGAATTATTTGGCCATGAAAAGGGGGCTTTTACGGGGGCAATTTCTGCACGTAAAGGGCGCTTTGAATTAGCCCAAGAAGGCACCTTATTTTTAGATGAAATTGGTGATATGCCGTTGCAAATGCAAGTTAAGCTGTTACGTGTATTACAAGAACGCATTTATGAGCGTGTAGGTGGCAATAAAGCAATACAAGCGAATGTAAGGGTTATTGCGGCAACGCATCGAAATTTAGAGCACATGATTGAAGAGGGGAGTTTTAGGGAAGATTTATACTATCGGTTGAATGTATTCCCTATCGAAAATCCGTCACTTAGTGCACGTGCTGATGATATTCCATTATTGTTAAAAGAATTAATGCGTCGAGTTAATGAGCAAAGTGGAACGGTTGCTAAATTTACAGAACGAGCGGTTGAAAGTTTAAAAGCACACACTTGGCCTGGCAATATTCGTGAACTGGCTAACCTAGTTGAGCGTATGGTGATTATGTTTCCAGATAAAGTGGTCGATGTTCCCGATTTACCCGATAAATACCGTTATATTGAAGTTGATGCATATGAACCTCAATATCCAGAGGAATTACTAGAGCGCGATGCATTTAATGATATTTTTAGCACCGATTTTAGTGATTATGATGAGCCTGAGATAGACTCTAGGGCTACAGATGCGAGTATCTTACCCGATGACGGTATTAAGCTAAAAGAGTATTTAGCTGAGCTTGAAATTAATTTAATAACCCAAGCGTTGGAGCGATTTGATTACGTTGTTGCTCGCGCAGCAGAAGTACTTGGGGTACGTAGAACAACATTAGTAGAAAAAATGAAAAAATATAACTTATCAAAAGGCTAAATATTTGATAGTTGTTTTTTAGTGTTATTTTTTAATGTAGGTGTTAATTATTTCTGCCTTTCTAAAGCAGTCATTATTGTGATCGTTTACCATGCCACACGCCTGCATATATGCATAGACGGTGGTTGGGCCTAAAAATTTAAAACCACGTTTTTTCAGATCTTTTGCAAACGCAGTCGATGCCTCTGTAATTGCAGGGGAGCCTTGTTTATTATTTAAATTACTTATAACAGGCTGACCGCCAACAAACTGCCATTGATAATTTGAAAAACTACCGAACTCTTTTTGTATCTCTAAAAACCGTTTAGCATTATTGATGGTGGCAGCAATTTTTAAGCGGTTGCGAACTATCCCCACGAAGTGCATTAGGCGATCGATATCGTGCTCATCCATCGATGCGACTTGGTTAACATCAAACTGATAAAATGCCTCACGGTACCCAGCTCTTTTTTTTAAAATGGTATACCAGCTCAGCCCTGCTTGTGCTGACTCTAAGGTAATAAATTCAAACAGAGTTTGATCGTCACACACAGGTACTCCCCATTCTTCATCGTGGTATGTTACATAGTCTGGTTTGGTTTCATCAAGCCAAGAGCAGCGTTGTTTCATTGTGTTACTTTCTTTAATTAACTCTATCAATACTATAATTCAGACATAAAATAATTTATAGTTTTGTTAAATTATTTTATGTAAAAGGAAGTGGTATTTGTGCATGAATATCAAATAGAAAAAGCAGAGAAAGACGCAGAATATAAATTATTAAACCGGGCTTTTGATGATCTATTTCCTATCTGCAGATCAATTACCGGGTTGGGTATCGAGTCTTCGTTAAATTACTTTAAAAATTTAATGCCACTAACTATTGAACAAGTAAAATCTGGGACTACTGTATTTGATTGGGTCACACCGGCATCTTGGCTCTTTAAACGCGCTCGCTTGTGGGGCCCTAACGGTAACTTAATCTGTGATACTGAGGTTAATAATTTACATGTTATAAATTATTCTGAGCCAGTAGATAGAGAAATTGACTTTGCTGATTTAAGACCTCATTTATATTCCATCCCTCACTTACCTGATGCAATCCCCTATGTAACCAGCTATTACAAACGAACTTGGGGTTTTTGTTTGGCGCATAATATATTGAAAAGCTTGCCGCAAGGTAAATATAAAGTGCGTATTGAAAGTTCCTTTGATGACGAAGGAGGTGTCCCATTTGGACAATGTTCGTTAGCAGGTCAGAGTAAAAAAGAAATACTTTTAACCAGTTACTTATGTCATCCATCTATGGCAAATAATGAACTCAGTGGACCTTTGGTTTTATTGGGATTATATAATCGTATAAAACACTGGCCAAAAAGACGTTTTACATACCGTTTCTTACTGAACCCAGAAACCATCGGTTCATTGTGTTATTTATATAAATATGGCGATGCTTTAAAAGAAAACTTAGAAGCCGGTTTAATTTTGACCTGTTTAGGTGGACCAAAATCAAAACTACGTTACAAAAAAAGTAAACGAAATGACAGTTTATTCGATAAGTTAGTAAGTGGCGCCTCAAACGAGGAGTGGGACTTTATTGATTTTACGCCCTTAAGTGGTTCAGATGAAAGGCAGTTTTGCGCACCAGGATTTAATTTACCTATGGGCCAAGCAAGTCGTAATAGTTATGGTGAATATGAAGGTTATCATAATTCTTTAGATACAAAAGAGTATATGTCTATTGACTCTCTTATTCGCTCAATTGATGAAATAGAAAAGCTATTAGTTAAAGCTGAGTATGGTACTAAAGTGATTAATTTATGCCCTTATGGGGAGCCACAATTAGGAAAAAGGGGGCTTTATCCAACGATGAACTCCTACCAGCATACTCAAGGTTCAAGTGATAATGCATTAGACTCTCGCCAAGAGCTAAACAGTATTTTAACCATTTTAAGTGAAGCCACTGGTGATGTGGATATGCTAGATATTGCAGAAAAGATAGGAATCGATTTAGTTCACTTAATGCCCATTATTGATAAGTTAGAGGGGCATCAATTAATCCAGTTTAACAGCAGTCGAGTTTTATAACGGAACATATTTAGACTTACCTCTTCACATATTGACTTAAAACCAGTTTTAAAATTGCAAAAAAAGCCATTGATACTAAAGCTTTGTTAGATTTTTTTCGCTTTTCCCCAGCAGTTATTACTGATTTCAAAATGAGTGTCATTTTTACGACAGGAAAATTTATTGTAAGCTCTTGATTGTTAGGTGTTAATTTTTGGTACGTTTTGTGCATTTAATCTCATGTATTATTTAAATGAGATTTGATTATGGCTCTTGCAAGCGTGCTAAAACCACAGTTTTTTTCTGCAAATCAGTATAACCCATGTTTACTTCAAGAGGAGTACATTGGTGAATTAAGCGATCTGCGCAAGCAAGCAAGTTGGCTTTCGCATTTGGTTGATACCATGCCAGCAGGCGTGGTTGTACTCGATGGCAAAGGGTTGATTGCAAAAGCGAATCAAATAGCGATTGATATGCTTGGCGAGCCACTTGAAGGTGAACGCTGGTTTAATGTTATTCAGCGCTCTTTTAGGCCGCATCAAGATGATGGTCACGAAGTGTCTTTAAAAGATGGGCGTTTAATAAAACTTGATATTACCGCTTTAGCACCAGAGCCTGGGCAACTTATTTTAATGACGGATTTAACCGAAACTCGCCGCTTACAAAAACGTGTTGCACATATGCAGCGATTAAGCGCGCTGGGTAAAATGGTTGCATCATTAGCGCATCAAGTACGTACGCCGCTTTCAGCCGCTATGCTGTACGCAGCTAATTTAGGGTCTAAGCGCTTACCCGAAGCATCTCGCGATAACTTTCAAACAAAGTTAATGTCGCGTTTAAAAGATTTAGAAACTCAAGTAAACGACATGCTGTTATTTGCTAAAAGTGGCGATCAGCAAGTTGTTGAGCAAGTTTCAATGCAGCAGCTTTTAACCGAAGTTAAAGCAGGTGCTGATGCGATGGTCGCACTTAATGAAAGTGAACTGGATGTAAGCTTACCAGAACCCGATATACAAATAGTTGGTAATAAAACGGCATTGGCCAGTGCTATTCAAAATCTAGTGCACAATAGTATTCAAGTTATTGGCGGCGGCGCAAAAGTAAAAATTAGCGCACAAAGAGATTTAAAAGATTTAGATATGGTTCGTATTAGTGTGAGCGACAATGGCCCAGGTGTTGATTTAAGCCAAAGCGATAAAATTTTTGAACCATTTTTTACTACAAAAAGTCAGGGCACAGGTTTAGGGCTTGCTGTAGTGAGTTCGGTGGCTAGTGCGCACCAAGGCCGTGTTGATGTGACTAATAATACGCATGGTGGTGCCTGCTTTAGCTTGTTACTGCCTATTAAGGCAACATCTAAATTAGAGGGGTCATTATGAGTAACACTATTTTAGTTGTCGAAGATGACGCAGGGCTTCGTGAAGCCTTAATAGATACCCTTGAAATGTCGGGTATTGAATGTGTTGCAGCGAGCAGTGCTGAGCAAGCAATGTTACTGCTTAAAAAAGATCAATTTTCGCTTGTTGTAAGCGACGTGCAAATGGGCGCAATGAGTGGACTTGATTTACTACGCAGTATTAAATTAAACCACCCTGATTTACCTGTATTGATGATGACGGCGTATGCCACAATTGACGATGCGGTAGAGGCCATGCGCCTAGGTGCAATTGACTACATGGCAAAACCATTTGCACCTGAAGTGCTGTTAAATATGGTGAGCCGTTATTTGCCTGAAAAAGCAAAAGAAACCGACGGCCCCGTTGTTGCTGATCCAACTAGTATTCAATTATTGGAGCTTGCAAGTAAAGTAGCACGCTCTGATGCAAGTGTAATGGTACTTGGCCCAAGTGGTTCGGGTAAGGAAGTACTTGCGCGTTATATTCATGATAAGTCGAGCCGATGTAATGAGCCATTTGTAGCGATTAACTGCGCGGCTATTCCTGAAAATATGCTCGAAGCCACGTTATTTGGTTACGAAAAAGGGGCTTTTACGGGGGCGATTCAAGCATGTCCGGGTAAGTTTGAGCAAGCACAAGGCGGTACTATTTTACTTGATGAAATTACTGAAATGGACTTAGGACTACAAGCTAAACTTTTACGCGTACTGCAAGAACGTGAAGTAGAGCGTTTAGGGGGGCGTAAAACAATTCAGCTCGATGTACGTATTTTGGCAACCAGTAATCGTGATTTAAAAGAAGCCGTGTCTGAAAATCAGTTTAGAGAAGATTTATATTACAGGCTTAATGTTTTTCCACTTATGTGGCGTCCATTGTGCCAACGCCCTGGCGATATTATTGTATTGGCTAAGCATTTAATTGAGCGCCATATAAGTAAAAGCAAGGAGCCTATGGCGTATTTAGATAAAGCTGCCGAGCAAAAGTTACTGGCTCACGCGTGGCCTGGTAATGTGCGCGAACTTGATAACGTTATACAGCGTGCACTTATACTGCGAAGTGGCGATACAATAAACGAGCATGCTATTTTTATCGAAAACTTAGTATCTAATAACTTTGTTATGGAGCCTTCATTGGCACCGGCGCAAACCGTATCGCCAACAGAATTAGCTCATGCAGATAAAGGTGTTGATAAAAGCACGTTAAGCTCTGCATATTATGATGAAAAATTGCATGCTGAGGATGAGCCTAATCAAGGTTTGCTAGCGGCAGATACCGGTAGCTATAAAGATGAGCTTAAAGACAAAGAGCATCGTATTATTTTAGAAACCCTTGCACGTTGCCAAGGTAAGCGTAAAGACGTTGCTGAAACGTTGGGTATAAGCCCACGAACTTTACGTTATAAACTAGCGCAAATGCGCGATTTAGGTATTTCACTTCCTGCATAACCTCCTATAAACCCTAAGTTTGCGCTGCGAGCTTAGGGTTGTCAAAACTCTGACTAATACAAATTAAAGGTAACCCATTGTATTTTAATGCTTAATTATTTGGCATGCTTTGTGCTTTATTACTTGTAAGAGTTCACTGCGTGTCAGAGATAAATTATGAAAATTCAAAACAGTGCTGTATTTCAAGAAATGCAATCAATGGCTTTAGAAGCCGGCCGTAATAATCAAACTAATAAACTGCCAACTCAGGTGCAGTCTACTTCTACAGCACAATTTGGCGACATGCTAAGTGATGCAATAAATTCAGTGCACGGATTACAACAAGATGCCGCGCAAAAAGTAACAGCAGTTGAGATGGGGGATCGAAGTGTATCCCTTGCTGAGGCGATGATTGCTTCTCAAAAATCGTCAGTTGCTTTTGAGGCTACAGTACAGGTTCGTAATAAACTTGTTGAAGCTTATAAAGAAATCATGAACATGCCTGTTTAATTAGGTAGTGGAGAATTATTGTGGCGCAATCTAACCAATCTACAGACCTAGCACTTGCTGGTGGCGGTATTGACCAAAGTGGTGGTGATGATCAACAAGAACAAAAGTCAGGCTACTTAAGTGCTTTAAATGGTGTTGATGTATTGCGCCAAGTAACATTGGTTATAGCATTGGCTATTTGTTTAGCTATCGCGATTTTTATTATTATTTGGGCTCGTCAGCCAGATATGCGCCCGTTAGGCAAAATGCAAACAGAAGAGCTTATTCAAACATTAGACTTTTTAGATGCGCAAAAAATTGAATACCAACTAGATGGCAATGTTGTATCGGTTGATGAAAGCGAATACCAAAACATTAAATTGCTAATGACCCGCGAAGGGTTAGAGCAAGGCCCTGCATCTGGCTCTGACATAATTATGCAAGATATGGGCTTTGGTGTAAGCCAACGCTTGGAGCGTGAACGCTTAAAACATGGTCGTGAACAGCAATTAGCACGCACCATTGAAGAGCTAAATAACATTACTCGCGCCAAAGTATTGTTAGCCATCCCTAAAGAAAACGTATTTGCCCGCAGAGAGAAAAAACCATCCGCTACTGTTGTATTAACACTTAAGCGTGGCCGCTCACTTGACCGTGAAGAAGTAGACTCTGTTGTTGATATGATTGCTTCAGCAGTACAAGGCTTAGAGCCTGCACGTGTTACGGTTACTGACCAAAATGGTCGATTATTAAATTCAGGTTCGCAAAGCTCATTAGCAGCACGCTCTCGTAAAGAATACGATTTAGAACGTAAGCGCGAACAAGAGTATCTTGAAAAAATAGACAGTATTTTAATACCGGTTGTTGGGCTTGCAAACTATACAGCTCAAGTTGATTTGAGCATGGACTTTAGCTCAGTTGAGGAAACTCAAAAGCGTTATAACCCAGACCTACCAGCGGTTAGAAGCGAAACCACATTTGAAGAAAATAACATTGGTGGTTTAGCTGTTGGTATTCCTGGTGCGCTTACAAATCAACCACCGCTAAACTCAAACATCCCTGAAGTTGCAGGACAAGGCGGCGCAGGCACAGCTACGTCACCAACACGTAGCCACAAAGAAGCAACACGTAATTATGAACTCGATACAACTATTTCTCACAAGCGCCAGCAAAGTGGTGTAATACGCAGAATAAGTGTGTCAGTTGCTGTTGACTATGTCCCTAAAGTGGGAGAAAACGGCGAAACAACTATGGCCCCGCGCTCGGTAGAGGCATTGTCAAATATTCGTCGCTTATTACAAGGTGGTGTAGGTTTTGATATGCAACGTGGTGATGCACTTGAAGTAGTAACAGTGCCGTTTGTACGTGAAGCAACAAATTTAGCAATAGAAGTGCCACTGTGGGAACAAGACTGGTTTATGAAAATAGCCCGCCTTGTACTAGGAGCCTTAGTTATCATTGTATTGATAATGGCAGTAGTAAAACCAATGCTTAAGCGCTTAATTTACCCAGACGATACACTAGAAGAATACGACGAAGATGCATTAAGTTCAGGCGTAGATATTGGCGACAATACACTTGATATGCTAAATAAAGACTTTGATTCTGCTTCGGTTGGTTTCTCAAGTGATGGTACACTGCAGTTACCGGATTTACATGGCGACGAAGATTTACTCAAAGCAATTCGTGCCCTTGTAGCTAACGAACCAGAACTATCATCACAAGTAGTGAAAGCGTGGTTAACAGAAGATGACTGATCAAGAACAAAAACAACTCCCGCCAGCCTTTGATGTTGATAAGCTAGATGGGGTAGATAAAGCTGCTATATTACTTTTGAGTTTATCAGAAGAAGATGCCGCGCAAATCCTTAAACACTTAGAACCTAAACAGGTACAAAAAGTGGGTATGGCGATGGCTGGGCTACAGGATTTATCGCAAGCTAAAATTAGCGCTGTACACAACTTGTTTATAGAACAAATTCAAAGCTTTAGTACCATTGGTTTTCAGTCAGAAGACTTTATTAAAAAAGCGCTTACAGCAGCACTTGGTGAAGACAAAGCCGCTAGCCTTATTGACCAAATTGTTATGGGCTCAGGTGCTAAAGGCTTGGATTCATTAAAATGGATGGACTCTAAGCAGGTAGCAAATATTATTCGTAATGAGCATCCGCAAATTCAAACCATTGTATTATCGTATTTAGAGCCAGAACAGTCAGCTGAGATTATTGCTCAGTTCCCTGAAAAAGTGCGTTTAGATCTAACAATGCGTATTGCAAACCTTGAAGAAGTTCAGCCAGCAGCACTGCAAGAGCTAAACGAAATTATGGAAAAACAATTTGCCGGCCAAGCAGGTGCACAAGCCGCTAAAATGGGTGGCTTAAAAGCAGCTGCAGATATAATGAACTACCTAGATACCAATGTAGAAGGGCAGTTAATGGACTCTATTCGTGAGCATGACGAAGAGATGTCGCAGCAAATTCAAGACTTAATGTTTGTGTTTGAAAACTTAATGGATGTTGAAGACCGTGGTATTCAAGCAATCCTACGAGAAGTACAACAAGACGTATTAATGAAAGCAATTAAAGGCACCGACGATGCCCTTAAAGATAAAATACTGGGCAATATGTCTAAGCGTGCAGCCGAAATGCTTGCTGATGATTTAGAAGCTATGGCACCTGTTCGTATAAGTGAAGTAGAAGCGGCGCAAAAAGAGATTTTATCAACAGCGCGTCGTTTATCTGACTCAGGTGAAATTCAGCTGGGCGGCGGCGGTGGCGAGGAGTTCTTGTAAGCCATGAGCAAACTCAAAGGGCGCACACTTCGGGCTGATGAAGCAGATGAATTATTGAAAAACTGGGCTATTCCAGATGTAGCACCAGATGAGAGCAGCTTTGGCAATCGCTCTACGGCTTACGGCACACCGCTTAGTGATCTGTATAAAAAAGAATTAGCTGAAGAAATGCCAATTGATGAGCCACAAGAACCAGAATTGCCTGCGCTTACTATGGTTGAGCTTGAACGCATTAGGCAAGACGCCTACGAAGAAGGCCTCAAGCAAGGACATGAGCAAGGCTACATAGACGGTTTTGAAAAAGGCGTTGGCGAAGGCAAAGAGGCAGGCTACAAAGAAGGCTTAGAGCAAGGTAAAACAAAAGGCCTTGATGACGTAAAACCATTAATTGAAGAGCAGTTAACAAGTTTAAAAACTATTTTAGAGGGACTTACTGCACCGCTAGATAAAGTAGATGAACAAGCTGAAAAGCAATTAGTACAACTTGCTAGTATGTTAGCGGAAGCTGTTATTTATCAAGAAGTAAAAACATCGCCTGATGTGATTTTACATACGTTAAAGCAAAGTATAGATTCTCTTAATGCCGAGCAAGAAAAAGTACGAATTCATTTAAACCCCGAAGATTTAGAGCTCATAAAAGAGAGTTACGGTGAACAAACCATTATTGATAATAACTGGCAATTAATGGCAGAGCCCACTCTTGAGCGCGGTGGCTGTGAAGTTAAAACAGCGCAATCATCACTCGATATGACCCTTAAAACACGTGTCAAAGAAACGTTGGATAGTTTTTTGCATAATAGTGGTATCTAACTATTTTATTGGCGTGTTATGTCAACTCAACGTGCACCTTTAAGCGAACGCTTATCTCAATATCAACAACATATTAAAACCCCAGCGCCTGCTGTGGCAGGTATTTTAACGCGTGTTGTTGGCCTTACCCTTGAGGCTAGAGGTTTAAGTGCTCCCGTTGGTAGCCAATGTAAAATAGAAACTATGAACGGCTTTGTAGACGCCGAAATAGTCGGTTTTAACGATCAAACTTTGTACTTAATGCCTAATGATCATATCTCTGGTGTACTTCCTGGTGCGCGTGTAATTCCTCAAGTTAATAACTTAGGTTTACCTGTAGGGATGAGTTTACTAGGGCGCGTGGTTGATGGCTTAGGGCGACCGCTAGATGGCCTTGGTAAAATTAATGCTGAGCATCATTTAAAGTTTGCACAAAATACTATAAACCCGCTTTCAAGAAGACCAATCACTAAGCCTATGGATGTAGGTGTGCGTGCTATTAACTCGGTTATTACAGTAGGGCAAGGCCAGCGCATGGGCTTGTTTGCAGGCTCTGGTGTGGGTAAATCAGTACTTCTCGGTATGATGACCCGAGGTAGCGAAGCCGATGTAATTGTTGTTGGCTTAGTGGGGGAGCGTGGTCGCGAAGTAAAAGAATTTATTGAAGAAATACTCGGTGTAGAGGGGCGCAAACGTTCAGTTGTTGTCGCAGCGCCCGCTGATTCATCACCGCTTATGCGTTTAAAAGGCTGTGAGAGCGCTGTAACTATTGCAGAGTATTTTAGAGATCAGGGTTTAAACGTATTATTGTTACTCGATTCGGTAACGCGTTATGCAATGGCGCAACGTGAAATTGCACTTGCTGTAGGCGAGCCGCCTGCGACAAAGGGTTATCCGCCTTCGGTGTTTGCTAAATTACCTGCGCTGGTGGAACGTGCTGGTAATGGCGGTGAAGGGCAAGGTTCAATTACCGCCTTTTTTACTGTGTTGAGTGAAGGCGATGATATGCAAGACCCTATTGCTGATGCAGCGCGAGCTATTTTAGATGGCCACATTGTATTATCGCGTGATTTAGCCGACAGCGGGCACTATCCCGCTATAGATATAGAAAAATCGATTTCGCGTGTTATGCCTCAAGTCGTTTCTGAACCACACATGCAACAAGCCCGTGTACTTAAGCAAGTTTATTCAATGTATCAACAAAACAAAGATATGATTACTTTAGGTGCTTATCAAAAAGGGACCGATCAAATGCTCGACCAAGCCATAAATATGATGCCAAGAGTAAATGCATTTTTACAACAAGGTATGCGAGATGTCATTAGTTACGATGATGGTCTGCAAGGTCTTGCTCAGTTACTAGGACAAGCATAATGGCTAAAAATAAACTCGATTTATTGCTCAAAATTGAAAATGATAAAGAAGAAAATTTGCGCATGAGTTACTTACAAGCCAATCAAAATTTGCAAGCAAATCAACAAAAGCTGCAAGGTTTAAATAACTTTAGACTTGAATATTCTCAACAGTTACACCTAAAAGGTAAGTCGGGTTTATCTAGTGCAGGGTTTGGTCAGTACCATGCTTTTATAGCTAAAATTGAAGAGGCAATTCGCCAACAAGCAAGTACAGTAAATACCGCTAAGCAAGTTGTTACTCAACGTAAAACGCTATGGCTTAAGCAGCAAATTAAAGCTAAAGCAGTTGCCAAATTAATCGAGAATCAAAAACTCAAAGCAAATGCATTAATGGCTAAAAACGAGCAAAAAATGTTAGATGAGTTTTCAGCTAATCAGTTTTTTCAACGTCGGAAAGCTTTGTAATTCAGGCACGTTAATTGCTTTGTTACTTAGTGGTATTTAACTTTTGGCGGTATGCGGTGGCATATTGCCGTAATGGTATTAGGTGATTTATGGCGATGAATAACATTTCGTTTTTAGTTTCTTCTGAAAAAGATTCACTGTTAGCTTTTAAAGACAATAGCTTAGCTAATGGCGAAGGAAATTTAGGCGAGGAATTTTTAAGCCAGCTAAACGAAGCGCATAACTCTATGGGGCCTTTGCTTAAGGGCAATAAAAATCCCGATGCCGAAAACTCGATTGCCATACCTAAGCATAAACAGCCAGAAGAAAATGAAAATCTGAGCGTAAAGCTAGATGAAATAACAACAGACGAAGTTACTTTTTTATCTGTTGAGATGCTTGATCAAATTAATTCAGCACAAGCAATGAGCACCTCGATTAATAAGCCGTTCGATGCAACTAAAAGTATAGAATCAGAAGATGCAGAGTTAGAAACCACCTCAGTAATTTTATCTGCTAATACAAGTGATGAAGTAACGACTGAAGAAGCGAATACAGCGAGTGTAGTGCAAAATCCAATTGCCACTAATGTAGACTCTAAAACGGCTAAATTAATTGATTCAAAAAGCGATAACTTAAGCTCACTACCTTTGAACTCTTTACCATTAAATGAAGGCAAGCATCGGAAAAGTGGTGTTGCTGAAGCTATTGAAGGGCCATTAAATTCTATAAATAAAAAGCCAGATGACAGCCCTGGCTCTACAGTAGAAAAACCTGAATTTGCATTAATGAGTTCTAAAGAGCAGCTAGGACAAAATAAGTCTGCTGATAAAAATTATACAGTTTTGCCAACACCCGCCGACAAAGCGAGCGTTACTCAGTCTCCTTTAGCCACAACTGAAGGTGATAATAATGCAGCAATAGATACGTTAATGACTAAAGATGCGAGCTTAATTAAAGCTAATAGCGTTATTGCTAGTTTAACGTCTGAGCAGCGCTCACAACTTAACGCGCAAGTTAAGGTATTAGAGAACGCTGATTCAACAAATAGCGCAACTAGTAACACTTCAAATCTTAAGCAAATGCTTGCACAATTTATTACTGATAACGAAAAAGCGCAAAGCACGGTAACAAAACACTCTTTTAGCGCAGAAATAAATTCACTTAATACAACTGAAAAACAAAGTTTATTAACGCAATTAAACGCATATATTAAAACAGAGCAGCCTAAAGGCGAGCAGTTGTCAGTGCTTAAGCAAACAGTTAATGAGTTAAAAGCTTCTATTGAAATTGGGCTTGCTGATACCGCTAAATCAGACTCAAAAACGTTTGTGGCCTCAGAGACTCCTAATACAGTATATGATCCACAAAAGTTAAGCTTAAAGGCATCTACAAACGAAGGCGCGGATATTAATAAAGCCGTAGCAACCTCAGCTAAGCGTGATGATTTATTAAAATCATTTGAAGAGTTACAAAAAGATGGGCTTAGAAAAATAACGGCAGAACAAACTCCTGGACGCGTAGCACAAGTATTTACGCAAATTACAGCCGCTTTAAATACTCAGCAAACGAGCACATTAAGCCAATACGACTCATTAAGTTACGAGCAGAGCTTACTTGATACCCAAATAATTCAAACTCAACAATTACAAAGTACATCACAAGTTAAGCAAGTAAGTATTGATCCAGGTGTAATGCAGGCAATTAATATTGTTAAAAGTGATGCAGCTAAATTACTGCAAGAGCGCGTTAGCTCAATGTTGAGCATTAATAATAAAGAAGCAGAAATTCGCCTCGATCCTCCAGAAATGGGCAGCATGCAAATACGTATTCGTAGCGATGCAGAACAAGCACATATAAACTTTGTTGTACAAAACCAGCAAGCCAAAGAAGCGCTTGAACAATCAATGCCGCGCTTACGTGAAATGTTAGCGCAACAAGGGCTAGAGCTTGGTGAAAGCACTATTTCTTATGGGCAATCAGGTGGTGAAACAGCTGAGCAAAGTGAGAGTGGAGCCCAAGGTAATTTGGCTAATAATAAGTCAGTTAATGATGAAAATGACGAGCAAGCAAATAACACTGCACAAAGTTCTCGACAACAAACTTCATCATCAATAGATTACTATGCCTAAGTACTGCTATTATAATAGTTAAAACAAGCAAGTACCTTTGCGATTAAAGGAATCATGATGGCTGAAGAAGCAAGTTTAGAAATCGAAGAAACCGGTAAAAGTAAAAAGAAACTAATAATAATCATAGTAGCTGTACTACTTATTGCAGGTGGTGCTGCGGGTTACTTTTTTATGTCAGGTTCGGATGCGCCAGTTGAAACCTTAGATGAAGAGACTGCGATGTCGACTGATGCTGCTCCTGCAGCTTCTGGTTCATCAGCAGAAGTTGGTAGTGCTTTATATGTTGCTATGCCACGCCCATTTGTATTTAACGTGCCTGGCTCAAGTCGCGATAGAATTGTACAAATTAAAGTACAATTATTAGTACGTGGCGAAGTAAATGAAGAAACAGCCAAAAAACATATTCCACTAATAGAAGGGACGCTATTAAGCGTGTTTTCTACTACAACAGCTGATGAATTAAGTACGAGCTCTGGTAAAGAAACACTTCGTTTTTCTGCACTTGAAAAGGTACAAAAAGCCTTAATGGATGTTGAAGGCAGTAAAGTAATTGAGCGGGTATTGTTTACCGGCTTTGTGATGCAATAAGGGGTTAGCGTGAGCGATTTATTATCCCAAGACGAAATTGATGCGCTATTACATGGCGTTGATGACGTTGAAGAGGAAGATATACACGAAGGTGAAGATGGCGGGGGAAGTACGCTTCAGTACGATTTTTCTTCGCAAGATCGGATCGTACGTGGTCGTATGCCGACGCTGGAAATTGTTAACGAACGCTTTGCTCGTCATATGCGAATTAGCCTATTTAATATGATGCGTCGCACCGCAGAGGTGTCTATTAACGGCGTGCAAATGATTAAGTTTGGCGAGTATATTCATACTTTATTTGTTCCAACCAGTTTAAATATGGTCCGTTTTAGGCCTTTAAAAGGCACTGGCCTGATTACCATGGAAGCACGACTTGTGTTTATTTTGGTAGATAACTTTTTTGGTGGTGACGGGCGTTATCATGCGAAAATAGAGGGCCGAGAATTTACCCCAACAGAGCGCCGGATTGTACAAATGCTCCTTAAAATAATCTTTGAAGATTATAAAGAAGCATGGGCACCGGTTATGGATGTATCGTTTGAATATCTCGATTCAGAAGTAAACCCAGCTATGGCGAATATTGTAAGTCCAACAGAGGTTGTGGTTATTAGCTCTTTTCATATTGAGCTTGATGGCGGTGGCGGCGATTTTCATATTGCACTTCCGTATTCGATGCTTGAGCCAATCCGAGAGCTTTTAGATGCGGGTGTTCAATCTGATACAGAGGATACCGACTTACGTTGGAGCAAAGCACTTCGCGATGAAATAATGGATGTTGAGGTTGATATGTCGACTCAGTTACTTGAAGTTGATTTGACCTTAAAGCAAATTATGGAATTAAAAGCAGGTGATATTATTCCGGTTGAAATGCCTGAGCATATAACCGTATTTGTTGAGGAACTCCCTACATTTAGAGCCAAGATGGGTCGCTCTCGCGATAATGTTGCGCTTCAAATTAGTGAAAAAATTAAACGACCTGATTCAGTTAAATCTGAGCTGCATGTATTTACCAAAGGCGGCAAGAAAATTGACTCAGATGCAGAATTAGCAGAACTAGAAGATGATTTACACCTCTCTGACGGTGTAGACTTAGACTGGTAATTGATTAAAAGGTTAAAAGTATGAGCGATGATCAAGACACAATGGATGAATGGGCAGCAGCATTAGCAGAAGCCGAAGGCCCAGATGATAGTGGCGAAGCACATGTTGCAGAGCTTGATGAGTTAAGTGATTCAAAACATGAAATGAGTGGTGATGAAAAACGAAAACTCGACACTATTTTAGATATCCCCGTTACTATTTCAATGGAAGTAGGGCGCTCTAAAATCAACATTCGTAACTTACTGCAACTTAATCAAGGCTCTGTTGTTGAGCTTGACCGTGTTGCGGGTGAGCCGCTAGACGTGCTAGTTAATGGTACTTTAATCGCTCATGGCGAAGTAGTTGTAGTAAACGACAAATTTGGTATTCGCTTAACTGACGTGATAAGCCAAGTAGAGCGGATCAAAAAATTACGATGAGCTTATTAGTTGCTTTAACGACTACCGTTTTTTCAAAAGCAGATGTGGCAACACCCACTGGGGATATACTCTCTATGGTGCTGTCGCTTGTAATGGTGCTAGTACTGATTATTGTACTGGCATTTTTTGTTAAAAAGCTTAACCCTAATTTAGCAAATAGTGATGAGTTTAAAGTAGTTAGAAGTCTACCTTTAGGTTCTCGCGAGCGTTTAATGGTTGTTGAGATAGATAATGCTCAGCATTTACTTGGTGTAACTCCCCACAGTATTAATTATTTACACAAGTTAGAAACCCCATTAAGTGAAAAAGAACTGCCTGAACTCGCTAAACGATTTGGTAAACTTTTAAACCCGCAATCAAACCAAAATAAAAAGAATTAAACCTATGACAAAGTGGCTGCTTATTATTTTTGCCATGGTGTTTGTACCAAATGTAAGTGCAGAAGGAATTGATGCCCTTACCATTACAACAAACGCTGATGGCACACAAGATTACTCAGTAACGTTACAAGTTTTAGCAATTATGACGGCGCTGAGTTTTATACCGGCCGCCATAATTATGATGACCTCTTTTACACGAATTATTGTTGTACTCGCCATTTTGCGCCAAGCAATTGGCTTACAGCAAACACCGTCAAATCAAGTGTTATTAGGTATGTCACTTTTTTTAAGTATTTTTATAATGGCGCCTATTTATCAGCAGGTAAACGAGCGAGCTATAGAGCCTTACTTAAATGAGCAGGTTACATCAGTAGAGGCTTTAGAGCTTGCTAAAGAGCCAATGAAAGCATTTATGCTTTCACAGGTGCGTTTAAAAGATTTAGAAACGTTCGCTAAAATTGCTGGTTACGATCAGCTAAATTCGCCACAAGATACGCCATTAATAGTGTTAATACCGGCCTTTGTAACCAGCGAACTGCAAACGGCATTTATAATTGGGTTTATGTTTTTTATCCCATTTTTAATTGTTGATTTAGTGGTCGCTTCGGTATTAATGGCGATGGGTATGATGATGCTTTCCCCCATGATAGTGTCCTTACCGTTTAAAATTATGCTGTTTGTACTTGTTGATGGTTGGAGCTTAGTGATGGGGACTCTAGCTAAAAGCTTTGGTTTAGGGACTTAGTATGCAAAGCATTAACATGACCCAACAATAGGAGTACAACATGGAACCGGAAATTTTTGTTGATATTCTAAGTGACGCGCTGTTTTTAGTTATTAAATTGGTGTCTGCAATCGTTGTCCCAGGCCTAATTATTGGTTTAGTGGTTGCTGTGTTTCAGGCGGCAACATCAATCAATGAACAAACGTTGAGCTTTTTACCTCGTTTATTAATTACCATTAGTGCGCTAATTGTAGGTGGGCACTGGCTTACTCAAGAACTGATGGATTTTTTTACTCGCCTAGTATTACTTATTCCTGAAATTGCAGGTTAAACGTGGAATACCCCTTTGCTGTCGTTATTCAATGGTTGAGCGATTTTTTGCTGCCCCTGGTACGCATTAGCTCAATGATTATGATTATGGCTGGTTTAGGGGCTAAAAATGTCCCTACGCGTATAAAAATGGGTTTATCAGTTGTCGTAACTTTTCTTGTTGTTCCTGTTCTGCCGCCAGCTACATTCACTAATTTATTTTCGTTTGAGATGATTTTAGTCGTTATTCAACAAATGCTGATTGGTGTTGCTATTGGTTTTGCATCTATACTTTTATTAAATACCTTTGTTTTAGCAGGGCAAATACTTGCGATGCAAACCGGTTTAGGTTTTGCTTCGGTTATTGACCCCTCTAATGGCGCAAGCGTCCCAGCGGTTGGCCAGTTTTTCCTTATTTTGGCCACCTTGTTATTTTTTGCTTTTAACGGTCATTTAATGATGATTCAAATGGTGGTGCATAGCTTTCAAGTGCTACCCATTGATGGCACATGGTGGTCTGTAGATCATTACTGGGACATAGTGACTTGGGGCGGCTGGATGTTTACTACAGCACTGGTACTCTCACTTGCACCGCTTACCGCAATGCTCGTTATTAATATGTCGTTTGGGATTATGACGCGTGCAGCGCCGCAATTAAATATTTTCTCTATTGGTTTTCCGTTTACCTTGGTAGCGGGACTTATTATTATTTGGGCAACACTAGGTAACTTTGTTACTCAGTTTGAGTTTCAATGGTTAAAAATGGTTGAGCTAATGTGTACTTTAGTTGGTTGCTCACCTTAGGAGAAAGTCATGTCTGAAGACTCAGGACAAGAAAAAACAGAAGAACCCACATCCAAAAAGCTTGAAGAATCTAAAAAGAAAGGCCAAATAGCACGCTCAAAAGAGTTAGGTACCATGTTTGTACTTATTTTTTCGGCTATATCGCTTTTGATGTATGGTCCTGAAATTGGTAAAGGTTTATACAATGTAATGGGCCGAACCCTTAGCTTAAACCGCAACGAAGCCTTTGATACCACTAAAATGTTTGCCGTGTGGGGAGAGGTTGCAGACGCGTTGATGTTTCCTATGGCTATGTTTGTGTTAATTATCGTTTTGGCTGCATTTATTGGTAATACGTTACTCGGTGGTTTTAACTTTAGCTGGGAAGCTGCTGCACCTAAAGCAAGTAAAATGTCGCCAATGAAAGGCTTTAAGCGGATGTTTGGCCCACAAGCGGCTATTGAGCTTGTAAAGTCACTTTTAAAATTTGGTTTAGTAGCAAGTTTTGCAGTGTTTTTAATTAATACTTATTTTGATGAAATACTGCATTTAAGTTTAGAAAGTGCGCCGGGTAATATTATTCATGCCTTAGAGATTTTAGGGTGGATGTTTTTAGGCCTTTCGTGCACTTTAATTGTTATTGCCGCCATTGATGCACCATTTCAAAGTTACAACCATAACAAACAACTTAAAATGACAATGCAAGAAATTAAAGATGAGTATAAAAACTCTGAAGGTGACCCACAAATAAAAGCGCGCATTAGGCAAACACAAAGGCAAATGTCGCAAAACCGCATGATGCAAGATGTTCCTGACGCTGATGTTATTGTTACGAACCCAACTCACTACTCTGTAGCATTAAAATACGACACGGAGCGCGCAGGTGCGCCTATAGTGCTTGCTAAAGGCATTGATGAAATGGCGATGCAAATTCGAAAAGTAGCAATAGGGAATGAAGTACCTATATTAGAATCCCCCATGTTGACCCGAGCGCTTTATCATACGGCTGAAGTAGGAGAGCAAATACCCGATCAGCTATTTACCGCAGTAGCGCAAGTTTTAGCGTATGTATTTCAGCTTAAGCGCTTTAATAAAGGGCGCGGTAAACGTCCAACTAAGCTCAATAAAAAGCTGCCAATCCCTGATGCCTACAAGTATTAAACCGTTAACTGAGTAACTTGGAATAGTTATTGCAAATTCTACGTAGTGTCAATTTTTTGAAATTGTAGAATTATGAGTTTTAAAGCGGTATTACAACAACTTAACAGAGACAAAAAAGACTATGCCAAAGGGGTAGGTACACCTTTGCTTGTGCTTGCTGCCTTGGGAATGGTGATTTTACCACTACCGCCATTTTTACTCGATATCCTTTTCTCGTTTAATATTGCTCTCGCGTTAGTGGTTTTACTTGTAACTGTTTACACGATGAAGCCAGTTGAATTTGGTATTTTCCCCTCTGTATTACTAATCGCTACAATTATGCGCTTAGCACTTAACGTTGCCAGTACTCGAGTTGTGTTACTTGAAGGCCATAATGGTGGTGACTCTGCCGGTAAAGTAATTGAAGCGTTTGGCTCAGTTGTTATTGGTGGTAACTACGCTGTTGGTTTGGTTGTGTTTTTAATTCTGATCATTATTAACTTTGTAGTAATTACTAAAGGTGCTGGTCGTATTTCTGAGGTATCTGCGCGTTTCACCCTTGATGCAATGCCGGGTAAACAAATGGCAATTGACGCCGATTTGAACGCAGGCTTTATCAGCGCAGAACAAGCGCGTGACCGCCGCGAGGAAGTAACTCGCGAAGCTGATTTTTACGGCTCAATGGATGGTGCGAGTAAATTTGTAAAAGGTGATGCGATTGCAGGTATTGTTATACTAATCATCAATATTGTTGGTGGTTTATTTGTCGGTATGATCCAGCACAATTTGAGTTTTGGCAATGCAATGGAAGTATATACATTACTTACCATTGGCGATGGCTTAGTTGCTCAACTCCCTTCTTTACTGCTTTCAATTGGTACCGCGATTGTTGTAACACGCCAAAATGAGTCGCTCAATATGGGGGACCAATTTAAGAAACAACTAGGCAACGAAAAGTCACTCTTTATTGCATCTGGTATTTTGATCATCATGGGCTTAGTACCTGGTATGCCGCATATTGCTTTTTTAAGTTTAGGTGCGTTACTGGGTTACTTAGCTTACTACACACAGCAAAGTAAATTAAAAGCTGCTGCGGCAGAAGCTGAAGAGGCCGCTAATGGCGGAAGCGTTGCAACGGGTGTTGCTAATAAACAAGAACAAAAAGAACTAGGCTGGGATGACGTTCAGCAGGTTGATGTAATTGGCTTAGAAGTCGGTTATAGATTAATTCCGTTAGTGGACCAATCACAAGGTGGTGAGCTACTTAATCGTATTAAGGGGGTGCGTAAAAAGCTTTCTCAAGAGCTTGGTTTTTTAGTGCCGCCGGTACATATACGCGACAACTTAGAGCTTGACCCTAACGCTTACAGAATAACACTAATGGGGGTTTCAACCGGTGAAAGCGAGCTTAAGCATGGCGACGAGCTAGCGATTAACCCAGGACAAGTATTTGGTCCAATTAAAGGGGTTGAAACAAAAGATCCTGCGTTTGGCCTTGATGCAGTATGGATCAAGCCAGATCAAAAAGATGAAGCACAATCACTAGGTTATACCGTTGTAGATTCAGCCACGGTAGTTGCCACTCATATTAGCCAGTTATTAACTAACAGTGCAGCGTTATTACTAGGGCATGAAGAAGTTCAAAACCTACTTGATATGCTTGCTAAAAGCCATCCTCGCTTAGTGGAAGGACTAGTACCTGATGTATTGCCATTAACTGTTATTGTAAAAGTACTACAAAATTTATTAAATGAAGGCGTGGCTATTCGCGATATGCGCTCAATTGTTCAAACCCTTGTTGAGTATGGCCCACGTAGTCAAGACCCTGATGTATTAACGGCTGCAGTGCGTATTTCACTGCGTAGATTAATTGTTCAAGATGCGGTGGGAATGTCATCAGAAATCCCTGTCATAACCTTGGCGCCTGAGTTGGAACAGATGTTGCATCAGTCATTACAAAATGCAGGCGATGAAGGTGCCGGTATTGAGCCAGGACTTGCAGAGCGACTTCAAGTGTCATTGACACAAGCGCATCAAAATCAAGAAATGGCCGGCGAACCTTCTATATTGCTAACGTCAGGAATGTTACGCACTGTGTTATCTCGTTTTGTTAAGTACACCATTCCAGGATTGAGAGTGATGTCTTATCAAGAGGTACCAGACGAAAGACAGATCAAAATTGTAAGCTCGGTAGGCCAACAATAAGATTTTAACAGGGGTTGAATCATGAAAATTAAACGTTTTTTTGCTAAAGATATGCGCACAGCACTTAAAGAAGTTAAAGATGAGTTAGGTGTTGATGCGGTTATTATGTCAAATAAAAAACTGGCTAACGGTGTAGAAATTGTAGCGGCAGTTGATTATGACAAAGCAGCCCCTAAAGTAGCAGCGCAACCACAACGCCCTGCAGAGCCGCGTACTCAGGCGCCACAACAAAGCATGCATAACTTTGTAAAACCAGAGCCACAGCGTGCCAAGCCTGAGCCTCAAGCAAAAGTTGCTGACAGCCTACAAGCATTATTAGAGCGTCAATCACCGCGTCCTCGTTCTCCTGAGCTTGCATCAATGTTTTCACAATCGGGTATTGATACTACTGATAACTATCAAGAACCTGATATGGGGCAGCGTACTAAAAATATGTTTGCTCCTGAAGCTGCTGCGCCAGTTCGTCCACAAACTCAAGCGGATAGCTTAGGTTTTGATGATTTAGACCGCGACTTTGATGATTTAGATAGCCCCGTAACCACTCGCCAACAAGCACCTAATAATGAAAGCGAAGAAATGACAACAATGCGTGAAGAAATGAACGCAATTCGTCAATTACTTGAGCACCAAGTATCAGGCTTGATGCAGCAAGATATGGCGCGTCGCGATCCAACACGCGCTTGTATGGTTGACCGTTTAGTCGGTATGGGTATCGATAAAGAAGTAGCACAGCAAATGGCATGTTTTGTACCTGATGATGTGTCTCGTAAGCAAGGTTGGAAAGCATTGTTAACTATGGTCGAAGATCAAATGCAAACAACCAATAATGAAATACTTCGCCAAGGTGGTGTATATGCGTTAGTGGGTCCAACAGGTGTGGGTAAAACAACGACTGTTGCTAAGCTTGCAGCTCTAGGCGCACAAAAATATGGTGCCGATAAAGTGGCGTTAATAACCACTGATACATACAGAATTGGTGCTTATGAACAACTTGCAACATATGGTCGTATTATTGGTTGTGGTGTTAAGCAAGTTAAAGATGCTAATGAATTAGCTGAAGTTTTATATCATTTACGAAATAAACGTCTAGTATTAATTGACACAGCAGGTATGAGCCAGCGAGATTTACGTTTAACTGAGCAATTAAACACATTAATGCGTAACCAACGTGTAGATATTCGCAGCTACTTAGTACTTAGCGCGACAGCACAGATTAATGTATTGCAAGAAACTGTACGCCACTTTAAAAAAGTACAGTTAAGTGGCTGTATTTTCACTAAGTTAGACGAATCATTAAGTTTGGGCGAGATTATTAGTATTGCGATTCAAAATCGCCTTCCAATAGGGTATCTTACTAATGGTCAACGAGTACCAGAGGATATTCGTGTTGCAAATGCTGAGAAACTAGTTAAAAAGGCTGAGCAATTATATTTAAAAAGAACAAAAGCACAACATTCAAGGCACCAAGCAGTGGCGTCAAGCACAGTAGGGATGTATGATTAACACAGTATTAGATCAAGCAAGCGGCCTGCGCAAAATGAGTCAAAACAATAACAACGGCGTAAAAGTTATCGCTGTAACCGGTGGTAAAGGTGGAGTAGGGAAAACAAATGTTTCTCTAAATACAGCTATTGCACTTGGGCAGCAAGGTAATCGAGTATTAGTGCTGGATGCTGACTTGGGTTTAGCAAACTGTGATGTGATGCTTGGTTTACGTGTAGAGCGTAACTTGTCACATGTCTTGTCTGGTGAATGTGAGCTTGATGAAATTTTAGTTGAAGGCCCTGCAGGAATTAAAATTGTACCCGCTACATCGGGTTCGCAAAGTATGGTTGAATTATCACCATCTGAGCATGCTGGGCTAATTCGTGCGTTTAGCGAATTGAATACCGAATTTGATATTTTAATTGTAGATACAGCTGCTGGTATTTCAGACATGGTACTGAGCTTCTCGCGTGCAGCGCAAGATGTAATGGTTGTTGTATGCGATGAGCCGACATCAATCACCGACGCTTACGCACTTATTAAAGTATTAAGTCGTGAGCACGGCGTTTATAAATTTAAAATTGTTGCCAATATGGTGCGCAGTATGCGTGAAGGCACTGAATTGTTTGCAAAGCTATCTAAAGTTACCGACCGCTTTTTAGATGTATCAATGGAGCTAGTAGCAACGGTTCCTTATGATGAAAATATGCGCAAAGCAACACGTCGTCAAAAAGTAATAGTAGAGCTCTTTCCAAATTCGCCAGCCGCTCTTGCGTTTAAAACGCTGGCAACAAAAGCAGTTAAATGGCCAATACCCAACCAACCATCTGGGCATTTAGAGTTTTTCATTGAGAAACTAGTAAACGGTTAATTATGACAACACTGGTGAATAGAGCTATGGGATATCAATCAACACAAAATTTAAATGTGATTGTTGAGAAGCATGCATCACTTGTTAAAAAAGTGGCATGTCATCTAATTGCTCGATTACCACCTAGCGTTCAACTTGATGATTTAATTCAATCAGGAATGATAGGTTTAATAGAAGCTTCCAAAAACTTTGATGCAACAAAAGGCGCAAGCTTTGAAACTTTTGCCGGTATTCGTATTCGCGGTGCTATGCTTGATGAAATGCGCCGTGGTGATTGGGCTCCTCGTTCAGTTCACCGTAAAAACAGGCAAGTTGCAGAAGCAATTACTGAGCTCGAAAGTAGTCTGAACCGCGAACCAACGGATATAGAAGTTGCTGAAAAACTTGAAATTTCGCTCAATGAGTACCATCATATTTTAAATGATGCGAATACGAGTAAAATATTAGGTATTGAAGACCTTGGTGTAGATGAGGATGTTATTACTCCCGTAGGCCAAGATTTAGCACAAGATAAACCTTTTAATAATGTTAAAAATGATAGGTTTAATGAGTCTTTGCTAAGTGCAATTAAGTCATTACCAGAGCGTGATGCAATGGTGCTTTCTTTGTACTATAACGATGAAATGAATTTAAAAGAAATAGGACATATACTCGATGTAAGTGAATCGCGTGTAAGTCAGATACATGGTCAGGCGATGATTAAGCTTAAAGCTAAAATCAATGACTGGATAAATTAGTAGTAAGTAAACAAAGGTTAATACCTCACTGGGGGATGTTTTGGATAAAAACATGAAAATTCTTGTAGTTGATGATTTTTCAACAATGAGACGCATTATAAAAAACCTGTTACGTGACTTAGGTTTCACTAACGTTCAAGAAGCTGATGATGGGTCTACAGCTTTGCCTATGTTGCAAAATCAAGTGTTTGATTTTGTAGTTACGGATTGGAATATGCCTGGAATGCAGGGTATTGATCTTTTAAGGGCAATACGTGCAGACGAGAAGTTAAAACATATCCCTGTATTAATGGTAACGGCAGAGGCTAAAAAAGAACAAATAATAGCTGCAGCGCAAGCTGGCGTGAATGGTTATATTGTTAAGCCATTTACGGCTGGAACATTAAAAACTAAATTAGAAAAAGTATTTGAACGCTTAGGCTAATGATGGGGGAGAGGCTTATGCCAGCACCAGCTGCGCCTCAAATAACGTTAGAACAAGCTCGTCAGCTCGTTGTTTTTTTAGAAAATGATGAGCAAGATAAAGCAAATCAGTTGATTTTAGAGGCTGCATCTAAAGAGCAGTCTGAATTATTTGCTGAAGTTGGAAAGTTGACTCGTCAACTGCACGAAGCCCTTAAAAGTTTTGAGCTTGATACTCGCTTAACTGATATAACGACAGATGCGATTCCAGATGCTAAAAAGCGGCTTAATTATGTTATAGAAATGACAGAAAATGCGGCTAATAAAACAATGGATGCAGTGGAGGCCAGTTTACCTATAGCCCAACAGTTAGCGAACGAAATATCTCATATCAAACCGACATGGGATCGTTTAATGAGCCGCGAGATTGAGCTTGGTGAGTTTAAGCAACTTTGCCATAGCATCGATAAGTTTATGAACAACTCTCATCATAAGACTGATGAGCTTCAAAGCTTAATGACAAATGTACTAATGGCTCAAGACTATCAAGACTTAACAGGTCAAGTTATTCGCCGTGTTATTGAACTTGTTAGGGAAGTAGAAGAAAGTTTACTTCATCTTTTAACTGCGTTTGCTGAACAAGACGACACTAACAGCACCGCGAATAAAGTAGAACAACAAAAAATAAAAGAACCAGTTGCCACACAAACTTTAGCAGGTCCTGAAGGCCCTATTATTGATAAAGAATCGCGTAATGATGTTGTATCTGATCAAGATGAAGTTGATGATCTTTTATCAAGTTTGGGCTTCTAAGAGGAGAGTAACTGCATGTTTGAAGTCGATGAAGATATTTTACAAGACTTTCTTGTAGAGGCTGGAGAAATCCTAGAGCTTTTATCTGAACAGTTAGTTGAGCTGGAAAATAATCCAGAAGATACCGAGTTACTAAACGCTATATTTAGAGGTTTTCACACTGTAAAAGGTGGTGCAGGCTTTTTAGCTATGACAGAACTTGTTGATGCTTGTCACGGTGCTGAAAACGTATTTGATTTACTACGTCAAGGCGTGCGAACAGTCAACTCAGAGTTAATGGATGTTATTTTACAAGCACTAGACACCATTAATGAGATGTTTGCGACTATCCAAAACAGAGACAAGCCTGAACCTGCAGATCCTGAATTACTTCATACTCTTCATATCTTAGGTCTACCTCCAACAGAAGCCGAAGCCACTGAAGCCTCTTCACAAACAGAGGTTGAACAACCTCATAATGAAGTGGTGGATACACCGGTAGCTGATGATGAAGATCCGTTTGCATTTGATGAACTATTTAGCGGGGCGCCTTCGGTTAGCGATGCTGAAATAGATGAAATCACTGAAGACGAATTTGAAAGCTTACTTGATGAGCTGCACGGTAAAGGACAAGGTCCTGCAGTTGAAAAACCAGTAGCAAGTAGTAGTGATTTTAATGGTGATATTACTGATGATGAATTTGACAGCTTATTAGATGAGTTACATGGTGTTGGCAGTTTTGGTGAAGTTACTAGCAAACCTGAACAAAATAATGCCAATAAAACACCTGTAGAACCAGCTACACCAGCGGCTAATGCAGTTAATTCATCAGATGATGAAATTAGTGATGACGAATTTGAAGCGCTTCTTGATGAACTTCATGGTAAAGGCACTGCTCCTAAATCGATAGAAAGTGCGCCAGCTGCAAAACAACCTGAACCTGTTTCACCGCCAGCTAAACAAGTGAGTGAACCAGTAAAAAAAGCTGCGCCAGCTAAAGCTCCTACTCCAAAACCAGTTGAAAAAGCGCCAGAGAAGCCAGCAGCTAAAGCACCACCAGCAGCAGCTCCAAAAAAATCAGCGCCACCAGCAGCAGAGACCACCGTTCGCGTAGATACAAAACGACTCGATCAAATTATGAATATGGTTGGTGAGTTAGTTCTTGTACGAAATCGTTTGGTTAGTTTAGCGACTAACTCAGACAGTGAAGCGATGGGTAAAGCAATCTCTAACTTAGATGTAGTGACTGCGGATATTCAAGGTGCGGTTATGCAAACGCGAATGCAACCAATTAAGAAAGTATTTGGTCGCTTCCCTCGCGTTGTACGCGACTTAGCACGTAGCTTAAATAAAGATATTGATTTAAAGCTAATTGGTGAAGAAACCGATCTAGATAAAAACTTAGTTGAAGCACTTGCCGATCCGCTTGTGCATTTAGTTAGAAACTCAGTTGACCATGGTATTGAAATGCCCGCTGTTCGTGAAGCTGCAGGTAAGTCTAGAACAGGTAATGTTACTTTATCAGCATCTCAAGAGGGCGACCATATTTTGCTAACCATCAAAGATGATGGTGCAGGTATGGATGCTGAAAAACTGAAAAAAATTGCAATTAGTAAAGGCGTACTCGATCATGACCAAGCGAGTCGACTTTCTGACACCGAAGCATATAACCTGATTTTTGCACCTGGCTTTTCTACAAAAGAAGAAATATCTGATATTTCAGGCCGGGGTGTAGGGATGGACGTAGTTAAAACTAAGATCACGCAACTTAATGGCTCCGTAAGCATTCAGTCTGAACTTGGTGTCGGTACTATTTTAGAAATAAAAGTACCACTTACCTTGGCTATATTACCGACATTAATGGTCATTGTTGGCGCACAAACATTTGCGTTACCACTGGCTGGTGTTAGTGAGATATTCAATTTAGATTTAACGAAGACGAATGTAGTTGATGGGCAATTAACAATTATTGTGCGTAAAAAGGCGATACCGTTATTTTACCTTGAGCATTGGTTAGTAAAAGGCTCAGATCGTTCTCAGCGAAAATCTAAAGGTCACGTCGTTATTGTACAAATTGGTACGCAACAAATAGGCTTTGTTGTTGATTCATTAATTGGCCAAGAAGAAGTAGTGATTAAGCCGCTTGATGCGTTACTTCAAGGAACGCCAGGTATGGCAGGGGCTACAATAACTTCGGATGGTGGCATTGCACTGATTTTAGACGTTCCAAACATGTTAAAACATTACGCAGGCTAATAATAAAGTAGGTATATATTTAATATATACCTACGCATAAATTTAATAAGAGAGCTAAATGGCCGTTAAAGTTTTAGTTGTTGATGATTCAAGCTTTTTTCGCCGTAGAGTAAGCGAAATCCTTGAGCAAGATAGCGATATACAAGTTATAGGCTTTGCTGTTAATGGCAGAGAGGCTGTTGAGAAAGCAGCTCAATTGCGTCCTGACATGATCACCATGGATGTCGAAATGCCTGTGCTTGATGGTATTAGCGCAGTTAAAGAGATAATGGCGAGTAACCCAACTCCTATCTTAATGTTTTCATCACTTACACGTGATGGTGCAACAGCAACGTTTGATGCGTTAGATGCTGGCGCAATGGATTTTTTACCGAAAAAATTTGAAGATATTGCACGCAATAATGAAGATGCAATTAAGCTTTTGCAAAGTAAAGTAAAAGATATAGGGCGAAGACGTTTACCGCGAACATTTAGAGCGGCAACACCAGTTAAACCATCCATTTCAACGAAACCAACAAGTTCACTTTCGCAAAGAACAAGCACATCAACAACTCAAATCAAGCAGCCTGATAGAAGCTTTCAAAGAGCTGCGCCTGCTGCATCGACAAGTTCAAATGTTGCCTCAATGCGAGCAAGTGGAAAACAATATCAACTTTTAGCTATTGGTACTTCTACAGGTGGTCCTGTTGCTTTGCAAACTATATTGACTCAATTGCCTGCTAATTTTCCTCACCCTATTTTACTTATTCAGCACATGCCAGCTGCATTTACACCCGCGTTTGCAGCGCGCTTAAATGGTTTGTGCCAAATAAAAGTGAAAGAAGCACAACAGGGCGATCGCTTACAACCAGGAACTGCTTATTTAGCGCCTGGCGGGCAGCAGATGATGGTAGAGGGGCGTGGAGCAAATAGAACGCTGCGCGTATTTGAAGATCATAGCGAGAGAATAAGTTATAAACCAAGCGTAGATGTAACGTTTGCTAGTGCAGCTAAAACGTACCAAGGTGATGTACTTGCTATTGTTTTAACAGGTATGGGCGCTGATGGTCGTGATGGTGCAAGAATGTTAAAACAAACGGGTGCAACTATTTGGGCACAGGATGAGAAAAGCTGTGTCGTTTATGGAATGCCTCAAGCAATTGCTAATGCGGGGCTTTCAAGTGAAAGCTTAGCATTGAGCGATGTTGCAGCACGTATAATGAGAGAGGTAGGTTGTGGATAAACTCTCAATATTTGGACTATTGGTAGCACTTAGTGCAATAGGTTTAGGTTATTCTTTAGAAGGCGGTGTTGTTTCAGCTTTATTTAATGGCCCTGCGCTTATTATTGTACTTGGTGGCACGCTTGGCGCTGTTATGTTGCAAACCTCTGCTAGCACATTCAAAAAAATGCTAAATATGAGCTCGTGGGTTTTTGTTGCACCACAATACGATATTGAAGACGCAATAGAGCAAGTTAAACGATGGTCTCATAAAGCACGTCAAGAAGGTTACTTAGCGCTTGAGAATGAAGCCTTAGCTCACCCAGATGCGTATGCAGCAAAAGGTTTAAGCTTACTTGTCGATGGCTGCTCAGAGCAAAAACTACGAGACACGCTTGAAATTGATTTACTGCTAGAACGCGATCGTTTGCTTGAAGCCGCGCGTGTTTATGAAGCAATGGGGGGTTACAGCCCTACCATTGGTATTTTAGGTGCGGTGCTTGGCTTAATACAGGCAATGTCGTTTATTACCGATCCACAAATGCTTGGTGCCGGCGTTGCAACGGCATTTATTGCGACCATTTATGGTGTTGGCTTAGCTAATTTATTGTTTTTACCTATGGCAAATAAGTTAAAACAGCGTGTAGAGCAAAAAATGCTTTACCATGAAATGCTTGCTGAAGGCGTTATTGCAATAAGCATAGGTGAAAGCCCAGTAAATATAGAATTAAAGCTTGAAGCCTATCGTGTAGAGCGCCCTAATTTAGTGGACGAATAACATGTTACGCCGACGACTTCGTCACTCTGCTGCTAAAAGTCAACATACCGAACGTTGGCTTGTATCGTATGCCGATTACATGACTATTATGTTTGCTTTTTTTGTGGTTCTGTATGCGATAGCGATTAATAAAGACGAACAATTCCAAATATTGTCAGATTCCCTTGAACAGGTTTTTGATAAGTCAGCTCGCCAATACTCCCAGCAAGGTGAAGGTGTCAACGGTAATGGAATATTGACAGATAGAGTGACACCTGAACAAGAAGTTCTTTATGGCGAAAGTATATTAAAAGAAGAGCAAGGTCCTGAGCTACTCGACGGCCAAAGTGATACAAGCAATATCCAGCAAAAGTATTTAGGCAAACCTCTTGATAGTTTATTAATTAAATTACAGTCAGCGCTTATTGATGAAATCCGTGATGGAGAAGCCAGTTTAGAGCTTAACCAAGATTGGCTGATTATAGAGCTAAGCTCAGGTATGTTATTTTCAAGCGGTAGTTCAGTTGCACACTCTCGAGCAAAGCAGGTCGTCAAGATTGTTAAAGATATTATTGCACCAGTAGATAACTATGTAAGAGTACGAGGTTATACTGATGATGAAAGTATTCGTAATGAGATATTTCGTTCGAACTGGGAACTGTCGGTAGCTAGAGCCACGTCAATTTTAGTAGAGCTGGAAGCATTAGGCATTAATTCAGCTAGAATGGCGATAGAAGGTTATGGCCAATATTCACCTTTTGCAAGTAACGATACAGAACAAGGGCGCGCAGAAAATCGTAAAGTTGTTATCGCACTTTCTAAGTATGGATTACCGCCAAAACAAGAGGTTAAAAGTGACGGGCAAGCTGATGAGCCTGCAGTGATTGAACCTGAAATTGAACTTCCTTCAGATGACGATACAATAAAAGTAATTCGTTTGCCTCATGGCGGTATTCGCATAACAACGCGCAATGAACAGTAATTAGGATGTAATGTGAAGATTTGGACTGTCGCTAATCAAAAAGGAGGGGTTGGTAAAACAACAACCGCAGTGAGCCTTGCCGGTATTTTGGCATTACAAGGTAAACGTGTATTGCTTATAGATACAGACCCTCATGCGTCACTCACTTATTACTTTGGCATTGACTCAGAGGATTTAGAAGTCAGTGTGTACGATATTTTTGCCCGTGGTACAAGTATGCAAAGTGAAGAGATACTCCAAGCTTTGTGTCCATCAACACTTCAAAACTTGGATATTTTACCTGCGACTATGGCAATAGCTACACTTGATCGAAGTATGGGTAATAAAACAGGGATGGGGTTAATACTAAAAAAAGCGCTTGCAAAAATTAGCGAACATTACGATTATGCCATTTTAGATTGCCCTCCAGTTTTAGGGGTGTTAATGGTCAATGCGCTTGCAGCAAGTGAGCGAATTTTAGTGCCAGTGCAAACGGAGTTTTTAGCACTCAAAGGGCTTGATAGAATGATGCGTACTATGGATTTGATGCAATCCTCTCAAGCAAAAGATTATCAATATACTATAATTCCTACCATGTACGACAAACGTACCAAAGCATCGTTAGAAGCATACAAAACATTGCAAAGTACATATGGTGATAAAGTTTGGCCAGGTGTGATACCGGTGGATACCAAATTTAGAGATGCAAGCTTTGCACAAAAAGTACCTGTAGAGTATTGTCCTCGCTCGCGCGGTGTATACGCATATAAAGCACTGCTAGAATATTTAATTGAACAAGGTTAATGAATGAGTAAGCAATTGTTTGCTAATGAAAAAGTAATGAAACAATACCTCGGGGCTTTGTTATGTGAAGATGAGCCTGTAGATAACCTTGAGCCAGTTGCAAAATTACTTGAGCAAATCCCAGATGATTCACAACAGCATATTCATTCAAAACCTATAGAACAATTAAAAGCAGCAGAGAGTACATTTGATAATGACTTGCTCAATGTTGAAATTGAGCCAATAGCTGAGCCAGCGTTTGAAACTGAAAAAGTTAATGAAGTGGTTGACGAGGAAGTAATAGCACCTGCAATTACTACTATAGAAAAGCCAGAGCTGGAGATTGTAACTACTAGCCAATCAGACTATTTTGATGGTGAATTTCAGGCATTGTTTTTTGAAGTTGCTGGCTTGACCTTGGCTGTGCCATTAAAAGCACTTGGTGGAATACATCAATTAGGTGAAGTAAATCATTTGTTTGGTAAGCCGAAATGGTTTAAAGGCGTTATGCTCAACAGAGAAGAAAAGCTTAATGTTGTTGATACTGCGCGTTGGGTTATGCCAGAAAAATATGATGATAAATTAGAGGCATCTTTAGATTATCAATATTTGATTACACTAGGTGATAGCCAGTGGGGTTTATTAGCTGAAAAGTTGATAAATAACATTACATTGAGTAAAGAAGATGTAAAATGGCGTACAAATAAAAGCAAGCGCCCATGGCTTGCTGGCGTTATAAAAGAAAAAATGTGTGCTTTGATAGACGTAGATAATTTAAATATATTATTAGAGAAAGGCTTAGATAGCCGTCAGTAGTAATGACCATTACGGGGTAATAGCATGAATCAAGATAAATTACTGTCAGCAAATAAAAACGCAGATAATAACGATGAAATTTTACAGTGGGTTACGTTTAAGCTAGAGGAAGAAACCTACGGCGTAAATGTAATGCAAGTACAAGAAATACTTCGTTATACAGAGATAGCTCCTGTACCAGGTGCACCTTCATATGTGATTGGTATTATTAACTTACGCGGCAACGTTGTTACCGTTATTGATACTCGCGCACGTTTTGGTTTGCTAGCTGCTGATGCAACTGACAACTCTCGCATCTTAATTATTGAAGCAGAAGAGCAAGTTATTGGTATTTTAGCCGACAGCGTATCGGAAGTGGTTTACTTGCGCAGCTCTGAAATCGACAGTGCGCCAAATGTTGGTACTGAAGAAAGCGCTAAGTTTATTCAAGGTGTTTGTAACCGCGATAATGAATTACTGATTTTGGTTGATTTAAATAAGTTACTCAGTGATGACGAATGGGATGAGTTAAGCGATATATAAGCTTTACCAAATAAATTATGGTGTTACTTAGTATAGCTATATCAGCGTTAGCGGTAGGACTTATATCGCTGGCGTTAATTATTGCATTAAAAAATAAACACGCGAATGAAATTAATGCTGTATCGCAGCAGCTTAAAGATAGCTCTGAGCAGACTCATATTTTGCGCAGTGAAATTTCGGAGATTAGAACCGGGCTCTTAAGTATTGGTAAGCGAGTGCTTGAAGTCGAACAACAAAACCAAGATTTAATGCAACAGCAAGCGGCGCAAAAATACGATGACCCTGATGCTAAAATTTACTCTCGTGCTGTAAAAATGGTTGAGTTAGGTGCAGACCTTGATGAAGTAATACGCGAGTGCGAACTACCACGAGCAGAAGCCGAATTACTATTTTCATTACATAAACAAAAAGGTGCTTAGCGCCTTTTTTTATGTGCGAATAAATTGGCTCAAGCTTTAATATTTAACTTACCTTGAAAATCCTGCCAACCTGGCGGAAATTGACCTCTTAATACATACGAAAACGCAATAAGCTCTGCAATAACATAATAAAGCTCTTTGGGAATTTCTTCTCCTAACTCTAAATGTGACAACGTTTTAGCAAGTGCTGCATCTTCGTGGATCATAATTCCTTTTAGTTTAGCCGCTGCTATTATTTCATCAGCTAATTCACCAAACCCTTTAACACTTACAGTGGGTGTGTTTCCAGCTTCGTACAAAAGCCCAATGGCTGATTTATTAATCGGTGTTTCACTCATAGCTAAACCTTAATATTAATAATTGCGTGAGATTTATAGAATGCCTGATTGTTGGCATCGCCTCTCTTTAAGTTGAGCTCGCCAACTTGTAAGCCATGTTTAGCTAGTTTTGATCTTAAATTATCTAAGTGAGGATGAGCAATTGCACTTACTTCTTGGCTCGAGGCTAATAGCTGGCAATCGAGTGCTTTATTCATTAACTCAGCAGTAATTTGTAGCTGCCCAAGTTGGGCATAATCAAAGTTTAATCTGACAAACCATACATTTTTATCTTCTAATTTACCGGCGCTTGGCTTTTTATACTGTCCAAGTGTTATTTCTGTTTGGGCTGCTTCTGGAGGTAATCTCATCGGTAATAAAAATTGTGCAAGCGGGTTTGTGTCTGGCTGTTGATTTGGTGTTGAGACACTTACTTGGGTAAGTGTGTTTTTAACGTGTACGATTTCGCTGGCCAAAGCTTGTACTTGAGCTTGTTGAAGCTGTTCAAGCATTTTTGCTCCCGTGTTACCCATTTTAAAAGTAGGTATAAGTACTTGTAAGAGAGCATCTAAGCCAGTTTGATTATTAAAACTGATAGGCGTTGCTGATTGGCTAATGAGAGGCGCAGCTAAAATACTCACAGCCACCTGTTCAAGCCCTTTAGTGAAACTACTTTGCAGCATATCACCCGCTAGTTGAGTGGGCTGTAAAGTAGCAAGTATCTCACGCTGTATGGTTGCAGGGTTTATGTTATTACTTGAAACCATACGGTTAAATGCCTGATTAATTAAGCGAGTTAAATCAGGGGTGTCTTTTGTTGCCTTATCTGTAATATCAGTAATTTGACTGCTTAAAAGTTGTTTATTGTAAGCCAGCCTATCTGTAGGGGTTGTGGCATCAGGAAGCTTTAATAATGTACTTAATAGTTTTGCTTCTATTGGTTGTAGCATTTGACTACGAGAGGGCGCATTAGATAACGGCTCAGTTAACAAGGTAATGCTTTTAGTGTTCACTGTGCTTGTGTTGTTTTGATTATTATCGTTTATTGCAAGCTGTGCTGAGGAGGTGGTAAGTCCCTTAGTGACTACTTCATTGGTAGGGTTAACCAAGGCGTTCGGTTTACTGTTTTCACTAGTAATAAGGGGTTTTAATTGGCTTGCTTTTAAATCACTTAGCTTAGCGCTCGCCACTTCACCTGGGGTAGTATTATTTGTTATTGGCGTGTAGGTTGTTGCTGTGTTTGCAGGTGTTTGCCAAACACTAACACTTCCTTTTACTAGTTGCGTTAATTGTACAATCGGCGGGAGCCTTGAAAAGTGCTCTGGCAAAATATTGCTCGTATTGTTATTTAACGCAGTACTCACACTTTGAGTAATGTTAACTCTATTTAGCGGTGTTTCACTCAGTTGTATAGCTAAAGACGTTTTTTGTTGCGCGGGCGAAGTTGATAGCTGCGTTAACTCAGATTTACTTATTGTAGCAAAAGGTTTATTTTCAAAATATTTAACCGCATCATTAATTCGCGTTTTTAAATCACTAAAACTATTTTGTAGCCACGATTTTATTGGACTATTTAGGGTCAATAATGGATTTACTTTAATATTACTCGCAGAAACGGCTACTTCAGGTGCATTGCTTTTTTGCGCTAAAAGTAACTCGTTAAATGGTTTTGAGAATGAGTTGTTAAGCGTTACTTTTATATTGTTTGTATCGGTTTTAATAAATAATTTATCTGCCTGGTTGACTAAATTTACTTTAATAGGTGTATTCGGTAGTTCGGCAAGTTGTTGATTAGTGATAGTTGTTGTAAATGAACCTGACTTTTGAGGATGAGTTAAAATAGCCAGTTTTGGTGTTACTTGAAGCTGTGCACTGGGTAACAAGGCCGCGAGTAAATTAGTAAGTTTAGTTTGGCTAAGTGGTTGCGAGTGAACCGTATCAGCAAAGCGGTTAATAATATTAATCTGCGCGCCTTTATTAGTCGTACTAACAACTACTTTTAAGGGCTGTTCAGTTGTAAGTAACTGGGCTACGTCTTTATTTATGGCAATACTTGCGTTGAGTTTATCAATAACTAACTTGGGAGAAGGGGATACAGCAACTTGTACATCCATTGGTTGGCTTTGTACCTCAGTGCCCGTGCTTACATAATTTAACAAGCGCTGCAATTGTACTGGCTGATTTAAAGTAAGGGTTGTACTGTTTGGCGAGATGTTGAGCTGCTTACCATCAGGGCTGATCTGTATGTTAGCACTGACTATTTTTTGCAGGTTTTGTGGTGCGCTTGTAGTGCCAAGCCTTAGTGTTTGCCAATGCTTATCAATAAATACATCAAGCGTAATCGAGTCTTTCGAAAATTGGATGTTTTTAGCCGCAAGTACCTCACTAGGTAACTGTGGTAACTCATTGGTCTGGCTGTGAGCAGATTGATTGATAACCAATGAGTTAGATAATGTTATTTGCGTTGGTGTATTCATTATTTTAAATCAAGTTTTTGTTAATCGATTATAAAGCAATATTCGTATTACCCTATCATTATGGTAGACTAACGCCTAATTTTTGGCAGAGAGAATCGTCATCTTGTTACACATTAAGTCCGTCACCTGCATCAAGCAAGATCGTTGTTTGTTTGCGGATCTTAATTTTAGCCTTAATAGCGGTCAAATCATGCAATTAGCGGGTCCTAATGGGGCTGGTAAAACATCGCTACTGCGTATTATTGCTGGCTTTTCTGTGCCTGATGAAGGGTCTATTCTGTTCCAAGATCAACCTATATCTAAGTACTATGAAGAGTATGCCAGAGAGCTGCTTTTTATAGGGCATAAAACAGGTGTAAGTACTCAGCTTAGTGCAGTTGAAAATGTTCGCCACTGGTTACAAATTAATGGCTACATAAATGAGCCTGATTTATATCCTATTTTAGCGCAACTTGGCCTTGTTGGACTTGAAGATGTACCCGTTAGAATGCTATCTGCTGGACAACAACGACGTGTAGCGCTTGTTAGGCTTTGGTTAAGTGATGCTAAATTATGGGTACTTGATGAGCCATTTACCGCGCTTGATAAAAGCGGTGTCGCCTTTTTACAGCAGCGTTTTACTGAACACTTACAAAGCGGTGGTGCCATTTTATTAACGACCCACCAAGACTTAACGACCCACTTTAGTAACTTACAAACGGTTACACTGGAGTATCGCCACTAATGACTCGTCAACACTCTTATTGGTTGCTATTTAGTGCGGTATTTACCAAAGATGTAAAACTTGCGTTTCGCCAGCGCGCCGAAATTGTAAATCCTATTTTATTCTTCTTAATTGTAATTTCATTATTTCCGTTAGCAATAGGGCCTGAGCCCGGTCTACTTGCGAGAATGGCGCCAGGTATTATTTGGGTTGCCGCATTACTCTCTACCATGTTGGGTTTAGATAAGTTGTTTAGGGATGATTTTAACGATGGCTCGTTGGAGCAGTTAATTGCATCCTCTTATCCATTATCGCTAACCGTACTTGCTAAAGTGGCTGCTCATTGGGTGGTGACAGGTTTACCGCTTGTATTAATGACTCCGCTATTTGCATTGTTGTTAAACCTAGAAAGTACGGCGTTAACAGCAACCGTTTTAACATTATTATTAGGCACACCATTATTGAGCTTTATTGGCGCAATAGGCGCAGGGCTTACTGTGGGGTTACAAAAAGGGGGTATTTTGATGAGTTTACTCGTACTGCCTTTGTATATTCCTGTTTTGATTTTTGCAACGTCGGCTATCGATACCAGTACAATGTCACTGGATTATAGTGGGCAGCTTGCCATCCTTGGTGCAATGTTACTTATTGCTATTATAAGCGCACCAATTGCCATATCGTCAGCTTTAAAAGTGAGTGTAAGTTAATGTGGAAGTGGTTACATCCCTATGCTAAAGCAGAGCGTGCATACCAGTTATGCAATACGTTACTGCCATATTTTGCCGTAGTTACCGTAGTTAGTATGATTGTTGGATGGGTATGGGGGCTTGGTTTTGCACCTGCCGATTACCAACAAAAAGACAGCTACCGTATCATCTTTATTCATGTGCCTTCTGCCATTTTATCTATGGGGGCTTACTCATCAATGGCGATTGCCGCTATCGTTGCACTTGTATGGCAGCTACGAAATGCCGAGCTTGCTGTTATTGCTATTGCGCCTGTTGGTGCATGTATTACTGCTATAGCGCTTATTACTGGCGCTGCATGGGGTAAACCTATGTGGGGTGCTTGGTGGGTATGGGATGCGCGTTTAACGTCTGAACTTATTTTATTATTTTTATATCTTGGCGTGCTTTCGCTTTACCATGCATTTGAAGATAAGAAGTCAGCAGGGCGTGCGGCTTCTATTTTAGCAATTGTTGGCGTAATTAATTTACCTATTATTCATTACTCTGTTGAGTGGTGGAATACGTTACACCAAGGTGCAAGCATTACAAAGCTAGATACAAAAGCAATAGATCCAAGTATGTTTTGGCCTCTTATGGTTAATATTTTAGCCTTTGCTGCTTTTGTTGGAACAGTGACTTTAATTCGTCTTAAAAATGAAATTTTGCAACGAGAAAAGCACCGACCGTGGGTTCGCTCGTTGTTAAATAAGGGGTAATTATGCAGTTTGACTCTTTTTCTGATTTTATTGCAATGGGAGGTTATGGATTTTATGTCTGGCTTTCTTTTGGTACATGCGCACTTATTTTACTCGGTATTTTAGTGAACTCTTTGAGAGACACCAAACGTATTATGGCTTCAGTGGAGCAACAAATAATACGTGAAGCGCGAATTAAAAAAGCTAAGCAGGAACAAATCTCATGAATCCAAGACGTAAAAAGCGACTATTGGTAATTATTGCCGTACTGTTTGGTATTGGTGGGTCAATTGGTTTAGTGCTTTATGCACTGCAAGAAAATATTAATCTTTTTTATACGCCAAGCGAATTAATTGATGGCAAAGGCCCTAACAAAGAAAAACCACATATAGGTCAAAAGTTACGTATTGGCGGCATGGTTGTGCCAGGCACGGTTGAGCGTAATGAACAAAGCTTACAAGTAAGCTTTAAGCTAATAGATACAGGTCCATTAGTGACTGTGCGTTATCAGGGCATATTGCCAGACTTGTTTCGTGAGGGGCAAGGCATTGTAGCGCAGGGCGTATTAGTCGAGCCTAATGTTATTGAAGCATTTGAAGTACTAGCAAAGCATGACGAAGAATATATGCCAGCAGAAGTTGCAGAGGCAGTTAAAGGTATTAAGCACGAAAAACCAAAATACAACTTAGATAGTGGTAATTAGCTATGATCCCAGAAATTGGTTATTTTTCTTTAACGCTTGCCATGGTGCTAAGCGTTTTACTGTGTATTTTTCCTCTTTGGGGCGCGCATACTGGTAATCTTCGGTTAATGCGTGCGGCTCCATCTTTAGCAATAGGCCAGTTTGCTTTTGTACTAATCTCTTTTGCTGCACTTATTTATGCAAGTTTAACAGACGACTTTACCGTATCTTACGTAGCGTATCATTCAAGTAGTACGCTGCCTTGGTACTATAAAATCACCTCTACGTGGGGCGGTCATGAAGGTGCTATTTTATTATGGTTAGTAATGCAAGCGGGTTGGACCGCTGCTGTAGCAGCGCGTTCTAAATCATTACCTTGGGTATTACGTGCTCGCGTACTGGGTGTACTTGGTTTTTTAGGTGTAGGTTTTATGATGTACACCTTACTGCTTTCAAGCCCGTTTGAGCGCCTACTTCCTTATTTTCCGGTAGAAGGGCGTGACTTGAATCCGCTGCTTCAAGATCCAGGTATGATTATTCATCCACCATTACTGTACATGGGTTATGTGGGGCTGTCGGTTGCTTTCTCTTTTGCTATAGCTGCATTGTTAACAGGTAAACTTGATAACACATGGGCTAAATGGTCACGCCCGTGGACGATGACTGCGTGGGGTTTCTTAGGTTTAGGTCTTACTATTGGTAGCTGGTGGGCGTATTCAGAACTAGGCTGGGGCGGCTGGTGGTTTTGGGATCCAGTAGAAAACGCAGCGCTTATGCCTTGGCTTGTTGCAACCGCATTACTGCATTCATTAAGTGTGACAGAAAAGCGCGGTATATTTAAATCATGGACCGTATTACTCGCAATTGCAGCATTCTCTTTAAGTTTGCTAGGTACGTTTATTGTACGCTCGGGTATTATTGTATCGGTACATGCGTTTGCTACAGACCCCGATAGAGGCTTATTTATACTCGCCTTTTTAGGCATCGTTGTCGGTGGTGGCTTGGCGTTATATGCAATGCGTGTGTCACAAGTTCACAGTGAAGGACGATACAAGCTGGTATCGCGCGAAGTGGCCTTATGGCTCAATAATATATTTTTAGTTGTTGCTACATTAATTGTTATGTTAGGTACATTGTTGCCAATGGTTCATAAAGAAATGGGCTTAGGTAGCATTTCTATTGGCGAACCGTTTTTTAATAAGATGTTTGCAATAATTTTAGTACCGTTTGCTATTTTGATGGGGATCGGACCACTTTTACGTTGGAAGCAAAACAAGTGGGCTTTCTTACAAAACAAAATATTAATGGGCGTATTAGCAAGTGTTGTGATTACCTGCGCTTGGTTATTCTCAAGTTACGATTTAGTAAAACCACTTACGTTATTAGCGACAACACTGGCGGTTTGGATTGCAATATCAACAGGGATTGATATTTACACCAAAGCAGCTGTGCACGGGAGCTTAAAAGAAGGCTTAAAACGCTTTACTGTAAGTTACTGGGCTATGGTACTTGGGCATATTGGTATTGCATTTATTATTGCGGGCGTAACACTTACCTCGGCTTATTCAGTAGAGCGTGATGTATCGATGAAACCGGGTGAAATAGCACAGCTTAATGAGTATGAATATCGCTTTGATGGCGTTAAAACTATTCGTGGGCCAAACTACAGCGGTCATGCGGGCGTTGTATCTGTGCTTAAAAATAATGAGCTAGTAACACGTTTACACGCCGAAAAACGTAAATATGACATTGGTATGCAGTTTATGACTGAGGCGGCAATAGATGCCGGTTTTAAACGTGATTTATATTTAGCATTAGGTGAGCAATTAAGTGGTGATGCATGGTCACTTCGCATTTATCATAAACCATTTGTACGCTGGATATGGATTGGTGGCGTGCTTATGTCATTTGCAGGTTTCATGATTTTGTTTGATAAACGTTACCGTACATCAGCTAAAATAGCCCGTAAAGATGTACCGGAGAGTGTTTTATGAATCGTAAAATTTTAGCTATTGCGCCGCTTTTAGTGTTTGCTTTTGTGTGTGTATTTTTATACCAAGGTCTTTTTGCCAACCCTCGTGAAATTCAAACAGGGCGGATAGGTCAAGAAATGCCAGCGTTTAATTTACCTGATTTAATGCAAGACAATAAGCAGTGGACCAACGAGTCGTTAAAAGGTGAAGTTTACTTATTAAATGTATGGGGTACGTGGTGCCCAACATGTTTAGTCGAACTTGGTTATTTAACTAAGTTACGTGAGCAAGGCGTTAAAATTATTGGACTATATTACGTACAAGGTTACGACTCTGATTTTGATGGCCCGTTTGATATGCAATCACTTCGCAGCGAAGTCACTGATATGCTGCAACGTGCAGGTGACCCTTACCAATTTAATATTTTAGATTTACACCGTACTTTGTCGTTGGATTTAGGCGTGTCGGGTGCGCCAGAAACTTTTTTAGTCGATAAAAACGGCACTATTTTGTTACATCACACCGGTGATATAAATCCGCGAGTATGGCGAGCTAAATTTGCGCCAATTATGCAGGAGCTTAAATAATGAAGTGGTTACTACTTACGCTTAGCCTTTTTGTAAGCATGGGTGCGTTTGCACAGCAAGATCGCTATCAATTTGATAACAACAAACAAGCAATATTGTTTGAAGAGTTAACCAAAGAGCTACGTTGCCCTAAGTGTCAAAATCAAAACATTGCGGACTCCGACGCTGTTGTTGCTAAAGACTTGCGCGATAAAGTACTCGTATTGGTTAAAGAAGGTAAAAGTAAAGACGAAGTGATTGATTATATGATTGACCGCTTTGGCTATTTTGTTCATTACGACCCACCTGTTACACCCGCTACTTTAGTGCTGTGGGTACTACCTGTGTTAATTGTAATTGTTGGCTTTGGTTTTATTGTTATTCGCCAACGAAAAGCATCAGTAAAACAAACATGGAGCAGCGACGATGAAATGCTGCTAGCGAAGCTAATTGAACAAAATAAACGTCAGGAGCAAAGCTAAATGATTTTAATGTGGGCGTGTTTTGCCTTACTCACACTGGTTGCTCTTAGCTTTGTTATGATACCTTTTTTAAAAAAAGAGCGTGTTCAAACGATTACTCATAACGCCAATGCTGAATTAATTAGTATTTATGAGCAGCGTTTAGTCGATTTGCAAATTGATTTAGATAATCAACGCATTGATAGCGTAAACCACGCAGAATCAATTGTTGAATTAAAACGTCGCTTATTGAACGAGCTATCACCAGAGAAATCACTTAACAGCAAAGGTAATAACCGTATTTTTGCTTTAACAGGCGGTGCATTTGTTCTTGCACTTACAGGGATTTTTTATAGTTTTACAGGCAGTCAGCAGCAAATTTCGGCTTGGCATGACGCAATGGATAATTTAGCTGATTATGGCGAGCGTGCTGTAATGCAAAAAGGTGAGCCGCTTAGTCAAAATGAGCTGCAGGCTTTTGCATTGGCGCTTCGTACTAAACTTAGCCGCTCTGGCGATGATGAAGTTGCTTGGATGCTACTTGGTCGAGTGGCTATGTCGCTTAATGAATTTGACATGGCGCAGCAGTCATTTGATAAAGCACTACGTATGAACCCTGATAATATGCAGGTTCTTATTAGTTACAGTCAGGTTTTATTACTTGAAGGTAGCGAAGCTAATATGACTCGCGCGGCAGGTATGCTTTCAAAAGTGCTAAACGTTGAGCCTACTAATTTAGATGCTATTTCGTTACTAGCGCTGATAGCGTATGAGCGTAAAGATTGGCCGCAAGCTAAAACTGCATTTGAAGTTTTATTGGCGAGCATGGAAAAAAATGATTCACGTTATAACATGATCTCCGAACGTATTGCTGATATTGAGCAACAAATGCAAAGTGAAGGCTCAGTTATGCCAGTTACTACTACAACGGGTGCTATTGCAGTTACAGTCGACATTGCAAAAGAGCTTATTGATAAACAGCCAAAAGACGGTATTTTGTTTATATTTGCAAAAGCTGCAACTGGCTCACCTATGCCATTGGCTGCTGTTAAGCTTACTAAATATTCATTTCCAATTACAGTTGAGTTGAGTGATAGTAGTGCAATGGTTGCAGGGCTTAACTTATCTAGTGCAGAAAATATTATTATTTCGGCGCGTATTTCTATCGATGACTCTGTTATGCCAAGCTCTGGTGAGCTAGAAGGTCATTCACAGGCGTTAAAGCGTGAAAGTGTAAGTGACTACCAACTTCAAATTGATACATTAATACCTTAAGGACGTTAGATGTTAAAACACAGTTTTACTTTTTTATGTTTATTGATACTAGCCGGCTGTGCTCAGGTACCTCAAAGCAAAGTAGATGACAGAGATCCGCTGCAAAGTATTAATCGTCCATTATATGACTTTAATATGGATGTACTGGATGCTTATTTATTGCGCCCAGTTGCTGTAGGTTATGTTGAAGTAACGCCTGTACCGGTAAGAAACGGTATTGTTAATTTTACAGGTAATATCACCGCACCTGTAGATATGATCAATGCGGGTTTGCAAGGTAAACCGGGTAATGCAAGTGTGAGCTTAGCACGTTTTTTAGTTAACTCTACTGTCGGTCTTTTTGGTATCTTTGATGTTGCAAGCTCACTAGGTCTTGAAATAGTCGATGAAGACTTTGGGCAAACGTTGGGTGTATGGGGCGTAGGTGATGGCGCCTATTTAATGCTACCAGGTATGGGGCCAACAACAGCACGTAACCTGACCGGTGATGTAGTCGACAACTTTGTATTACCTGAAGTTGCACTAACGACTCCACAAACTATTTTAGTATTTGTTTTAAAAGCAGTTGAGGCGCGTGCATCATTAATCCCACAAGAAGGGCTATTAAATGATTCACTTGATCCGTACTTATTTGTAAAAGATATTTACTTCCAGCGTCAAATTTATGAGCTGTACGATGGCAATCCACCAGTTAAAGAAGAGCCAGCTGATTTTGATGAAGACTTTTTAGAAAGTTTATAATTGAAGCCACTAATAAAAACGCCAGCTAAATGCTGGCGTTTTTATTTACTGTTTATATAGAATCTGAACTTTGGCTAGAGAAAAATAAACTTAGATATCATTATGATTCAATATATTAGTAAATGTTTTAACCAGAGTTCGGGTTACTTATTTTTCGTTAACTATTAACTGCATTTGCTCATTAACCCAAGTCAGTGCTTCATGATAGGCATCAGGAACTTTTTCACCTAGGTTTAGCTCTTTCGTTAATTCGTTTGCGGCTGACCAGTTAGCTTGTTCATAATACTTAACTAAGTTTAAATATTTTGCCAGCAAGCCTTCATCGTTTAATAACGCTGCTTTTATGTCATTCGAAAGTGGAAGCTTTTTCATAACGCTTTCCATACTCTCATCTAAAATAGCATCCATAAGAGACATCATACCGGTTAAAAATGCCATGCCGGTATCTTTAAATTGTCCATGGGATATAGCGAGTAACTCACCAAAACGAGCGCGCGTAAGCGATAGCCTAATTAGCTCTACAGGTTTATCTGCTGATACTTGTGCTGCAAATAATAATGATAATAGTTTTTTAATTTCGTTAGCGCCAAGCACTATAAGGGCTTGCTTAATGGTACTTATTTCAGCACGCCTTGCAAAGGCAGCAGAATTTGAATACCTAAGTAATTTGTAAGATAGGTTTACATCACGCTCAAACACATCAGTGATTTTTTTAAGATCCATATCAACGCTTGATGTTTCGTAAAGTAATTCAGCTAATGCCATTTCTGAAGGCGGTAGAGCCTTACTTTGTACCATTTCCGGTTTGGAGAAGAAAAATCCTTGGAAATAATCAAAACCAAGCTCTAGAGCTTGTTGGTAAATTTCATAGGTTTCTACTTTTTCGGCAAGTAACTTAATATGCGAGTGCAGTTTTAAATCATTAAGAACCGTTTTTATTGTATCTATATCAGATGCTAAAAAGTCTATTTTAATAATATCAATAAATGGATAAAAGTGGCGCCAAACAGGCTGATGAATATAGTCATCAAGAGCAATAGTGTAACCTTTATCTTTTAGATCTTTCACTATGGCTAATAATCGCTTCCCAGGTTGCACAGTTTCAAGGATTTCTACAACTACAGTATCTTTGCCCAGTAGTGTTGGGTAGCCCTTTGATAGCGTTTCTAGGGTGAAATTTATATAGGCGGGTTTATTGTCGGTTAAATCTTCTAAGCCGAAATTAAACTGACTACCTTCAATTAGTCGTGTAGTTGCCTCGTCACCGTCTATATCGGGAAATACGTTATCAACGCCATCGCGAAATAAAAGTTCATATCCGATGAGCTTTTTATCTCTGTCTAAAATAGGTTGGCGTGCAGCGTAAAAATACATAAACAGTTCCGTAAGAGTAATCTAATTAGTTATTGTAATAATATATGGCAAAAGACTCAAAATAGCATTACGTATATTTGCTAGATTAATAAATTATCATTAAAAATTAAGGTCTTTCTAGTATTTAATTTATTATATTTCACCAATTCGCTTTAAAATTATTCAACATGAGTATTTTTGTATCAGGTGAGGGCAACAAGTTGGAGATTTTATTATCAAGCATGATATAGTCAGCGAGAATGGTTTTTACCCCAATAGTGTCTTAACTATAAAATTTTAAGAGTCATTATTTGGATTAAAGCCTATTATTAATAATTATGCGGAGGCTAATTTGGAAACAGGAATGATTATTTCACTAGCATTATATTTTATTGTAATGTTAGGTATCGGACTATATGCATATAAGCAATCTACTGACGATGTATCTGGTTACATGTTAGGTGGACGAAATCTATCTCCAAGTGTAGCTGCACTGTCTGCAGGTGCATCTGATATGAGTGGCTGGATTTTAATGGGCCTACCTGGTGCGATGTTTGTTACTGGTTTTAGTAGTACATGGATAGCAATTGGCTTGGTGATTGGTGCTTGGTTAAACTATCTGTTAGTTGCACCGAGATTACGTGTTTACACTGAAAAAGCAAATGACTCTATAACCATCCCAGACTACTTTTCAAATCGCTTCAATGATAAATCCAACCTATTACGTGTTGTATCAGCTGTGGTAATTATTGTTTTCTTTACTCTTTATACTTCATCTGGTGTTGTCGCTGGTGGTAAATTGTTTGAAAGCTCATTTGGTTTAACTTATGAAATGGGTTTATACATTACAACGGGCGTAGTTGTTTTATATACCTTGTTTGGTGGTTTTTTAGCTGTAAGCTTAACTGACTTTGTGCAAGGTTGTATTATGTTCATTGCACTTATTCTAGTACCAACGGTTGCATACTCTTTGCTTGAACAACCTTTAGAATCAACTTTACATAGCGTAAATCCAGATATGCTTAACTGGATTGGTGCAGGTTCTGCATTAGGTATTATTTCTGCAATGGCTTGGGGTTTAGGTTATTTTGGCCAACCACATATCATTGTTCGTTTTATGTCGGTACGTAGTGTTAAAGATATGCCTAAAGCACGCCGTATTGGTATGACATGGATGATTGTTGCTGCCATTGGTGCTGTTGGTACTGGTATATTTGGTGCAGCTTATACTTATGAGAACAACATTGTAGTTGAAGACCCTGAAACAATTTTCTTAATTCTTTCTGAGTTGCTGTTCCACCCACTTATTGCTGGCTTTTTACTTGCTGCAATTTTGGCTGCGATTATGAGTACTATCTCATCTCAATTATTGGTTAGTTCAAGTTCATTAACAGAAGATTTCTATAAAACATTCTTACGTAAAGATGCCAGTGATAAAGAGCTAGTTGCTGTTGGCCGTATAAGTGTTGCCGTAGTTGCTATGTTCGCTATTTATTTAGCTTACGACAGAGATAGCTCTATTTTAGACCTAGTAAGTAATGCGTGGGCTGGCTTTGGTGCTGCGTTTGGACCACTTGTATTGTTTAGCCTTTATTGGAAACGCATGAACTTTGCTGGTGCGTTAGCTGGTATGTTAGTAGGCGCATTTACTGTGCTAATTTGGATATATGGACCATTTACTATCAATGGTGAAAGCTTAAGTAGCTTTATGTACGAAATAGTACCGGGCTTTATTTTAGCGAGTATTGCAATTGTTGTTGTTAGCTTAGTAACAAAAGAGCCTGAGCAAAACATCACTGCTTTATTTGATGAAGTAGAAAAAGAGCTTTAATTAGCAATTACTACTTATTTTAAAGTGAGTAGTAATTAATACCAATCCGCAATAATACTTAATCATTTTGCGGGGCTAAACGTGTTGCTACCGGCGTTAAAAAATTCTCATTTAGTACAACTAAATATCGAATTTTTGCCTAGCTATCAACACGTTTTTCCACCCTAAAGAGATCATTTAATTAAGTGAATTAGTATAATAAAAAAGGGAGCAACTTAGTTGCTCCCTTTTTTATTTAGTTTGTCCCGTTCGAGGAGGGAACACTCTATGAATTAACTTACTTTTTTATCGTTGTTATCTTCAATTGATGCAACGTTATCTGACTTTTTACTTTTTGCTGGCGCTTTGGTAACAGCTGGATCTTTGCCACCTTTTAATATGGTCATAAAATCATCTTTGCTTTTCGCTATTTCTAAAGCAAGTGATTCAATTTGTTGCTCACTAAGCGGTACGTCTACCTTTTCTAGCATCAGCTCAAGTGATTCTGCTATATCGAGCATCTTGTCATAAGCATCAGCTTCTTTTTTGGTAGTAAACGTCATACGCTCGACTCCGTTTCGTTCTACAACATATTTAACAACAACAGCCATGATTTCTCCTGCAAAATTGCTTGGCACCGTGGTTTTTAAAAAACCATTAGATTACTGTTTTTATGTACAGTAATGGTTTGTAAGTAAATTTGCAAGCGCGAAGTATTAATTTTTAGGTGTCTTAAATTTGACAAAAAACGGTAACTTTACTTTAGTTAAGCAATCACTTTGTTGTACCAGCTGCATTTTCAGGATTTCGGATCATAGTGATAATGCGTTTAGGTACACTTTAAGTGATGAACTTTACAGTTCCTTATTTATTGATTTCCTGAGCAATACTCAAAATTAAGAAAAGAAGAATAAGGACAAGTTTAATGAAAACGTTAAAAAATTTACTCATCATAAGTTTATTATGTTTACTACCCGCGACTACCGCGTATGCACAATTATCAGAAGTAACTAAGCAAATGCCTCAAGCTGAGACAATTAGTATAAATAATGCTGATGCAGAGATGCTTGCTAAGTTACCTGGTATAGGTAAGAAAAAAGCGCAGGCAATTGTGGATTATCGTGAAGAAAATGGCGAATTTAAAAGCGTTAGTGATTTATCGCAAGTTAAAGGGATTGGCAAAAAGCTTTTAGCTAAATTAGAGGGGAAACTTACACTTTAATATTTCTAAATAGTAATCAGGGTGCTAGGCGCCCTGATTAAATTGTTTTAGTGCATCGCTTAAGTGCTTTTTAGCAAAGTTAATCTCAATAGGTGTAGTTAATAGTGGATAGCACAATCCGCCAAGTATCAAAAATGGTATTAATATCCAACCTTTAAATACAGTGAATATTAAAAATAGTGGGCTAAGTAATAGCAGTTTTATAATACGCAATAGAACTTTATCAGTTGGCGATAGCTGACTTAATGCAAGCGCAATTACGTCTTGACGCTGGCGTACTTTTAAATGCTTAAGCTGGTCTAATTGGCTTGAAAAAAATGTAAACATATCAAATCGACTTTTTAATTGATAAACGGGCAATAATTATAATAAATAGCGTTAGTGAGAAAATCCCAAATATCACTTCCATCCAAGCAGGCATGCTCATGCCAACAAACTGCCAATCTATATTTCCACAATCCCCGGTAGCTTGAAAAAAGCTAGGTATCCATTCATGTAGTGGCATAAATGATGGGAAATTTGGTTCAAACTCGCAGCTAAATGCAAAAGGGTCTGTGGTGGTCTGCATATCAATATGTTCGCGAGCAATTAAGTATCCCCAAACACTCGATATTCCCCAAATAACATACGCTATCATACGCACAGTTTTACTTTGTGGTTTACTTGAGCCTACAATCCCTGCGCCTAATAACCCCAATACTGCAGTGCGTTGATATATACACATTATGCAAGGCGCTAACCCCATTTTGTATTGAAAGAAAAGAGCGGTAACTTCAAGTAAAAAAACGATAGCTGTAAATAAAAGCCACGGGGTTCGTTGGGTAGGTAATTGTGCAAGCCAGTTCATAAAAATTCCGCGTTTTAATAGGACGTTAGATTATGACGTAGGATAAAGTATGCAGCAACAAAAAGGAAAAAAAAGCTACCGAAGTCGCTTTTTATAAGATGAAATTAATGACTACTCAATTCAGCCTTAGCAAAGGTTAAATGACGTTCTATTATTTTCCCATCGATACATAAGCTCAGTTATATTGCTTACTTATACTAAGGTGATGCATCATCTAAAGAGTTTTTTATGGTTGCACTTTTTTGTACTTTTTCTTATGGCAAGTGCGGGATAAGTTAATTAAGCTCAGGCGCTGCGTAAATAAAAATATCTCCATAATAACAATGTACCTACAATGAATATTACTCTAGATATTCATGCATTGTAGCTAAATTAGAGAAACCCAAATTTAATTATTTATTAATTTTAAATTTCTACCCATTTGCTTTATTAATATATATTACTTTACTTGTTAGTTGTGCTTCGTCTGGTACAATCAGTCAGTTATTCGTGTAAAACGATGAGTGTTGATTAATTCGAGTGGGAACTGGATGAGAATTTTTAAAGCGAAAAGCCCAGCAGGATTTGCTGAAGAATATATAGTTGAGTCCATTTGGAACGGCGATTTCCCTCCAGGTTCAATTTTACCTGCCGAGCGAGAACTTTCAGAGTTAATTGGTGTTACAAGAACAACCTTGAGAGAAGTATTACAGCGTTTAGCACGTGATGGTTGGCTAACAATTCAGCATGGTAAACCTACAAAAGTAAATAACTTTTGGGAAACGTCTGGCTTAAATATTCTTGAAACATTAGCGCGCTTAGATGAAGACAAGATGCCAGAGCTGACAGATCAGCTTTTATCTGCACGTACTAATATTAGTGCTATTTATACACGTGCTGCAATTAAGTTAAATCCTGAACGCGTGATTGAAATTTTATCACAAAGCCATGAGCTAGAAGACACCGCTCAAGCATTTGCTGACTATGATTATAAAGTGCATCACGAATTAGCCGTTGCGGGTAATAACCGTATTTATGTATTAATACTTAATGGTTTTAGAGGCTTTTATTCAAAGATTGGTTGTCATTACTTCTCTGATGCCGGAACTCGTGAACTTGCTCGTCAGTTTTATAAAGATTTAACCATTTTGGCAGAAAATAAAGAGCATGATGGTGCTATTTCGATGATGCGTAAATACGGTCATCAAACAGGTGAGATTTGGCAAAAAATCCGTGGTGATATGCCCTCAGATATAATGGACTAAGTCTAAGCGAGAAACCTGCATTTGCAGGTTTTTTTATATCTGTAAAATTTAGCGCCACTGTATATGAAATTCTAAAAAGTTTAATGTATAAACCACTTCGATATTTTTAAAATTTCCACTTAGTTACAACGCAACTTACCCTTTAAAATAGACCTATTATTTAAGCATATTAGTGCAAGTTGCAAGTGTTCGTTATTTTCGATTGCTCACATCGTTAAATGCGATTGTTCTTTTGCAGTGAATAACTTTAGAATGCCAATTAATTATATGTATGCGCTATTGGTTTTTAATTTTTAGCGCCCATATAAGTACCAGCATTGCGAAAGCAATTGAAAACAAACTCAAAATATTTGGAGAATAAAATGGGTGTATTAGTAGGCCGCCAGGCACCAGACTTTACCGCTGCAGCTGTTCTTGGTAACGGTGAAATTGTAGATAGCTATAACCTTCATGAAACAATTAAAGGTAAAAAAGCAGTTATCTTCTTTTACCCACTAGATTTCACGTTTGTATGTCCTTCTGAACTTATTGCATTTGATAAGCGTTTTGAAGAGTTTCAAAAGCGTGGCGTAGAAGTAATTGGTGTTTCTATCGATTCACAATTCTCACATAACGCATGGCGTAACACTGCTGTAGCAGACGGCGGTATTGGTAAAGTTCAATACGCACTAGTTGCAGACGTTAAACACGAAATTTGTAAAGCATACGACGTTGAGCATCCAGAAGCGGGTGTTGCGTTCCGTGGTTCTTTCTTAATTGATGAAGAAGGTAACGTACGTCACCAAGTAGTGAACGATTTACCACTAGGTCGTAACATAGACGAAATGCTTCGCATGGTTGACGCGCTAGCGTTCCATACTGAGCACGGTGAAGTATGTCCTGCTGGTTGGACTGAAGGTAAAAAAGGTATGGACGCAAGCCCTGAAGGCGTTGCTAAGTTCTTATCTGAAAACGAAGGCGAGCTATAATTTAGCCCTTAGTTTTAAATAAAAAAAACCGCCAATTGGCGGTTTTTTTATTTGTAGCGTTAGCTCACTTTAAAATAAGCTCGCAAAGTTAAAACGAGAAGCTAACTTTAGTATAGAAGTATCGGCCTCTAGGATTGTGTACACCTGAAGCATAACCGTATAGATCAGCGTCGCCATCACCAATTGCAAATGGTGGCTCTTCATCAAATAAGTTATTTACACCTAGCGATACTTTAGTTGAGTCAGTAACACGATAAGATGTTTGTAAATCTACCAATGTTTGCGAATCAACCATACGTGATGTATTGCTATCAAAGTCTAAATTACCGTCAAAATCAATATCTGGGGTATCTTCAAACTCACCTACATAACTGATGTTTACGTTTGTATTAAACTCGCCAATTTCCCAGTTTGTAGAGAAAATCCAGCGGTGCTCTGGATAGCCATACTCACCGGTGTAATCGCGGCCATCTTTTTCAAATTTATCTTGGTATGCCCATTCTAAATTAAATTTCAATAAACCTAAGTCATCAAGTGAGTGATTGTAGTTAGCTGAAACATCGACCCCAGATACTTCTTGCGAAGAAACGTTTTCAAATGTGCTGTAAATTTTTTGAATTGTTCCTAAGCTATCGCCACCTGTAGGTGTTAAGCGCACACATACAGTACTATCTTGGTTATTACACTCAGAGTTATAAATTGGACCAAACTCTTGCTCATCAATTTTGTTATCTTGAGTGATGCTCCACACATCGACACTTAAACCAAACTCAGCAGAAGGCGCCCAAATAAAGCCGATATTCCATGATTCTGATTCTTCAGCTTCAAGGTCAGGGTTACCAGCAAATTCAATGTTGTAATCAAGTGCATCACAATCAAGGCCCGTTGCTTCACATCGGTATGTATCTACAAAGAATTGGCTTTCTTGAGATGGACCTAAACCAACTTGTGCCAAAGAAGGCGCTCTAAAGCCTTGTGCCCAAGAGCCACGCACTGTGATTTCATCAGTAGGCGCCCAGCGAAGAGCTACTTTAGGGTTTGTTGTTGTACCGAAGTCACTGTAGTCATCGTAACGGCCAGCAAGTTGTAGCTCTAAATTATCAGCAAGAGGGATAGAAAACTCGACATAGGCTGCGTATTGTTCACGATCTGCAGATGCAGATACAGACTCTGTGCCAAATATTAAACCACGTTGAAATTGATCATCTGGAATGTCATTAACGTCTTCTTCACGGTACTCAATACCTGCAGCCATCATTACTACATCATCGCCAAAACTAAATGCTTCACCTGTAATGTTTGCATCAAAGGAAGTCATGTGAGACTCACCACGACGCACTAAGCTTGTTGTAATACGATCAATTACAGCAGGGGCGTTGTATGTGCCACCAAATGGATTGTAGTTTCCTGCATCAATTTCTTGTTGTAAGAAATCAGTACGCACCCAACCTTGTGTTCTATCACCTGTTTGCAAAGATTTACTTCGGCCTTTTTGTACAGCAGTTTCCCAGCTCCAGTCATTAAACTCACCTCTAAGCCCTGCAACAAAGCGAAGAGTATCTGATTCAATATCCCATTGGCGTGCGCCAGCATCAACTGTACGGTAACGACCAATTTGAATGTCTTCACCAAATGGATTGTTAGGGTGGCTAGCTGGGACAGTTAAGCCTGCATCTTCATCAAGTGGAGTAGGGGCTCCGGCCGCAACAGACGTATTGTGCTGTACTGCCATTTCTAAAAAGCCCGTAATGCCATTATCAAAGTTATATTCAAATTGAGAAATAGCACCCACGCGTTCAGACGCTGGTGCGATATAACCGTAGGGGCCGTAATCAAATAAACAACTGCCGCTTGAAGTTGCATTTTCAGCAGGACAAGCCGGATCAATTGTTTTAACACCGTCTACATAAAAATATCCAGGGAAGCCACGAGATGAGCGAAAATCTTCACCACCATAAGGTGATTGATTTGCTGTACCTAAGCTGCCCATTTCATCAGAAGAAAGAGATGTATTTTTAAAGTAATCGATAATAACTGACGCGCTACTTTTCTCGCTAGTAGTACCCCATACTAAACTTGCTGTTGTTTCTTCATAATTGGGACCATCAGTACCACCGTAGCCCAAATTAACTTCAACACCGTCAATGTCTTTTTTCAAGATTACGTTTACCACACCCGCCACTGCGTCTGAGCCGTAGATAGCTGAAGCACCATCTTTTAGTATATCGATTCGCTCAATGGTAGAAACTGGGATACTGTTAATATCTACAAATGAGTTTGTGATACCTTCGGCAAATGCACTAATAGATACACGACGGCCATTGATTAGTACGAGCGTAGCATCAGCACCTAAGCCACGTAAACTAACAGCAGCAGACCCATTTGCAGTTGAGTCTTGGTTGTTACCACGTGTTGAGAAAGTACCGCTACCCGCGACAGGCATTCTTTCGAGGAGTTGTTGTAGGTTGTCATAACCCATGTTCTCAATATCAGCTCTTGCGATTGATTGAACCGGAGAAGGTCCTTCGATATCTGAACGTTTGATTCGTGAGCCAGTTACTTCAATGCGCTCTACTTTTTTAGCTTCTTCAGCAGCGTAAGTTGTTGTTGTAAAACCTGCTGAAAGTGCGATTGTAGCACCTGCAATTAAGCTAGGTGTAAATGCAGTTGATTGCTTCATCCTTAAGTCCTTGTTGATATGTTATAAATTTAGTTGCTCTATACCAATCCTTTTTAAATTGTTAAATAAATCCCATATTTAAGCGGATTGATATAACAAGCGACGACATTAATATCATGTAACTTAAGTGTTAGCAATTAGACTGAAATGTGATTTTAGTATGGTTTTTTGTGTGTTTTTGGATGATTTTAAAACAGATGTTGTGCGCTGAAGAAGGTTGAAATAGGCGCATATGCTTTATTTTGGAAATAACAAATACAGCCTAAATGCGAGTAATAATTAAATTAATTAATTCACAATAAAATTGTAATAAATTATTTACATGTATATTCTGAATGAATAGTAATCTTGGTGTATATTAATAAAACAAATAATAGTTGGTTTTTTAATAAAAAAAACGCCTAACTTGTTAGTTAGGCGCTGTGCTTATACTTTGTGTTTCATTAAACGTTCTTTTTCGCGAGACCAATCTTTATTTTTCCCGTCGTCACGTTTATCGTGCAACTTTTTACCTTTTGCTAGATGAAATTCAAGTTTTACCCAACATTTTTTCCAGTACATAGCTGTAGCTATTAATGAATAGCCATCTCGCTCTGTTGCACCGAGTAGACGGTCAAGTTCGCGTCTGCTTAATAGTAACTTACGATAACGCAACGGATCGCAAATTACATGGGTTGATGCACTATTAAGTGGCTGGATTTGCGCGCCAAGCAAAAATGCTTCGCCATTTTTAAGATGAATATAAGTTTCGGTGATGTTTACCTTACCTGCTCGGATACTTTTTACTTCCCAGCCTTGTAGTTCAACACCTGCTTCAAACTTATCGTGTAAAAAATACTCATGTCGCGCTTTTTTGTTTAGCGCGATGGTATTACTTGTCGATTTTGATGAATTTTTCTTAGCCATAGTGCCCTATAATATACGTAATGTGAGATGTTTTACATCGATTTTTTAATAATGCTTTTAAAAATTAAGCTTTAATTTAAGCAGCATGAAAATTTGGGGAAACGCGCAAAGCTTGCTAAAATTCGCCCACACAGTTGGGAGTGAGTATGCCACAAATAGAAAAAAGTGCGCTGGTTATGTACAGCACTAAAGAGATGTTTGATCTAGTTAATGATGTAGAAGCTTATTCGCAGTTTTTACCAAATTGCTCAGACTCAAAAATTGTTTCACAGCATGATAATAACATGACCGCGAGTTTAGAAATATCCAAGGCGGGTATAAAAAAGTGGTTTACCACCGAAAACACCTTTGTTGATGAGCAAACAGTGTTACTAAGCCTTGTTGATGGACCATTTAAGATGTTAAAAGGACGTTGGCACTTTCAAGAGCTTGACGCCAAAGCATGTAAAGTTCACTTGCAACTAGAATTTGAATTTTCAAGTAAGTTAATAGAGCTTGCCTTTGGTAAGATTTTTAACGATGTTGCAAAAAATATGGTGAGTGCATTTACTCAACGTGCAAAACAGGTTTATGGAGCGAGAGCATGATTAATGTTGAGGTGGTATTTGCATTACCAACCACGGCCACGTGTTTATCAATTGAAGTGCCACTAGGGACTACAGTAGAACAGGCTGTTATTCAGTCAGGTATTATACAAAAGTGCCCTGAGATAGATGCTACATCGCTAACTTTAGGTGTGTGGAATCGAACTGTAAAAGCTAACTATGAGTTAAAAGACGGTGACCGTATAGAAATATATCGTCCATTAGTTGCAGACCCTAAAGATGCGCGTAGAAAGCGTGCAGAAAAAGCTAAAGAAGAAGGGCGTGCAAATAAAATAACGGGTGGCCGCCCACTCGAAAAGTAACGAAAATCGGTATAAACGTGGAAAAAATTTAACGGATTAAATCACACGCTAACGTTGTTTAAAATGGTAAAAGCTTTTAAATAAACCAATAAAAAAGGTGAGCCATGCTCACCTTTTTTTACCACTTGAGAAATTTATTGCTCGAGCGGTGTAGTAAAGTTTTCAGGTTGGTCATAATCACCTGAAATTGAAACTAACTTTTCATTTTCAAAGTTAATTACTAACTCTTTATTTTGCTCGTTTTTACGGCCCTTATTAAAGCTGTAAATATAACGCCAAGTATTGTTATCAAAGGTGTCCTCGGCAATAGGTCTGCCTAATACGTAAACAACTTGCTCTCGAGTCATATTTACACGAAGTTTTTCAACATCCGATTGCTCTAAAAAGTTGCCTTGGGGGATGTTAATTCGGTATACCCAGCTAGAGCAACCTGCTGCTGAGCTAAGTGTTAAAGCAACGATAAGCCAAAGAGAAAAAGTTTTTAACGACTGCATTGTTAGTTGTGATCCTTATTTTTTATAATCTGCATGATACCGATTAGTCACTGAAGGTAAAACCCTTTTAAGCAATTGTTTTATGTTAAGGGCGTTAAGGTAATGTTTTGACCATAAATAATGAAAAAAGTTTACAGCACATCGAAACGAATATTTTAAAAACGGAGTCTACTTGGTTTTTATATATAGTTGAGACACGATTTGGTCATTGGTACACAGGGATCACGACTAATGTTGAAAAACGCTTTGCAACTCATCAAGCCGGCAAAGGGGCCAAAAACCTTAGAGGGAAAGGGCCGCTTTTACTTATTCATCAACAACAAGTTGGTAATAAAAGTGAAGCAAGTAAACTTGAGTATCAATTAAAAAAGCTCCCTAGGGCCAAAAAAGAAGCATACGTTTTAGCATTTAATACCGGCGACACTAAAATCATTTAGTTAATTTATTTAGATTAAACCGTATTCGCTGTGGGCAAAAGCTAGCTTTTAATATAGCTTTTGCTCACAAAGGAAATATAGCAGTTATAGCTGCTTAGCGATGTTTTTCAAAGGTAGCGACAAGTGCATCGAGTGTTTGAGCGCTGTTTGCCAAGTCACGAATAGCTTGCTCTGTATTGATTTGCTCGCTCATTGCTTTATCGCTAATTTCACTTATTTGCTCTATGTTACGACCTACATCAGCAACCACATTACTTTGCTGCTCAGTTGCAGTTGCAATAAGCGTAGCCATATCGTTTATTTGATTAGCTGTTTCGGCTATCGCATCGAGTAATTCTACTGAGCTTTGCATGGCTCCAACGCTTTGCTGCGCTTTATCTTTTGATTGGCTAATATCGTTAACTACATCATCAGATATTCTTGTAAGCTCTTCAATCATAGATTGAATTTCGGTGGTTGATTGCGATGTACGGTTTGCCAGAGCGCGTACTTCATCAGCAACAACAGCAAAGCCTCGGCCGTGCTCACCTGCGCGAGCAGATTCAATTGCCGCGTTTAAAGCAAGTAGATTAGTCTGATCCGATATCCCTCTAATTGAATCCACAATACTTGCTATATCAACCGTTTTTTTAGAAAGCAAAGTAACTTGCTCTGTTATGCCATCAATATCGCTAGCTAGGGCTGAGATAGTTGCCTGGCTTTGTAATACTTGTTTGTGGCTTTGAATGGTGTTCTCACGGCTGTTATCGGTTAACTTAGCTGTATTCGCTGCGCTTTGTGCTATTTCTTGCACTGTAGCGCCCATTTCGTTGATAGCTGCAGCGACAGATATTGTTTGCTCTTTTTGATTATCAATTGCTTGCGAGTTTCGTTTTGCCTGTTCAAATACATGATCAGAACTTTGGCGAATATCGTGGCTTTCACTGGCAACTTGAGTAATCGCTGTTTCTATTTTATTTATAAACTGGTTAAAGCCATTACTTAGATTGTTGAGCTCTGGTTGGCTTGATTCTGGTAAGCGGTACGCTAAGTTTGCATCGCCAGAGCCTAAGCGTGAAAATAACTCAGCCATTTTAGAAAGTGGAGATGAAAGAGAGCGAGCAAGTAAGTAACTAATCAAGCTAGCAACTAACGCGGTAATTACTGTAAAAGTAAATATTTGCCATTGTAGGGTGTTTACACTTGCGAATACTTCACTTTTTGGTACTTGAGCTACAACATATAAGTCAGTGTTTTTAATTGGGGTTGCAGCTATAAGAGTAGGTTCGCCATTTAAGCTAATTTCTTCTAGTGCAAAGCCATTACTATTAAATAGTTGGCTGTGAATATTTGCAGTATATAAATCGTCAATATTTGCTTTTGCTACTTTATTGGCATCTTTATGAAGTTGAATTAATCCATTTTTATCTGCAATAAATACAAAACCTGTTTGCTCAATTTTAAATTGCTGTAATAGCTTTTGCATATCAGTGATGCTTTTTGCAAGACCTGCTAAACCAGTACCATTAGCTTGCTGATGATTTACAAACATTTTCACATCATTGGCTGACTCTTGATAAATACTGATAGAATAAGGTTGTTTTGATTGTTTGAACGCAAAAAACCAGCCATCAGCTGTATCGTTTTTTAACACACGCAAAAAACCATTTTGGTTCCAGTACTGTGCAGTGTCTCTATTTGCCCAAGATGCTGTTGCTAAATCGTATTGCTGGGCAACACGATTTAATTCTTTTAATAATAAAGTGTCGTCTTGATTACTAGACTGAGCCCATTGTAAAACAAATTCGTTTGATGATAGTTGCTGAGCAGCACCAAGTAACTCGTTAATTTCACCGCCTATATGATTACTGATTGTTTGCAGTTTACTAGGTAGCTCTGACTCGATCATACGTTGCTCAATTATGTCTTTAGAGCTGTATAAAGAGGTCAAGCCAATCAGTGCCGCTACGCATATAGCAATAACACTGCCTAAAGCTGTGATTTTTTGAGTAATAGAAAGGTTTTGTATCGTCATGATATTAATTAATTTTACAACTGAGTAGAGGACTATACTAGCACATTATTTATTTAGAGCTAGATATTGCCTACTGTGAAATGAATAGAAGGTAGCGTGTTATGGTTAAATTTTTATGAATATGCATAAAAAAGCCCATAAGCAAAGCATATGGGCTTGGTTTCTAACAAGCGAAACATTTATCGTTTAGGGTTAAACAATCTTTTTCATTGCTGACATGTAGCCACGTAATTTAGCACCTACTTTTTCAACTGGGTGTTCACGAAGGGCGGCGTTAATTTGAATTAATGTTTGGTTATCAACTTGGTTACAGTGCTCGCCAAGGCCTTTACCAATAACATCTGTATCAATTTTTTTCATAAAATCTGCAAGTAATGGTAAACATGCATGGTTATATAGGTAACATCCATACTCTGCAGTGTCAGAAATTGTACGGTTCATTTCAAAAAGCTTTTTGCGTGCAATAGTATTAGCAATTAATGGCGTTTCATGTAAAGACTCGTAGTAAGCTGACTCTTCAATAATACCGGCTGCTGTCATGGTTTCAAAAGCAAGTTCAACACCTGCTTTTACCATTGCTACCATTAAAATACCGTTATCAAAAAATTCCTGTTCTGAGATTTCTACATCGCCAGCAGGGGTCTTTTCAAAGTTAGTCTCTGCTGTTTCAGCGCGCCATTTAAGTAAGTTTACGTCATCGTTATTCCAGTCTTCCATCATAGTGCGTGAGAAAGTGCCGTCGATGATGTCATCTTGATGCTTATTATAAAGCGGGCGCATAATTAGTTTTAGCTCTTCGCTTAGTTCGAACGCTTTTACTTTTGCAGGGTTTGAAAGGCGGTCAAGCATGTTTGTAACGCCGCCGTACTTAAGTGCTTCGGTAATTACTTCCCAGCCGTATTGAATTAGCTTTGATGCATAACCCGCATCAACGCCTTTTTCTATCATTTTATCAAAACATAAAATAGAGCCAGTTTGTAACATGCCACATAAAATGGTTTGCTCGCCCATTAGGTCTGACTTAACTTCAGCAATAAATGATGATTTAAGTACACCTGCACGGTGTCCGCCAGTCCCTGCTGCATACGCTTTAGCTTGTGCTAAACCATGACCTTGAGGGTCATTTTCTGGGTGAACAGCAATTAGAGTTGGTACACCAAAACCGCGTTTGTATTCTTCACGTACTTCAGAACCAGGACACTTAGGCGCAACCATGATTACAGTAATGTCTTCACGTACTTGCATGCCTTCTTCAACAATATTAAAGCCATGAGAGTAGGCAAGTGTAGAGCCTTTTTTCATAAGCGGCATAATTGCACTTACTACAGCAGTATGTTGCTTATCTGGTGTTAAATTAAGTACTACATCAGCTGTTGGGATTAGTTCTTCGTAAGTGCCAACAGTAAAGCCGTTTTCAGATGCGTTCAAAAATGATTGGCGACGCTCAGAAATAGCTGATGCGCGTAATGTGTAAGAAACATCTAAACCAGAGTCACGTAAGTTTAAGCCTTGGTTTAAACCTTGTGCGCCACAGCCTACAATAACTAGTTTTTTACCTTTAAGTGCATCAACGCCATCGGCAAATTCGCCTGCGTCCATAAATTCACATTGCGCTAATTGCGCTAATTGCTCGCGTAAAGGTAAGGTATTGAAATAATTCGCCATTGTTAGTGTCCTATAAAGTCATGTTTGTTAGATGCGCAATGTTTACTGCGCTTACAAACACCATATGTAAAATCGTTGCTTGCGTAAAATGATATATTTGAATTAAAGTGTTTCATAATATGAAATGCAGGGGGTTGGATGGAACATAAGCACTTAAACTACTTTTTAGCGTTGGCTAAAACACTTCACTTTGGGCGCGCAAGTGAGCTTTGCCACATAAGCGCACCCACTTTGAGCCGAAATATAAAACATTTGGAAGAAGAAGTTGGAGTAGCATTGTTTATCCGCGATAACCGAAGCGTTAAATTAACGCGTGAGGGGGAGTCCTTTATTGATTACGCAACGGCAACGCTTGCTAATTGGCAACGTTTTAAAACGAATGTAAAAGACCCACAACAGCATATTTACGGCAAAGTAAGTATTTATTGTTCTGTAACTGCATCTTATAGTTTTTTACATCAAATATTAGAACAACTTCGTGCGCAGCATCAGTACATAGAAATAACATTAAATACCGGTGACCCAGCACTTGCTATAAATCGTGTCCTAGATGGCCACGAATTAATGGCAATTGCAGCTAAGCCTAATAAATTACCGTCGCAAATTGCCTTTGTTGATATTGGGCACTCACCACTTTTATTAATTGGCCCAAAAATTCAATGTCCGATCACACAAAAGCTTACACAAAATAGTGATGACATTAATTGGTCTGATTTAGAGTTTATTGTCCCAGAACAAGGTTTTTCTCGCCAAAGGTTAGAGCACTGGTGGCGCAAAAATAATATTCACGGAAAAATCTACGCCCAAGTTGCAGGACATGAAGCAATGGTATCTATGGTGAGCTTAGGGCTAGGCGTCGCAATGGTCCCTAAAATAGTGCTAGATAATAGCCCGCTGCAGGATAAGGTACAAATACTAACACCAAAAATGCAAGCACCTGAAGGGTTTGATATCGGTTTAGCGGTATTAAGAAAAGAGTTAAATGACCCTGCAATCAGTGCGTTGTGGAATATTGCGCAAACTTTAGAAGCAAAAGCAATTTAATATGCACACAGAGCAAGCAAATTAGTTAAATAGTATTAATATAGGTTGCGTATGAGTTTACTATTACTTAACATTGAGTGCTAATAATAAAAACAATGACGCTTGAGAGTTTATTTATGAACCACGCCGTATCACTTGCTCATTCTGCTCAATGCCTTAAAAAGGCGATTCCTTTGATGGTAAAATACCGCATGCCGGTTACGCCTATCAACTATGCAATTTGGTACTGTTACATTCAAGGGAGTAACCCTTCATTAAATGCTGAATTAGACCATGTTATTGCTGAGCAACAAACATGCTCACAAGACAAAGCAAAAGAAATTTTTGATAAGCATTTAACGCAAGACGATCTGGCTTTCTTTCAAGAAATGACTGAAAAGTTCCATACAACTATGGAGCAAGTCCAGCAAGATATAAGCACCACGCTTGAGCATTCCAAAAGCTTTACAACAAGTTTAGTTGATTCACAAAATGAATTAAATATGCTTGCTGATGTAAATTCTTATAATGAAATATTAGGTTGTGTAGAGCGCTTAACCGACGATTCTATTGCTATGCAGGATTATGCTAGAGAATTTCAAACTAAGTTAGCTGTTGCTTACAACGAAATAAAAGATTTAAAAGAAGCACTTAATATTTCAAAAGAAGCAGCTGATACCGACACGCTTACGGGGTTTTATAACCGAGGTAAGTTTGATTCAGATATCGTAAAATTTTGTTTTGAATACTCAGAGAAAGCACAGGAAGATTCTCTTGCCGTACTAATTATGTTTGATATTGATCACTTTAAACGTTTTAACGATGACTTTGGTCATCAAAAGGGTGACGAAGTGTTGAGGTTAGTTGCCAAAAAAGTGAGAGAAAATACAACTGAAACAGCAAATATATATAGATACGGTGGCGAAGAGTTTTGTATAACAGCTTATTTTGACACTATTAACGATATAATAGCGTTTGCCGATTGTATACGTTTAGCTATTGCGAAATTAGCGATTCGTAAAAAGCATGATATAACAGCTAAACGTGCTATTTCTGCAAGTTTTGGTTTAGCTATTTTACGTCCATTTACTAATAGCTCAGTTTTAGTTGAGCGTGCAGATAGAGCCTTATATATCGCAAAAACACATGGCCGAAACCGAATAGAAATAGCCCCTGATATTTAATAAGCATCAGAAGCTTGATTTATTACGGCTAAAGCCGCTATTAACTTTGGTAACCTAGTAGCTTGTAAGGTTAATAAAAAAAAGTTGTTAGAGTTGGCTTCCTGCAGATTTTATTTGAATTAAAGCATTTGCGAGGTTATCCCTCATTTCCAAAGTTTCTCAAAGCAGTGCCAGCTTAGCCAACGCACATAACTAATTTTAAGGGTTTGTCACTTCAAAAACACAAAAGTTAACATTTGTGTATACAAATTGTGAATAATTGTAACCAGCTAGAGCTAGTTTAAAAAGACCTTGCTAGTATGGGGAACTTACTTAATTTAATACTTTGATGTACGCTGATGCGGTATTCCTTCTCCTTATTAACTGCTCTATGTTTTAGCACTTTGTTTGCTTGCCTTTCGGTGCAAGCAACACAGGCAAGCAAGCATGCTGACGATTATACAGAGCAAGATATAACAACTGATCGCCTGCATTTGAGTTTAAGCGTTGGGGCTGGAGTTATAACCAACCCTTTGCATGGTGGAGATAATATTCCGCTTGTGCTTATTCCACAAATTGCGTTTTATGCAGAGCAATGGTTTTTTGATAATGGCCGCCTTGGCTATTCATTTTCACAATCCCCAAAGCATCACTTTAATCTAGTTAGTGAACTCAACTCTGAATCTCGCTTTTTTATAGACTGGCACCCTAAAAATGTATTTGCATTGCAAAGTAGTGCTCTTAATAATCAGTTTGTAATGCAAAATGAAGCCTCGTCCTCTCGCTACGCTGATATTGATAATTTGCATAAACGGCAAATTGCCTTGGATGCGGGTATTGCATATCACTATGTAAATGATGACCATGTTTTTTCAGTTCAGGCTCTGCATGATATAACCGATGTTTATCGAGGTGTACGCGGTGCATTGCAGTGGCAATATCATACTGTGCTAGGAAAGCTTAAAATAAAGCCAACACTTGGAATAAACTATAAATCTGCGGAACTAAATAGCTATTTTTATGGACTTAATGAGGGTGAAACTCAATTTGGCAAAATAGACGTTGGTAGTAGTTGGCAACCTTATGCTAAAATCGACGCCCGTTGGCCACTGAGTAAGGCTGACTCTCTTCGTTTTCATGTAGCATATTACGACTATTCGGCTATGGATGGCAGTCCGCTCTTTGAACGTACTTATTCAATGACTGCATTTATAGGATTCGATCGTACTTTTTAATATGAAGTATTCAATATTAGTTGTGTTTATTACCACTTTTTTTAGTGGTTTTAGTGTGGCACAAACCCCTGTTTTTAGTGTTTCTCCAAAGGTCTGCGTGGTTTCCGAACAGCAGGATTTTTGCGATCTTGATTTACAGTTTAAATGGCTATTAAACACCTATAGTGATGTCTGTTTGTATCAACAAGAACAACTACTTCAATGCTGGCAGCAGCAGCGTTCTGGGCAATTTAATTATAAAGCGCGTGTTCAGGTGGAGACCATATACTCCTTAATCAATCCTCATACGGGTGTGTTAATAGCAAAAACACAGGTTGAAGTACAAAGCGCCCATGCTAAAAAAAATAGGCGTAGGCTTCGCTCTCCGTGGAGCTTTTTTTAATTTAGGAGCAACTAATGCCAAAAATTTTACTTGTTGAAGATGATCTCGGTTTACAACAGCTAACAAAAGATTACCTTGAACATAATGGCCTTGAAGTCGAAGTGTTAGAGCGTGGTGACGAAGTGTTTAATTACCTAGAAAACAATACACCCGATTTAATGATTCTAGACGTTATGCTGCCAGGTAAAGATGGCTTTAGCGTTTGCCGCCAAGTAAGAGATAAATTTACTCTACCAATTTTAATGTTGACTGCTAAAGGTGAAGACTTCGACCAAGTGCTTGGTTTAGAACTTGGTGCTGATGATTATGTAATAAAACCAGCAGAGCCACGTGTATTACTAGCGCGGATCAATGCATTACTACGACGTGGGCAACCAATAGTAAAGTCTAGTGAAGAACTGCAGTTTGGTGATTTAGTCATCGATAAAACAAGCCGTATTGTAAAACTAAGTGATTCAGAGATTGTATTAACTTCGCACGAGTTTGAACTACTATGGCTATTAGCGTCAAATGCGGGTGAAGTACTAAGCAGAGAACATGTGCACCAACATATGATTGGCCGTCAATACGACGGACTTGATAGAACTGTGGATGTACGCGTATCACGAATTCGTAAAAAATTAGGCGATAATAGTGATAAGCCGTATCGTATAAAAACCGTATGGGGACAAGGCTATTTATTTGTTTCTGATGCATGGGATCTTTAGAACTATTTAAGGTTAATCGGCTGTAATGGGAAAACTGTTTACCAGCTTATACTTATATATCATTGTTTCATTATTTGTTGTAAGTGGTGTTATTGAGCAGCTGTGGCCCTATGAAGAGTCGCAGCAGCAGGTCTTCTTAGACGATGAGTTTGGGCAATCACTGTGGTTGCTTTCACAAACCCCAAATGGTCTTAAAAAACTAAAGCATAACTTTGAAAGTAAAGTGATTGAACGACGTGATTTAATACTTCCTCAAAAACAACAATCGCAGCTAAATCAAAACCACTACTTATATTTGTATGATAAGCAACAACGCATTGTTTGGTATGTAGATCTCGGTAATGATTCATTACTTCAAGTAGGACCGGTAGGCGTATTAACGCAAGAATCATCTTCTGTTTGGCCGTATTTATTACTACTTATTATTGTAGGTATACCAGTTGGGCTATGGAGCTTTTTACTCTGGCGTGACTTTGCAAAGCTACGTAAAGCGTGTGAAGCGGTAGAGGGTTTGCAAGACTTTCAACTAAATGACTCTTCTAAGTCTTTCTTTTTACCTATAACTGATACATTAAAGGTAATGCAGCAACGTATTGAGTTTTTACTTAGTGCGCAGCAAGAGCTTACCTCATCGGTGTCGCATGAGTTTAGAACACCACTAGCACGTTTAAAGTTTGCAATAGTCATGCTACAAGAACAAATGCTTGACGAAAAAGGCGAAAAATACCTAACAAACATGCAAACAGACATTAGCGAGCTTGAGTCACTTGTCTCTGAAATGCTTGAATACGCGCGATTAGACTCTCAACAACCAAGTTTACAGCCAATAAACTGCGATTTAGCTGGGCTGGTAAAAACCACTGTTGAAAAGCTAAATTTTGAAGCTAGAACAACGCTCTCTATAAACCTCCCTGAGCATTTAAACTACTACTGTGATAGCCACTTTATGGCGCGAGTATTTCAAAATTTAATTGGCAATGCGCTCAAATACACTCATCAACAAGTCAAAATTTCATTGCTACAAGAGGCAACTCACATCGTATTGATTGTTGAAGATGATGGTGAAGGGATTGACCCCGTTGAGCGAGAAAACGTATTTAAGCCTTTTACTCGATTAGATAAAAGTAGAGGCAAGGACACTGGTGGCTTTGGTTTAGGGCTTGCTATAGTTGCTAAAATTGTGTCGTGGCACCAAGGAGAGTGTAAAGCAGAAAGCTCAAGCTTAGGTGGTGCTAAATTTATTGTATATTTACCTCTTAAATTTAAGACATAAAAAAAGCGCCTAAGGCGCTTTTTTTGCGGTTAAAAACCAAAATCAACAAGTAGCAATATAATAGACCGCAAGTATTTAAAAAAGTTCTCAATTATTTTTTATTTTTTTCAAGTAATGGCATTAACATTTGCTCAAGGCCATTTAGTTTAACCTCATACATCATCGCTAGTTGGCTACCAAGTTTCGAGTTAGGAAATCCCTGCTGTTTGAACCACACCAAATAAGGTTCTGGTAGTAGTAATAAAGGGCGCCCAGCATATTTCCCAAAAGGCATCGTTGTATTTACAGCTATTTTTAATTGTTTTGGATCCATAAGAGTTACTTAGGTTTTAAAGTCTGCGTAAGTGTAAGGGATTTTAGAAATATAAAATAGGCTGTGACGGGCAAGAAACAGCCTATTTTGCGAGGGAGTAGGCCCTCTGATTTAATAATTTTTTGTTGATTAATATAAACCTAGTTGAACTTTAATTAGCTGGGATCTAATTAAGTTATTATTAGAACATGGGGTTTTATTTAACCAACATGGATAGTCTACCTGTTTTTTATGGTCGTGGTGAAATGGCTTGTAAAGGAATGTAAATAGAATTGCTTTTCATTTAAAAACTAATAACAAAGCCTTAATGATTTTAAGGCTTTGTTATTTATAGACGTTATAAAAAGTGATTATTCGTTAAATAGCTCTTGTTTAACGTGCTCTGCAAAACCACTACCTGCTTCTAAGTAAAAGTTATAAGTAGAATGAACACCCATTTCTTCTAGCTCTTTTTGTTGATCAGGGTAGTTTGCAATAGCTGTTACTTGGCCTTTATAACCTGAGGCTTGTAGTTGCTCTAGCGCAAAAATATTTTGCATATGCTTTGGCATTGCAAGCATGACCATTTCTACTTGCGAATGATTTACTCGTTGCCAAAAGTCAGGATCTGTTGCATCAGCAATTAATACGTTGCGGCCTCTGTTAACGTGCTTATCTACCACTTCAGGTTTTATATCTATGCCTGCAACAACATTTGGGTGAGTCGCGTTGATTGTTTCATAAGCACCAGTACCAATACGTCCCATACCAAAAATGACTATTTTAGTATCGTTTAGGTTAACAGGTAGCTCTTCAGCTAAACGAGTTTTGCTTTCAAACTTTAATAGCCAGTGCTCTATTTTTACGTATAGCTCGTTTGAGCGCTTATTTAACGGCGAGGCAATTACAAAGGTAATAGAAACAGCAATTGCCATTACGGCCAGCCACTCAGAAGTGATCATGCCTGTGCTAGCTGCTACTGCACATACAATTAACCCAAATTCGCTGTAGTTAGATAAACTAAAGGCGGTAAGTAATGATGTACGTGCGCGTAGTTTGAATATATTTGTGAATACGTAATAAAGCGCTATTTTAATAGGTAAAACTAAAACAAGTATAATAGCAACGATTAATGAGCTAGTGGTTAGCTCTGCGCTCAAGCCAATACTTAAGAAAAAACCGACTAATAATATGTCTTTTAAATTAAGCAGAGATTTTGATAGTTCTCCTGCTTTTTTATGTGGTGCAAACATCATCCCAATTATGAGTGCGCCTAGGTCGCCTTTTAATCCTGCAAATTCAAATGCATGATAACCAGCAACTAAAGCAAAGAAAAAACCAAATAATGGTAATAGTTCACCATGTTTAGAGCGATTTAATACGCCATACATGACAGGTCGTAATAAAGGCAGAGCAATTATTAATGCAATTGCCCATACATTTGGAATTTTACCTGTACTAATCGCTAAAAAGATAACAGCAAAGATATCTTGCATGACTAGTATACCAATGGCTATTTTACCGTGAAGGCTTGCCATTTCTCCGCGTTCTTCAAGCACTTTTACTGCAAATACAGTACTTGAAAAACTAAGCGCAAACCCAACTAATAAAGCACTTTGCCAACTTAAATCAATAAACAGTGGAATAGCGAAAACACCAAGCAATAACATAAAGCCACTAAAAAGCGCGCTGCTAAAAATAATATGCAATGTTGCAGGCGCCCACACTTGGGGTTTAATTAAACTGTTTACCTTTAGCTTTAAACCAATACTAAAAAGAAGAAGGGTTACGCCAAGTGCTGCTATTGTATCGAGCAACTCTGTACTTTTATAACCCGATAAATTTAAAGCAAAACCTGCTAATAAAAATCCAATAAGAGGAGGCAGCTTTAACTGATAAACAGCAAAGCCACACACAAACGCGGCGGCAAAATAGATTAGTTCCATAATTCTTAATATCACTTCATTTGGGGTTGCAGTGTAACGAAAAATTTATACCATTGAAAATAAAAATAGACCTAAAAATGAACGCGTCTAATCAAATACTTGCCTAGCTGTGTATAAAAAATGCGCATCAAACATATATTTAATCGTAAATAGCATGTAAATAACATTTTTTCACTGACATTGGCTTTTAAATATGGTTAAGATGAGATAACGAAGAAGTTTAAGCAAGAGCAAATAATAGAACCGCTCAGCTTAAGGAGAAATATATGTTTAAAAAGATTTTAGCGTCGGTAGGTATTGGTGCTGCAAAAGTAGATACTGTTTTAGAGACTGAACACCTACAACCTGGTCAGCTTTTTAATGCACAAATAGTCATTACCGCAGGTGATGTTAGCCAAGATATTGCAGGCTTAGATTTATTACTTATGACCCGTGTTAAAGTGGCAGGTGATGATGGCGATTATTTTACCAATCATGTGATTGACCAATGGCGAATTACAGATATAGGTACAATTGAGCCTGGCGAAGTTAAAAGTATCCCTTTTGAAGCACGTCTTCATTCTGAAACACCTATTACAGAAATTAATGCAGGTTACAATCAATCTCATGTGTGGCTTGAAACAGGTTTAGATATTGATTTAGCACTTGATCCGAGCGATAAAGACCATTTACATATTTACCCTAATGAAGCTGTTAAAACGTGCATGCAGGCGATGGAAAAGCTAGGTTTTAGCTTAATGAAAGCTGATGTAGAAAAAGGCCATTTGCGCGCTTCAACATTTCAATCGTTATCGGGCTGTTATCAGGAACTTGAATATAAGCCAAATAGCCGTAGTTTATTTGGCATTCAAGAGATCGAGTTGTCATTTGTACCAGAGGCACATAAAACACACGTGCTTATAGAGCTAGACAGGGCCTTTAGAGGCGATGGTTATGTAGATTTAACGATAGAGCATGACCACGTGAATTTATCGCAGTTGTGCGACCAACTAGAGCGCTTATTTGCTTAATATAAACTAACAAGTGAATAATTTTATTAAACCCGGCCTAGGCTGGGTTTATTGTTTATAGGATTTAAAATGCAATTTAAATGTGAGCAGTTTAATGCTTTAGATGCGCATACTCTTTTTACTATTATGCGAGGACGTGTAGACGTATTTGTTGTAGAGCAGGCGTGCCCTTACCCTGAACTTGATGATGTAGATATTGATTTAAATACACAGCATTTATATACACTAGACAATGGGCGGCTACACACTTATGCCCGATGCTATGAAAAAAATGAGCAATACAGCGCAATAGGGCGCGTGCTGGTAAGTAAAAGTGCGCGTGGCAAAGGCGACGCCACTGTACTTGTAAGTAAAGCTATAGAATGCTGTAAAGAGCGGTGGCCTGAACGAGATATTTATATTGGCGCACAAACCTACTTACTTGATTTTTACCGCTCCTTTGGCTTTGAAGATTACAAAAGTGAATATCTAGAAGACGGTATACCTCATCAAGATATGATTTTAAAACTCACTCAATAAATCCAATTTAAGCAGCTATAAAAAAGCCCACTAATGTGGGCTATTTTATTTAAAACTATTTTAAGGCTAAGGTATCATTTAGCTCAATAGTGAATGTAAAAACACCATGCCAATAGCAAGTGGACATACAAACTTAGTATACCAAGGCCATATTTTCCAAAACAATGTATTGTGAACTTCAGGGTTACCCTCTTGAATTGCTTTTAGTAATGAGCCTCTATACCAAATCCAGCCTGCAAATATACAACACATAAGACCAAGTAAAGGCTGAGCTACTTTTGTAGTGAGAGTGATTACTAAGCCAAATAAGCTGCTAAGGTTACACACAATTGTAATACTGACGATAGCGATTAGCGCCCCAATTAACCACGTTGCTTGAACGCGTTTCATCCCAAAGCGCTCTACGGTGTATGATACTGGCGCCTCTAACATTGAAATAGATGATGTTAAAGCGGCAATACTCATTAACGCAAAAAATGAAAAACCCACAAATAAGCCAACTTCGCCCATTCCATCAAATAAAGCGGGGAGTACCTGAAACACTAATGTATCTTCAGAGAGTAGCTTACCCGTTGTGGCCGAGAATATTTCAACGCCTTGAGCTTGTGCTACGTACATAGCCGGAATAATCAGTAAACCTGCAACAAAGGCTATAAATACATCAATAAGGGTTACATAGGCACCTAAAGAAACGAGGTTTTCTTTTTTACTAATGTACGAGCCGTAAATAATCATTACGCTAGTGCCAAGCGATAGTGAGAAGAAAGCTTGCCCTAGTGCACTTACTAATAGTTTTGCGTCAAAAATAGATGAAAAGTCAGGAACTAAGTAGGCTTTTAAGCCTTCCATAGCACCATCTTGCGTCATCACATAAGCAATAAGTGCAAATAAAATGCCTAAAAGTGCAGGCATTAAACGCTTAGACCACTTCTCAATACCGTTTTCAACGCCTCTACTTATAATAGCGACTGTTAGTACGATAAAGATCATAGTGAATATAATATTTCGAGTAAGTGATTGCTCGCTTAACCATGTAGATGCTGTGTTGGCACCAACTAAAGTGGCTATGGGTTCAGCTGTGGCGCTGAGCATCCAACCGGCAACAATGGCGTAAAAGCTTAGTATAAAGCCAGCACATAAAATACCGCCAAAACCAACAGCAAAGGCAAAGTGTTTTTGCCATGGCTTATTAGATATTTTTTGAAGTGATGACACTGCGTTTGCTTGGCCATGACGTCCAATCATCAGTTCAGCCATTAAAGCGGGGTAGGCTAAAAAGAACGCAAGCACTAAATATGCGACTAAAAATGCAGCACCGCCATTACTTGCTGTTTGTGTAGGGAATCCCCAAATATTGCCCAAACCAACGGCAGAACCCGCGGCGGCCATAATAAAACCAAAGCGAGAGCTAAACTCGCCTCTAACTGCGCTCATATTATTGTACTTCTCTATTGTGTGACGGCGGTGACAATCTACTGGAAATGTAAAAAAATAAAAAGTGCTTATTTGCTGATCTAGCACAAATTAATAAGTAAAGTGTATGTTATAACCATCGATTTTAATTGTTGTTATTAAGTCGTTTAAAATAACGAGTTGATTTTGTTTAATAATTGTTAATTACAGTCTGTAACTATTGCTTTACGGATTATGGTGCTGTGCAATAGTGAGAGTAAAGCACGCCCCCCCTAACTGGGTGCTTTTACTTACTTTAACGCTGCCATGATGCCAATCAGCTACCTTGGTAACAATGGCTAGGCCAAGGCCATAACTCTTATCGGCTCTGTTACGGTGATCTTCCTCTCTAAAAAATGGGCTAAATACATTACTAAAGTTCTCTTGTGCGATACCAGGGCCGTCATCTTCTACCGTTATTATAAGCTGTTGCTCGTGTAACTTTGCACTGAGGTAAATATGTTGGTTTGCAAAATCACATGCGTTAGTTAATAAGTTAGTAATTGCACGAGCCAGCCAGTGAAGATCTGCATTTATTATTTTATCTGTACTATTGAGCTGTACGTTGAGCATTTGCATTTCAAGTTTTGGTGCAAGTTGAACTAAAATATCTTCAAGGTAGGATTTAATATTGGTTGATGAATAGGTTAGTTTATTCGCGTTTTGCTCTAAAGTAGCAAATGCTAAATAGCTACTAAGCATCGATTCCATATGATCTAAATCGTTTTCCATACGGGTTAAATACTGTTTTACTTTTTGCTCATCATGGCTATCTAATGCCGCATCTAAACCAAATCGCAGGCACGCGATAGGGGTGCGGATGTCGTGAGACAAGCTCGAGGCCATTAGTTTGTTTTCGGCGACAAGTTTCTCTATTTGGCTAGCCATGCGGTTAAAAGTAAGCTCTACATCTTTTATATAGGTAAAGTGCGATACCTTTATTCGGGCTTGAACATTACCAGAGGCAAACTTTTTAGCGGCTTCATTTAAGACAGTTAGCCGTTTAGCTAAGGGCGCGATAATAAACCCCATAAATACACATAGGCCTGCGTAAAATAGTAGAGTTAATATAATGTCGTTATGCTGCTCGCTATCAAAAATTTTATCTAATCGCATTGATAAGTGAAAAGGATTCAAAACGTCGCTACTATAAAGCATATAAAAGCCTTGCTGATCCTCTAAAATCAGCCCACCTGGCGTGTGCATTTGTAATAATAAAGAAGGTGGTAAGGCGAGTGACTCATTTGGCTTGTAGTCAATTAAAACATCAAACTCTCGGGCTAGTTGTTTTACATAATCGCTGCGCTCAGATGTAGGTATGTTAGCTAACTGCTTATTAAAACCCATGATCATTTTACTTTGCTGACTAAATTCATCTTGTGGGGTATGCGCTTGTTGACTAAAAGCATCAATAAGCCAGCCCAATACCACAATAGATAAAAGTGCACTGCCTAGAAGCGATATATAAAACTTTTTCATTTATTTATTCATCGCTCTATTACCACGCGGTAGAAACAAGTAAATATCCACGGCCCCAAATAGTTTTAATTTTTTCGGGGTTTTGTGGATCATCATTAAATTTTTTACGAAGTGCAGAAATAAGTACATCAACACTTCTATCAAGCCCGTCGTACTCTCTACCTTTCGTTGCTTTAAATACGGCATCGCGTGAGACAACTTGACCTGCATTGCTTGCAAGGTAGTGTAATAATAGATATTCGGCGCTTGATATGTTTATATCTTGCTCGTTAAGGGTCACATTTCTAGATTCGGTATTAATACTAAGTGCACCAACTTGAATAATGCTTTGGCTAACCTGTGGCTTATTTGGCTCATTGTTTTGACGCAGTGCTGCTTTTATTCGCGCTAGCAATGCACGTGGACGCACCGGTTTCATTATGTAATCGCTTGCGCCAACTTCTAAACCAATAACTTCATCCATCTCTTCATCGCGTGCGGTGAGCATTATAATAGGCGAATTATAAAAGCTACGAAGCTCTCTACATACGCTAATACCATCTTGCCCCGGGAGCATAATATCAAGGAGCACAATATTTGGGTTTAACGTTTTGACCTGGCTAACAACTTCGTCACCACGATGACAAACATGCGTTGTATAGCCTTGCTCTGTTAAATATTCAGCAACCCATTGCGCTAGTGATGCATCGTCTTCAACAAGTAAAATAGTGCCGTAGTTATCCATAAAATATCCCTAATACGATTGGTATTAAAATAGTCGCCAGCGGCGTTTTTTTTGTCTGTTTTGATAAACCCACTGTAGTTTTACTTCTGCTGTACTGATGACTTTGGATGTATTGCTATCAAATAGTTCAAATGAAATGCTTTGCTGTGAGTCAAAAGCATAATTAAAAGTACCACTTTGTTGCTTTAGCCAACATTGCATAATGTACTTTGAAGTTGCATCGCGTAGGCAGTAATTACCAATGATAGGCTGCTCCCACGTAAGTGTAACATCGGCATAGCAATTACGCCCTTCGCGCAGTGCAACGCAAGTGTCGGGTAGTGCTATGAGTGCTTCAGGGGGGTCCTGCGCTTTAACAGTAAAGGTACTGGGAAAGATCAGTAATACCCAGATCCATCTAAAATACATAACGTAGGCCTACCTTGGCTTTATGTTGATATCCTTGGGAAATAATTGGACTGTCGTCAATTTCTTTTGAAAACCATGTAGTAAGCCAACCGGATAAAAACACCCAATCTTGGCTTATTGGATATTCAGCATGGAACTCAAAGATAATACTAGTACTGGCATTGCTGCTATAAATCGGGCGAAGGCTGGTGGCTTCATCGCTATCAATGCCAAAGTAATAATTTGTAAAGTCAGCAGAGTAGGCGCTTAAACCAACACCAGATCTAAACTCCCAGTTTCGCCATGGCAAAATGTGGGTAAAAAAGCTATTTATAACCCAGCCATTATGGGCACCAGATACGTCATGAAGGTATTCAAAGGAGAATTGTGAATTTTCAAATCGGCGCGAGAGCCTAAGACCAACATCAAAATCGTAATTACGTTTTTTAATACCTTGGAGTTCTTTTATAACACCGTGGTTATAAAACCCGAGGCCTTTTTCGTCAAACCCGGCTTGAGTATTTGTGCCAAGTATATCTAAGCCCCAATCAAATTTATCTATAAGGCTGTAACCAATTACAAGACCACCGCTGAGTTGATTGTGATCAAAATCAAGATAAAATTTATCGTAAGAAACAGCAAGACTTAAATCAAGCTCAACGCCTTTATCGTAAGATTCGATACCGATTAGGTAAGAATCTTCAATATAAAAGCCCGCACCTGCACTCCAATCCCACGCAAAGCCTTGGGTTGGTTCTAACGTATTGTCTGCATAATAGCGATTACTTGCCATACTTGTGGTGCTAAAAATAAAGCAAAAAAGCAATGTTATGCTAACTAAAGTATGGTTAAGCAAAGTGTTTTTCATCCCTATGGGGCCTAATTATTATTTGTTATTAAGCGTAGTATATTGTTAATTCGTTCCTTTAATCTGTAAAAAAATGTAGTAAGTGTTAGGTCTGTTGAACTTTCAAGGTTAAATTTTCAGCAGTCTGTTTGGTATTTAGGCAAGGCAGAGCCTATGCAGTGTGGCTATTCCCCATAAATGGGCGATAACGTAGCATTAATGCCAAACAGGCGCTGCCCAAAGTGTTTTTCCTAAGGGCTATTTACGCTTTGTTGCTCGGTTTTTACTTATTCTTACATGGATGTAAGCCATTAGAATAACGCAGGAGCAGTTATCGAGCCCACTAGGTCACAAACCTAGCGCCGCGATTAAATAGCCCCTAGTTTGAACAAATTTTAATTCGTAAAGATCAACAGACCCTAATTTACTGAACTTTAATTTTATCGATTAATATACTGCTTAAGTAAAACTGCATCATAGGCGTTAATGCGCTTACTTCTGTTCTGTTACATGGACCACTAAGCTTGGCAAGGCTAGATAACTTTGACAACGTTTTGTACTGAGGAATTTGAATGTCTTTTCCAAGTCTTTCCATGCGGGCTTCATCAGTATTTTGCTGATGGACAAAAGCGACAACCTCAAGCTCATTAGTTATTTTTTGCTCTTCGGTGAAACTATAAACTAGTGGCTCACGATGAAAACTTGCACTATCAATAGAAGATTTAGCAAACCAAACAACACCACCCGATGCTTTGTGTGTGAGGCGCATACTTACTTGTGCAAATATTGCAGCACATTCCTGAGTTGGGTATTGCTGAGCAATATCTGAATATAATGTAAAAGGGTTCTCAGGTTGCTTTATTGCGTACTTAACATCGTCAGTGAAAGTTAAATCAAGTTGCTGAATAGTTAGTGTGTAGTCGCTGTTATTTTTAGTGGTTACTTTTAGCTGTTTATCGTTAAGTGCTTGGCTAATTTGCGATAAAAGTTTATCGGTTACACTTGCCTTATCGGTAATAATTTTTACTGTTTGGTTTCTAACTACCTTATGTGCAGGAAGTTGAACGGATTTAACTTTTGGGGATGAGTGTTCTGTGGTGTACTCAAGCTGGTAGGTCTGACTTTTTAATGTTGGCTTTAATGGCATAGCCAGTGGCTCGGCCGGCTGCTTTGTAAGAGTACAACCAGTTGATAATATAACAAAAAGTGACACAACTAAAAAACGCATAAGTACTAAACACTCACTAAAAACCAAATAATCGTCGTATTGTACGTTAGTCCAAACAAAACTTCATGATATTATCTACATAGATGTAGTTAAAAAGATAAAATTTATAAAAATGAAGTATCTCAAATCTTTATTGTATAGCCTACCTGCTTTGTGTTTGTTGTTTAGCTCTGTGAGTTTTGCAGCAAAAGCAGATCCTGATTGGGATGCATTTGTAAAAAAGTACGGCCGTTATGCGCAAAAAAAACTGAAAAATAAAGGTATACCAGGCGCTGCACTTTCGATTGTAAGTACAAACAACTCAGACTACATCCACACCATGGGTGTAACTAAAACCCGAAATGGACAAAAAGTAAATAAGCATACCCGGTTTAGGCTCGCGTCTGTTTCTAAAACATTTGCAGGCTCGTTATCAGCTAAATTAGCCAATGAGGGTTTACTTAAATTAGATAAAGCTGTTAGCGATTACATAACTGAGTTCAAAGGGACTGTTTATCAAGATGATTTAAAGGTATTTCACCTTCTAAGTCATGCAAGTGGGTTAGTGCCTAATGCGTACGATAATTTGATAGAGTCTCGTATGGATTACCCCAGTATTGTTGAAAAATTACTTAGTGTTAAACCTATTTGCAAACCAGGCGAATGTTACGGTTATCAAAATGTTATGTTTAGCCTTATAGGTAATGTGATATTACAAAGCAGTGGTAAAAGTTACGCGCAATGGTTACGGGAAACTATTTTTGCGCCTTTAAAAATGAGTGATGCCAGCTTAGGTTTTGAATCTATGGTTCAGGATGAAAATTACGCATTACCACACGTGCGCGGTACAAAACGTTGGTATAGCGCTAAGCTTAAAAAAAATTATTATAAAGTGGGACCTGCAGCGGGTGTAAACGCAAGCGCAAATGACATGGCCATTTGGTTAAAAGCCCAGCTAGGGCAATACCCAGATGTTTTGTCATTGGATACTCTAGCAAAGCAAACGCGTCCTTATACACATACAAAAAAAGAAATGCATCGCAGGGTGTGGAAAAAACACCTTAATGAGGCTTATTACGGACTAGGTTGGCGGGTTTATAATTATGCTGATGAAACGCTTTACTATCATAGTGGCTGGGTGCAAGGATATAGAAGCGATGTGGTTGTGTTTCCCCACTTAAATGTTGGTTTTAGTTTAATCGTTAATGCTGAAACCGGCGTAATAAATGAATTAACAACTGAATTTATCGACAGGCTATTAGAATACAAACGAGGTAAAAAAATATGAATAAAATAATATTAGCAATCACTTTTTTAGCCTTGTCATTTAATTGTAGTTTGGCATTTGCCGCACCTGACGAGGTATATTTGTTTCGTCATAGCGAAAAGTTAACGGGGAAAAACCCAGCGCTCTCAGAAGAGGGGAAGGCACGTGCAAATAATTTAGTTACTTTGTTTAAAGAACATCAAAATATACATCTTTTTAGCAGCAACTATAAACGCACGTTGCAGACAGCCGCACCTTTGCAGGCACATTTTAATACCAAATTAAATGTGTATAACGCAGGTGAGCTAGGTGATTTAAAAAATGAGTTACTCAAACTAAAGGGTGTAGTTGTTGTTATTGGGCACAGTAATACGACGCCGCAACTGGCTGAACTACTCTCCAATGAAAAAGTGCCAGCTATGAGTGAGACACAATTTACTCAGTATTTTATATTGCATAATAAGCCCAGAAGTAATGGCACTGATTATGATGTAACGCACCATACAATGAGTTTTTAAATTAAAAAGTGTTATATAACAAAAAACCAGCATCAAGCTGGTTTTTTAATTTAAACGTACTAAATCCTTTAAATAGGATTAATTAGTTACGTGGTAAATGTATTTTTTTCTCAACACTTTGACGATAAAGCACAATAGTGTGACCTATCGTTTGTAGCTTAGTTGCACCAGTTTCACGTACGATTGCTTCAAAAATAAGTGCTTTTGTTTCACGATCATCAGTTGGAACTTTAACTTTGATTAATTCGTGAATTTCTAATGCACTTTGAATTTCGACTACTACGCCTTCGGTTAAACCGTTAGAACCTAGTAAAACTACAGGCTTGAGGCTATGTGCCTGACCTTTTAAAAACTGCTTTTGTTTGTTTGATAATGTCATGTTTATACAAATTTTGCTGAATATGGCTTGAATTAAGGGTATTCTAACGCCATCTAGAGAATATTACTAATTAGTTGCGTGTTAATTTATGACAAATAAAAAACAGTCAGCCAGTTCACAGCGATGGCTGAAAGAACATTTTGATGATAAATATGTTCAAGAAGCGCAAAAAAAAGGCTGGCGTTCACGAGCGGTTTTTAAATTAGATGAAGTACAAAATAGAGATAAGTTACTTCGCCCTGGTATGACCGTTGTTGATTTAGGAGCAGCTCCAGGAAGCTGGTCACAGTATTTGGCAGAAAAAGTAGGTGACAAAGGTCAAGTAATTGCCTGTGACATATTACCTATGGACTCACTTGCGGGTGTTGACTTTTTACAAGGTGACTTTCGTGAAGAAGCTGTGTTAAATGCGTTGCTAAAACGTATTGATGGTAAAAATGTTGATGTGGTACTCTCTGACATGGCACCAAATATGAGTGGTAATAACTCAGTAGATCAAGCGGGTAGTATGTATTTGGTAGAACTTGCGCTGGATATGTGTAGTCAAGTACTAAAGAAAAATGGCGCATTTATTGTTAAGGTTTTCCAAGGTGAAGGCTTTGATCAATACTTGCAAGATGTACGTAATAGTTTTAAAGCAGTGAAAATACGCAAACCTGATGCCTCACGTGCCCGTTCTCGGGAAGTATATATAGTAGCGACTGGATACAAACTGTAGTACAGTTGCTTGGCGTTTAGTTGAATTTAAATTAATTGGATACAAGAGGTTAACCCCTTGAGCGATATGGCGAAAAATTTAATACTATGGCTGGTGATTGCAGTTGTGCTGATGTCAGTCTTTCAGAGCTTTAATGGTGGCGAGCAAGTTGATCGTCAAACAAGTTACACTCAATTTGTTAAAGATGTCCGCAGTGGCTCTTTACAAGAAGTTATTATCGACCGCGGTACAGGAAATATTACTGGTACTAAGAGCAGTGGTGAGCGTTTTCAAACAACGATGCCAATGTACGATGAAGACTTAATAAATGATTTACTTAAAAATGATGTAAATGTGAAGGGTGTACAACCTGAAGAACAATCATTCTTAGCAAGTATATTTATTTCTTGGTTCCCGATGATACTGCTTATAGGTGTATGGATATTCTTCATGCGTCAAATGCAAGGCGGTGGCGGTAAAGGCGCTATGTCATTTGGTAAGAGTAAAGCCCGTTTAATGAGCGAAGATCAAATTAAAACCACGTTTGCAGATGTTGCTGGTTGTGATGAAGCGAAAGAAGATGTTACCGAATTGGTAGACTTTTTACGTGACCCTTCTAAGTTTCAAAAGCTTGGCGGTAGTATTCCTAAGGGCGTACTAATGGTTGGTCCTCCTGGTACTGGTAAAACGTTACTTGCAAAGGCTGTTGCGGGTGAAGCGAAAGTACCGTTTTTTACAATTTCTGGTTCAGATTTTGTTGAAATGTTTGTCGGTGTTGGTGCGTCACGTGTACGTGATATGTTTGAACAAGCTAAAAAAGCGGCACCTTGTATTATCTTTATAGATGAGATTGATGCGGTTGGTCGTAAACGTGGCGCAGGTATGGGCGGCGGTAACGATGAACGTGAGCAAACACTCAACCAAATGCTAGTAGAAATGGATGGTTTTGGTGGTAACGAAGGTATTATCGTTATTGCGGCAACTAACCGACCAGATGTTCTAGACCCTGCATTACTTCGTCCAGGTCGTTTTGACCGTCAAGTAGAAGTAGGTTTACCTGATATACGTGGTCGTGAGCAAATACTTAAAGTACACATGCGTAAAGTGCCATTAGGCGATAACGTAGAAGCGGCTCTTATAGCACGTGGAACACCTGGTTTTTCTGGCGCTGATTTAGCGAACTTAGTAAACGAAGCTGCACTTTATGCTGCACGTGGTAATAAACGTGTTGTAAGTATGGCTGAATTTGACGCTGCTAAAGATAAAATCATGATGGGCGCAGAGCGCAAAACCATGGTGATGAGCGAGCAAGAAAAAGAAATGACAGCATATCACGAAGCAGGCCACGCAATTGTGGGCCGTATGGTTCCTGAACATGATCCAGTTTACAAAGTATCTATTATTCCACGTGGCCGTGCGCTAGGTGTAACAATGTACTTGCCTGAACAAGACCGTGTTAGTCATTCAAAAGAACTTTTAGAATCAATGATTTCAAGCCTTTATGGTGGCCGTATTGCTGAAGCGCTTATTTATGGTGCTGACAAAGTAACAACGGGTGCAAGTAACGATATTGAGCGCGCAACTGATATTGCACGTAAAATGGTTACACATTGGGGTTTAAGTGAAAAGCTAGGTCCATTGCTTTACGCTGAAGATCAAAACGAAATGTATATGGGTGGTGGCGGAAGCCGTGCATCTAGTATGTCGGATGATACTGCTAAAATAATTGATGCTGAAGTACGCTTGTTTTCAGATCGTAACTACCAAAGAGCAGAAGAAATATTAAAAGAAAATATTGATATTCTTCACTCAATGAAAGACGCGTTAATGAAATACGAAACAATCGACGCTAAGCAAATTGATGATTTAATGGCGCGCCAACCAGTGCGTGAGCCGCGCGATGCTCATGACCGCCATGAAGCTAAGCCGGTAAAAGAGCAAGAACCTCAAGAGCCAGTGCTTGATGAAAGTCAAAAAGCGGATGATTCATCGAAAAAAGATGAAACAAACCTTGATGATAAAGCTGAATAATCGTTAAAATAGTTAGTGAAAGCCCCGAATTTCGGGGCTTTTTTGTATCAGCTATTTAGAAAAAGAATAAAGGTTGGCAATGACTAATATATTAAAGCTTCCCAGAGGACGTACGCTCAATATTGAAAAGCCTGTTATTATGGGAATATTGAATGTAACGCCAGACTCATTTTCTGACGGCGGGCAGTTTTTAGACCCCAAAATAGTGCTAAAGCGCGCAATGCAATTGTTAGGGGATGGTGCGCAAATTTTAGACATTGGGGGAGAGTCTACCCGCCCAGGCGCGCCAGATGTGAGTTTGAAAGATGAACTAGCCCGAGTAATTCCTGCTATTAAAGCGATACGTGAGTACAGTGATTGCGTTATTTCAATTGATACCAGTAAAGCACAAGTAATGGAGCAAGCAATACTCGCTGGGGCAGATATAGTCAATGATGTAAGAGCTCTACAAGAAATAAACGCCTTAGAAACGGTTGCGCAGTATGAAGATGTAGCAATTTGTTTAATGCATATGCAAGGGCAACCCCGCAGCATGCAGTGCGCACCTCATTACGACAATCTGTTTGCAGATATAAATATGTTTTTTAGTGAACGTATTAAAGCATGTGAAACAGCAGGGATTAAGTTTGAGCGACTTATTCTAGACCCTGGTTTTGGATTTGGAAAAACACTTAGCCATAACTATCAAATATTGGCTAAGTTTGATGATTTTAACAAGTTAGGTTTGCCATTATTGGCCGGATTATCTCGTAAGTCGATGATAGGTAATCTATTAAATAGAGAAACAAATGAGCGATTAGCGGGCAGCTTAGCGGGTGCGTTAATCGCGGCGCAAAATGGCGCAAAAATTATTCGTGTACATGACGTTAAAGAAACCGCAGACGTACTTGGTGTATATCAAGCCTGCGAGAAAGGAATTGCATAATGAAAGAAAGAAAATATTTTGGTACTGATGGCGTACGTGGTCTAGTAGGAACGCCACCTATTAACCCTGAGTTTGCAATGAAGTTGGGTTGGGCTGCAGGGCGCGTATTATCTCAAAATGGTACTAAAAAAGTCATTATAGGTAAAGATACGCGTATTTCTGGCTACATGCTTGAAACTGCACTTGAGGCTGGTTTAATTGCCGCTGGTATTGATGTTGTATTACTGGGTCCAATGCCGACACCTGCAGTTGCGTATTTAGCGCAAACATTTCGTGCAGAGGCAGGTATAGTAATTAGTGCCTCACATAACCCTTATTACGATAACGGTATTAAGTTTTTCAATGGGCAGGGTCTAAAGCTTGACGATGAAGTAGAGCTTCAAATTGAAGCGATGCTTGATGAGCAAATGACATGTGTTGCTTCAGATAAACTAGGTAAAGCTTCGCGTTTAGTTAGTGCAGACGGCCGTTATATAGAGTTTTGTAAGAGCCAGTTCCCCCAAGGGTTATCTTTAGAAGGGCTTAAAATTGTTGTCGATTGCGCAAATGGCGCTACATACCATATAGCTCCTTCTGTCATGCGCGAACTTGGCGCTGAAGTTATAACACATGCATGCGAGCCTAATGGCGTTAATATAAATCATGAATGTGGCGCTACTCATGTAGATACCCTTAAACGCAAAGTGCTTGAATTTAAAGCTGACGTAGGTATTGCATACGATGGGGATGGCGATCGTGTAATGATGGTTGATCATAATGGTCGTGTATTTGATGGTGACGATTTAGTTTATATTATTGCTTGCCAAGCTGCCGAAGATGATATGTTGGGTGGAGGTGTAGTTGGCACTGTAATGTCTAACATGGGTCTTGAAAATGCTTTAAAAGCAAAAGGTATCGAGTTTGCTCGCAGTAAAGTGGGTGACCGCTATGTAATGGAATTACTACAGCAAAAAGGCTGGAAAATTGGCGGTGAAAGCTCAGGCCATGTATTAAATTTAGATTTAATTAGCACGGGTGATGGCATTATATCAAGTTTGCAAGTACTTGCAGCTATGGTTGCACAAAACCGTACACTACAAGATTTGGGTGCTGGTTTTACTAAATATCCAATGAAAATGATTAACGTGCGTTATACCGCTGGAACAGATCCGACAAAAGCGCAAGAGGTACTTTCAGCTGTAGCAGAAGTTGAGCTTGCTTTAGGGGACAAAGGCCGAGTTTTACTGCGCAAATCAGGCACAGAACCTGTTGTTCGTGTTATGGTTGAAGCCGAGCAAGAAAAAATTGTAATAGACAGCGCTCAAAAAATTGCAGCTGTTGTAGAATCTATGAGCAAACAGACTGATTAATAACAATAACCTCTTGTAACTTTGGGCGAGAAAAGTTAATATCTCGCCCGCTTTCTAATGTGGAGTGGAAAATGGCAATACGCAAGGCGATGGTCGCAGGCAACTGGAAAATGAATGGTTCGTTAGAGCTAGTTAAACAAATGTCTGATGCTATTAACGATGTAAAATCACAAGAGATGGACATTGTTTTATTTCCTCCATTCCCACTTGTACCTGCGATGATAGCTAGTGGTGTTTCTACAGGTGCTCAAACTGTTTCTGAAAATACACCTGGTGCGTTTACCGGTGAAGTAGACGGACAGCTTCTAAAAGACTTAGGTGCAACTTACGTACTCGTTGGTCACTCTGAACGCCGCAGTATTTATAACGAAAGTAATGAAACTGTCGCTGAAAAGTTTGCTAGAGCACAAGAAGTTGGGTTAACACCAATTTTATGTGTTGGCGAAAGTGAAAGTGAGCAAGAAAACGGTCAAACCGAACAAGTAGTTGCTGCACAAATTGATGCAGTAATTGAAAAATTAGGTGTAGCAGCACTGAAAGATTCTGTGATAGCATACGAGCCCGTTTGGGCCATAGGCACAGGTAAGACTGCATCGCCAGAGCAGGCACAAACTGTTCATAAATTTATCCGTGATAAAATTGCTGCACTTGATAGCACTTTAGCACAAGGGCTTTCCATCTTATATGGTGGTAGCGTTAATGAAAAAAATAGCGAATTATTATTTGCACAAACAGATATAGATGGCGGCTTAATTGGCGGCGCAAGTCTAAAAGCAGAATCTTTTTCTGCAATCTGTAACAGTGCAAAAGGGACTGTATAAGATGTACGAAATTTTATTAGTAGTTTATTTAGTTGTGGCTTTAGCTCTAGTTGGAATGGTTTTAATTCAACAAGGTAAAGGCGCAGATATGGGTTCTTCATTTGGTGCTGGTGCTTCAGGCACGGTTTTTGGTTCGTCTGGTGCTGGTAACTTTATGACAAAAACAACCACAAGCTTAGCAACAGTATTTTTTGTTTTAAGCATTGTGCTAGGTAACCTAACTGCAGGTCAAATTAAAAAGACTGACGAGTGGGAAAACCTAGAAGCAGCTCCTGCAGTAGAAACTGCAGTTCCTGTTGAAGAAGATGTTCCGGTAACATCTACGAAAGAGCAAAGCTCTGACGTACCGAACTAATTTAGCGTAATGCTATCGTTAAACGATTTATACTCCTCAAATAAATCATATGTTTAACAAATAAGCGAAAGCTTAAAAATGCGGATGTGGTGGAATTGGTAGACACGCCACCTTGAGGGGGTGGTGCTTTCGGGCGTGGGGGTTCAAGTCCCCCCATCCGCACCAAATTTAGAAACCAGTAACAGAAATGTTACTGGTTTTTTTGTGCCTGCGATTTAAATTGAATGTTATTTGTACTTTCTTTTTTTAAAGGGCAATTAGTTATGTAGAATTTTGAATTGTTTGTAAAAAAAACTAGAAATTTTACAAATTTAGTTAACACTTATGAGTAATAAGCCGATAATAGATTTAGACAATAAAATAAGGTATTCACAATGGCTTCAGGCTTCACTTTTCAAAATCTCAGCATAAGTAAAAAAATACATGCGATTACGAGTATTGCTGTCGTTGCATTTTTAGTGATTGTTCTGATCAACTATTTTGCTATGAATGATAATAGAATTGCACTTGATGAAATGGAAAAATCATCCTACAAAGTTGTTAAGTTAACATCTGCTAATGTTGGCATTTTAGAGAAGCTGGACGAACTTTACACCCAAGCCGTAACATTTGGTGAGCAAGATTTAGTCGAGAAAGCATCTGACACATACAAGCAACTTGAGTTGAATATTATTGCGATAGAAAAAATAAATGCCTCTTACATTCACAGTGACACTAAAGAGCAGCTCGCAAATTACGAAAAAATATCAGCGACTATCGCAAATGGCATGGTAAATGGAACAGCAGATTTTAGTAAAATTCAACAACAAGCACAGAGGAAAACAGCGCTTTATAACGATGTCCTAGAAAAGTTTAAGGCAGCACAAGTCAAAGCTGACGATCGTTTTTTTGAACTTGTTGCAAGCACAAAGGACCGCTCTGATTACGCCCTTACGTTAATGTTAGTTGTTTCTATTGTATCGCTTATTTTATTGCTCTTTATGGCTATTTGGATAGCTAAGCGAATTGCTTCTTCGGCAAGTGATGCGGCAAATAATTTAAGCTTATTAGCAAGCGGTAAAGGCTCGCTAAGCACTAAATTGACAGTTAACTCTGAAGATGAAATAGGTCAAGTATCTATAAACTTCAACTCTTTTATTGGCATATTGAAAAAAACGGTGTTAGAAATTATCGCGGTTTGCGAACCGTTAATGGAAAACTCTACTCGTTTAGTGCAGGGGATGGAACAAGCGGAGCGTGCAACGACTAAACAAACCACTGATGCTGAGATTGTAAAGCAATCAATGGAAGAGATGAAACAGAGTGTAGGAGATATCTCTCAATCAGCTGCAAGTGCTTCTCATGCAGCGCAAACGGCAGAGAAAGAAGTTGAGCAAAGTAGAACTCAAGTACAAACATCAGTAACCGCTTCTCGTACGTTAAGTGATGAGATTAATCACGCTGCTACAACTATCAATAAATTAGCAGACGATACAAAAAATGTGTCGCAAATATTAAATGTTATTACATCAATAGCGGAGCAAACAAATTTACTTGCACTTAATGCTGCCATTGAGGCTGCCCGTGCTGGTGAGCATGGCCGAGGCTTTGCTGTTGTTGCTGATGAAGTTAGAGAGCTTGCATCGCGAACTGCTCACTCTACAAATGAGATTCGAGAGCTGTTGACTACTTTAACTGAAGCGGCTAACGAATCAGTTACTGCAATGACGACTGCAAGAGATATGGCTACAGATAATGCAACTGCAGCAGAAAAAACGGGTATTTCTATAGAGAAAATTGCAGAGCAAATGTTAGAAATAAATGGAATGAACTCACAAATTGCTGCTGCCACAGAAGAGCAAACATCAGTTGCTGCTATGGTTGTAGAAAACGTGACAAATATGCACGTATCATTTGAAGATACAATGGACTCGCTAACGGCTGTGAGGGATGTAGCTAAAAACCTTCATTACCTTTCAGATAACCTATTAGATGCCACGGCTAAATTTAAAATTGAGTAACGTAGCTAAATCAATTCGAAGTAATGCTTATTCAATTTGAGAGGGCAGATCAGACGCTAGCTGTGTTAAAATTTCTATTGAACAGTTTTTCTCCCTCAAAATATCTTACTTAATTGAGCGAATTGTTATTAAAGTTTAGTTATAAAAAACCACCGATTAGGTGGTTTTTTTAATTTAATAATAGCAATTAAAAGGTAGCTATCACTTTAACTTTGTCAGTTGCTTTACTGCTATCTATATAGCCGATTGAATCACCATTAGCGGCAACAAAGTCAATGACAGCTTGATCTGAATCAAACTTTTCAGGCGGTGTTCCTTTACCTGTAAAAACAAGTTTTGACCAATAGGCATTTAATTGGCTGCTCGATTTACCTACCACTTTAGAATTGAATTCATCAGCAATAGCGGTACCGTTTTGAGTTGCTGGGTTGACCTTATTGCCGTTATCAAACGACTTGGCCTTTCCTAAGTAAATTTTCTTAATAGTCTCTGCATCAAGTGCATTTGCATTACCAGGATTTACAATTACTGCAACTTCAGCCAAAGCACCGAAAGAACATAATGAAAGCGCACTAGCGAGGATTAATTTTTTCATATTCCGCTCCAATTAAAATACTAAATCAACACCAACGGCTACTACATCCGTTTCAGTGTCAGTGATGTCATCATCAAATCGACTGAAGTCAATTTTAAATGCAGCAGAAGGATGGAAGTCATAACGTGCGCCAATTGTGTATACGTTACTCTCTGCACGCATGCTCTCTAGGGCAAAGTTCACTGTAGTATTTAATAAAGGAATTGATTCAAGAGTATTAAAACGTGATGAATCATGTTTATCATCATTTTTTTCATAGGTGAAGTGAACAATAACATCGTCTATACGATAACCGGCAGAGGCATAGTATTGTGATTGTTCAGCCAAAATACTTCCCTCTACTTCAAACTGTGTATATTCAGCATCAAATAAGAAGTTATCATAGTCAATAGAGAAGCCAATACCAACAAAAGTTGTTTCATCTTCGTCAGTAATCAGATCATTTGCTGTGCTCGTTAAACCGTTAGTATTAAGTACTTCAACAAGTCCAATTAAACCGCTGTCATTAGATGAAATGCTTGTGTCGGCCACAATATATGCAGCTCGTGCACTGAACCAGTCGTATGATAGGCTCCAGTTTATACCGCCTAAATTATTTAACTCAGCAGGTAAGCTATCTCCAAATACATCTATATCGCCATCAAAAGCGCCATAAAACCCTTGCAAAGTAGAGTCCCAATCTCCTAATTGATTGTTGTAAACAACACTCAAGCCTTCATAAGTCGAAAATGGGATACCGTATACTGAGCGAGGTGGACGTACCCAGCGATAAGCATAGCCAACATCCAAGAAATCTGAGTATTTATAGAAAGGAACACGCATTTTACCAGCGCTAAATTGCAGTTCATCGCTGTATTCATAAGTAACATATGCCCATTCGAATGTGGCGTCAAAGTCGTCCTCTCCACGCGCAATAATTTGAGCCGTAGCCGTTAGCTTCTCTTGAAGATCAGCAGATAGTTGTAAAGCGAACTTACTCTCATTTTTAAATGAGATATCATCGTCATATCCGTATAAGGTTTGATCACTGTCTAGGCTTTTACCACCCACTATAGATGCAAAACCATTAATACGTACTTCAGCGCTTGCATAGCTAGATGCAAGTACAGCACATACAGCTACTGCTACAGATAGCTTTTTCATATGTATTTCCTATTTGTTATTTAGATGTTGATTTCAATAGGATTATAGAAGTGATAGTGTTTTTTATCTAATAAATTTAGGAAGTTAATAAAAATAAATTTAGTAACTGCTTTTTAATTTTGTAACATATATATTTTATGTATGTATTAAAAGCAGAATAGTATGATTTTATTAGAATAAACTTTAAATCTAGTTAATAAGGCTTTTTAAAATGGCGGGAATATTATAACTAAATTTTCTTTTTACGTTCTTTGGTTAAGGAGTTAGAACGAATGTTGCTGGTAATTACAATAGCTATTATCAAGTTTGCTTAATCGGTTTTAACTATTGATCTTATTTAAGTTTTTTTGACACCAAAGCAATGCTTGTTGCTTGTTTTTTACAGCGATTTTTTGATACACCTTGTGTAAATGTACACGAACTGTAGCTTCACTGATAAATAAAGTGTCTGCAATTGCGCTTGAATGTAAGCCAGAAAATAATAAGTTTAATACTTTCATTTCTTTGCAGGTTAAGTTATTTGATTGCAGCGTAGTTTGTTGTTCACTCGCTAGCATTTGTCTCATCCAACCATCAGTTACCGCACGTGGAAACCAAAGTTTTCCTTGTTCTATTGCTTGTAATCCTTGCTGCAGTAGTACTTCGTCAGTGCCTTCATAAAACAAACCTTTCAAATTAGGCCACTCTTTTAATGCCAAAACATCACCGTCTTGGGGCACGTCAAAAATAACGAGTCCTTGGTGACCGTTTTTTAGCATAAACTGATTTATAAGTTCATGGTTTGTAATAACATTTAAAGCTAGATAATTGACAAGTAGGACGTTGAAGTCAGCTGCGACACAAAAAAGTGATGTGTAATTTGGGCTGGTGAAGCATGTGGGGCTTTTATTGGCTGTATTTTCAATATTCATAATATTCTATCCATAGACTACATTTTAGCACTATATTCTTATTTTTAGTTAATTTCAATGATACCTGAATGTGTTTTAGCTCTTTTTTTATACACGAAAGTACATGTATAAGTATGTTTTATGCGCTCTTTAAAGTAGTATTTATGAGATTTTTTGTTTTAAAACAGTTCATTAGTGGGGCAAATATTAGAGGGGTTTATTTATGATAATTCATCTAAAGCTAACAATGCTTAAATTACTGTCATTTTCTATGAATTTATTTAAATAATTTATACATTTATTCACAATAATGTCATATAATACCTGTCCAGAGGAAAGATGCTATTTAGCGTCTTTTTTTATGCCTAAAATTTATATTATCAATATAAAAGCATAACAAAAATCACACGGTATCCTTTGGAGAATATTTTGAAACTACGCACACTCTCACAGTTAAGCCTAGCAATTGTCGCTGCACTATCTACTTCAGTAAATGCTGAAGAAGCTAAAACAACCGCAAAACAAGACGCGTTTGAAAAAATCGAAGTCACAGCTCGTAAACGTACAGAGAGCTTATTTGAATCTCCAACCGCTATCACATCAATTGGGGCGAACCTAATTGATAAAGCCAATATGAGTAATCTTGAAGATATTGGTAAATATGTTCCAAACTTAAACATCACCCGTTACGGTGTTGGTAATGCAGCACATGCGTCTGTGTTCATTCGTGGTATTGGTCTGCAAGATCACATAATAACTACTGATCCAGGTGTAGGCGTATACTTAGATGGCGTTTATTTAGGTCGTCAAATGGGTTCTAATTTATCATTACCTAATGTTGAGCGTGTTGAAGTGCTTCGTGGTCCACAAGGTACTTTATATGGTCGTAATACATTAGGTGGCGCTGTAAATGTAATTACAAAGCAACCTGGTGATGAAGGTATTGTAACTACTTCAGCTAAGCTGGGAAGTCGTGGACGTATTGCTGGTGATGTTTATTTTAATAACTCACTAAACGATGAACTAAGCATGTCTGCGAGTGCATCTTACAAAACACGTGATGGTGTTGGTGAAGCTGTTAATTTAGCAAATCCAGAGAAAGAAATTGGTGAGGAAGAGGAATTCAGTGGTCGTGTAGCCCTTAAATGGCAAGCGAACAGCGATTTAGCATTCACTTTTGCTTTAGATGGAGTTGATAACGAGTCAGGTCAATCGCCTTACACAATTGAATTAACTGACCCGCTAGATGCAAACGATGTGTTTAATGGCGACTTCCCATTATTGACTCAAGATTTAATTCCATCAGACCCTGATGATTTAGGTACAACCGTTGCAGGTATTGAATCAACTTCTTACTCAGGTTGGGGCACATCGTTCTCGGCTGATTGGGCAATTAACGATACTTATACTACTAAGTTTATCTCAAGCTACCGTACATCTGAGTATGAAGGTGGCCTAGATGACGATGCATCACCTTTAAACTTATCTGAGTTTCCAGAAGAGGGCGGAGCTGATCAGTACTCGTTTGAAATTCAACTAAATGCAACATTTGATAATATGGACTTTGTGTCAGGCCTTTACTTTTTTAATGAAGATGGCTTTACACGTTCAGGCCCATTTGTATTCAGCCCATTTAATACACCCAATGGCTTATTGAATGACGGAGTAACAGAATCATTTGGTGGTTACGGCGATTTTGAAATTAACCAAGAAACTAATTCTTACGCAGCCTACTTTAATGCAAGCTACGATTTAACTGACGATTTAACGGTAGGTGGTGGTCTTCGTTATTCAAAAGATGAAAAAGATGCAAATGCTATATTCCCATCATTTCCTACTCGTAAGTATGTAAGTGCAGATTTTGATGCAGTTACGTGGGATGTAAATGCATCTTATCAGCTTAGCAATAATATGAATGTGTATGGCCAGATTCAAAAAGGCTACCAAACAGGTGGTTTTCCACCGCGCCCATTTGGTGGACCAGACCAGTTTGTATCATTTGACGAAACGAAAGCGGTTAACTACGAAATGGGTCTAAAAGGCCAAGTACACGAAAATGTATCTATGATGCTTGCGGTATTTGTGACTGATTACACTGATTTAGCATTACCATTTTCAGACCCAACAGCAGGTGGCGGTTTTGTAACAATTGTAGAAAATGCGGGCCAGTCTAAAGCACAAGGTATTGAGCTTGAAACAACTGTCGCTATTACTGATGACTTTACTATTCGCAGTGCAGTTGGTTATTTAGATTCTGAAATCACAGAAGTGGCTGAGGGTGTACAAGGTATAGGTAAAGGCGATTCACCTGCACTTACACCACGCTGGACTGTTATGGTTGCACCTTCTTACTTTATGGATTTAGAGAGCGGCGCAACACTTGCATTTAATGCTAACTATTCGTACCGAAGCGAAATGCAAGGGCAATCAGTTTATAACCAAAGTGAGACCATTGATTCTCGTGAAGTAGTTGGTTTTAATATTTCCTACACTAATTCATATGGCGATATGGAAATTACACTGTATGGTGAAAACGTTCTAAACGAAGTTTACGATGTTGGTCGTCTACAACAATCAGGTTTTGTTGGCGTAATGCGTAGTAATGATCGAAGTGAATTTGGTTTGAAATTCAAAAAAGATTTTGAGCTATAAACTAAAATCAAGTAAATAAAATATAATGTAATTGAAGTTTATTTTGCATAATAAAGGCCGAATCATGCTGTGATTCGGCCTTTGTGTATTCAATAGTAAGGTTATTATTTGCATCGTTTAAATTCCTAATTTTAATTGCTGATTTAAAACAATCCACATCTCCATTTTTGAGTGTTTGTATTAACTATAATGCACCTTTTTAGTTTGTGTAAAGGTTAGGTTGTTCGCTACAATGGCGCCTCTTAATTGCCAAACGGACTCTGTAATGAAAATTCTTGCCGATCAAAATATGCCTTTAGTTGAGCAGTACTTTGCAGACTTTGGTGAGGTTGAGCGTTTTGATGGTCGTAAATTAACGCCTGAACAATTAATAGATGTAGATGTTCTTCTTACTCGTTCGGTGACAAATGTTAATCATGAACTTTTGGTACAAGCTAACAAGTTGAGCTTTGTAGGTACTGCCACAATCGGCATTGACCATATTGATACGCAATTACTACATGACAGAAATATTGCTTTTACAAGTGCACCTGGTTGTAATGCGGTTGCTGTAGCTGAATATGTAATTAGTAGCTTATTTGCATTAAGCCAAGAAAATGCGCGTCCATTGTGTGGTCAAACAATTGGTATTGTAGGGATGGGCAACATTGGTACATGCTTGGCGCAAAAATTAAAAGCATTCAACGTAGTTGTACTGCTGTGCGATCCGATTAAGCACGAACAAGGCTTACTACAAGAACATGTAGCGCTTGACGAGTTATTAGCGCAGTCAGATGTTGTTACTTTTCACGTTCCCCTTGTTAAAAGTGGCGAGCATAAAACACTGCACATGATGGGTAAAGAGCGTTTAAAATCACTTAAGCCAGGAACCACGCTAATTAATGCAAGCCGTGGCGATGTAATTGATAACCAAGCATTGCTTGAGGTAATGGAAGCTGGGGCTGATTTAGATTTAGTACTTGATGTATGGGAGAAAGAACCCAATATTTTAACTGAATTACTAGAGCATGTTCGTTACGCTAGTGTGCACATTGCAGGGCATACACTTGAGGGGAAAGCTCGTGGTACACAAATGTTGTATCAAAAACTGTGTCAGCTCAAAGGTGTTGAGGCGATTAAATCGTTGGATGATTTTTTACCAACACCAGCCGTTACAAATGCAACTGTTACGCAAAGCCTTAATGAGCAAGATATTGCTCGTTTAGTGCATTTAATTTATGACGTTCGCCGCGATGACGGAATTTTACTTCGTCGCCTAGAGAGCGACGGCTTCGATAGTTTACGTAAAAACTATCCTATAAGGCGAGAATTTAGCACCTTATTTCTACAAGGTGATAGCCCACAACTAGCAGCACTTAGCCAGCTTGGCTTTAGTATAGCTGAATAATTATTTAACTAACGATGTTGTTTTAATGTCGTTTATAGAGGAAGAAATATGTCGCAAAAATATAACGTTGCCGTACTTGGCGCTACTGGTTTAGTAGGCCGTCAAATCATTGAAACGCTAGCAGATCGTAAGTTTCCTGTTGATCAGCTTTTTTTACTTGCTAGCAGCCGCAGCGCAGGTGAAGATATAAAGTTTCGTGGTGAGACCATTGAAGTACTTGACGTTGAAGGCTTTGACTTTAGCCAAGCGCATATAGGTTTGTTTTCTGCTGGTGGCAGTGTATCTGAAAAATATGCTCCTATTGCTGCTGAAGCCGGCTGTATTGTAATCGATAATACATCGCACTTTAGAAATGATTTTGAAATACCACTCGTGGTGCCAGAAGTTAATGCTTCAAGCCTAGCTGATTTTAGAAATCGTAATATTATTGCTAACCCTAACTGTTCAACTATTCAGATGATGTTAGCACTTAAACCAATTTATGATGCTTACGGAATAGACCGTATTAATGTATCTACTTACCAAGCTGTATCGGGTGCAGGTAAAGACGCGGTTGATGAACTTGCAAAGCAAACAGCTAATTTGATGAATGCACGCCCTATGGATAATAAAGTATTTCCAAAGCAAATTGCATTTAACGTTATTCCTCAAATTGATAGCTTTGAAGATAATGGCTATACGCGCGAAGAAATGAAAATGGTAAACGAAACTCATAAAATTTTGGGTGATACCACTATTGCAGTGAACCCAACGTGTGTACGTGTTCCCGTATTTTTTGGGCACTCAGAATCAATTAATATTGAAACGCGCATGCCTTATGACTTTGAACACGTTAAACAACTTTTAAAAGACGCGCCTGGTGTCGAGCTAATTGATGATGAAGGTGACTACCCAACAGCAGTGTCTGACGCTAGTGGTAACGATACTGTGTATATAGGTCGATTACGTGCTGATATTTCTCATCCTCATGGATTAAACATGTGGGTTGTAAGTGACAACACTCGTAAAGGTGCTGCAACTAATAGCATTCAAATTGCAGAAGAGCTTATTGCCAATTACATGTAATAGTTAATCGCGCTAAACATGCTTTTGAAGCGGTAAACAGTAGTTGTTTGCCGCTTTTTGTTTATATGGCTTGTCAAATTTTTGCCGTTTAATTTTAAAAATACAAAAACTGATTGATAACACTCAATAAATTAATATTTATAAAGATGTTTTAAGGCATTTATTTTCAAGGTGTTGCGATGGATATTACGCTCTAACTGGTTTATAGTTTGTAATTGGAATAGAGCTTGCAATAAAAATAGATTGTAATAATAAATGCGAGTCAGTCATTTGGCTGATAATAGCAATAATAAACAATATTTATGCACTTAAGTTTTAGGTGTTTTATTAATATTTAAATATTAAAGGATCAGCATGCGCGGTTTAGCTACACTTATTATATTAGCGTCTGCATTGATAGTAACGCCAGTTTACTCTCAGGACAGTACCCAATTAAAGGGGCCTAAAGGCGTTGACTATGGTGCGCAAGGGCGATCAATTGGGCCAATTAAACCAACTGATACGCTTTGGCGTATAGCAGCTAAAGTGCGCCCAGACAATTCTGTCAGTATTTATCAAGTTATGCAGGCTTTGTATAACAAAAATCCCGATTCATTTTTAGAACAAAATCTTAACCACATTCAAAATGGTGCCTATTTAAAAATCCCTACCTTAGCCGAAATAAAAGCTGTAAATACGCAGCTCGCAAAGCAACGCTCTGAGCAAGATGATGCATTATGGGAAAAGAAAAAAAATGGCACGCTTACACAAAGCGAAATTAACTCAGCGCAAACAAAAGTAACTCAAGCGCGTAAAATTGATGTAGACGATGCTAAAAAAGAGATACAGAAAGAATTAAATGAAATAAAAACAGAGCAAGGTACTAAGCTTGTTGAGTTACAACAACAGTTTAAAAGCTCAGTTAGTAATGTAGAAGAGATTTTAGTTGAAAATAATAATCTTAAAAAACAGTTATCAGGAATATCTAAAGAGCTCGAAAACTTACGTTTGCAATTAGGACAAGACAGCGAAATTCAAAATCAGTTAAAAGAACTCATCGTTAAACAAAACGAGATTATTGCCCAACAAAAAAAACAAGAAGTAATACCAAAAGAGTCATTTGATTTTGGCTCATTATTTTCAAACCCCATAGTACTGGGCTTGTTAATGTTTATTCCTGGGTTACTGATTATTTTTGCAATCGTTATGTTTTTACGCAAACGAGCAAGTAATCAAGAAGAGCCGCAAAACGATGATGACTTTTTACCACAAACCCCAACTTATACTGGCGATGATGATTTAGGCACAAGCTTAAATGACGATCCAATTGTACCTGACCCTTTAGATGACTTGAGTGTTCAATTAGATGATAGTCTCGAAAGTGATATGTTGCCTAATGATGATTTAGACGACGGCTTAGATGATTTTTCTGGCGACGAAAATTTACTTGATCAGGATGAGCTCGAAAGCTTGCTAAGCGATGACATTGTTTTTGATGATGAAAATACCGATGACGATGATGAGCTCGATATTTTTATGCAGCAAGGGTTTGATCAACCTTCAGATGAAAACGCTGAAGATATAGATTTAGACTTATCTGATGACTCAATTAACAATGATGAAATCCTAACTAATGACGATTTAGATAGCTTGTTTGATGAAGACGATAGTCTACCTGAGTTTGATGCACCGCAAACAAGCGAAGCTTTAGAGGATGACAGCTTAGAATCTCATGATGAAATGGCGGCTTTAAGTGAAGAGCTTGCAGATGAAGATAATTTTGATATAGATGAATTATTAGATCAAACATCAACAGAATTAGATACCTCAAATAACACTTCAGCTGAACTTGATACAAGCGACGATTTTGATTTAGACGATATAGATAGCTTAATTGATGAGGCGAATGACCCAAAAAGTGATGTGGTAGATGACTCACTTGATGCAAAGTTACTCGACGAAGATGAACTTCTAGAAGAAAGCGACGACTTTGATTTAGACGACATAGATAGCTTAATTGATGAGGCTGCAGTCGATACTGCAGATGACTCATTAGTTGAGGAAAGCGAAGACTTTGATTTAGACGACATAGATAGCTTAATTGATGAAGCAGCAGTTGATACTGCAGATGACTCATTAGTTGAGGAAAGTGACGACTTTGATTTAGACGACATAGATAGCTTAATTGATGAAGCAGCAGTTGATACTGCAAATGATTCATTAGTTGAGGAAAGTGACGACTTTGATTTAGACGACATAGATAGCTTAATTGATGAGGCAGCAGTTGATACTGCAAATGATTCATTAGTTGAGGAAAGTGACGACTTTGATTTAGACGACATAGATAGCTTAATTGATGAGACTGCGGTTGATACTGCAAATGATTCATTAGTTGAACAAAGCGATGACTTTGATTTAGACGACATAGATAACCTAATTGATGATGAAGTAAAAAATTCAGATGTAAGAGATTCAGAAATTGATAATGCATTGGCAGACTCAGTTGAGGATTTAGCAGATGCTCAAGAAGAATTAAATGTTGATGATATTGAGTCGCTTGCTTCATCATTAAATGAAGAGCCCGAGCTTATAGAAGAACCTGAGCTTGAAGAAGAGCCCGAGCTTGACGATGAGCCTGAACTTGCAGAAGAACCTGAGCTTAAAGAAGAACCTGAACTTATAGATGTAACGGTTGATGATTTTTCAGATACATCAGAGTCGCTTCTTGATCCTGAAGATGCGCTTGAAGAATATACAGATGATACTTTAAAGAGCGTTGATGAGCTTTTAAATGAGCTACAACAAGCGACGGATGATGACTATATAGAAACACCAGATTGGTCTTTAGATGAGCTTGAAGACGATCTTGAAGAAATAGAAGTAGATCTTGGTGACGATCCGTTAGCGGGCGACGATGACTCAGATCTTACAAAAATTGAAGAGCAGCTTGATAGCGATCTTATAACGCCAAGTGAAGAGTTAGATGAATATCCTGAACTTGAATTAGACGATGATCATTCATTATTGGAGAATGAACCTTCGTTTGAGCCGCAAGAACCTAAAGAAAATGCACCGAGTGAAGAAAATGCAGTAGCACTTAGTCAAACAGAGAAAGATCTCGCAAATGCGCTTTCTGAAAATGCTAACTTAGATAGCTTAGAAGATGATTTTGATGATGAACTATTAATTGATAATGACTTCTCTGAATCAGAAGCTAAGGTTGAAGACGAGTCGTTTGATGATGATTTACTGCAAGAAATTAATGACGGAATTGATTCTGTTGAACCAGTTAGTATAGAAGAGGATACCAAACCTCTTAACCTTGATGAAGTTCAAGAAACACTAGAAAGTGAGTTGCCATTTACCCCCGAAGAATTACAAGGTGATGATTTAGACGGTGAGGCGCAGGGAGTCGCTTCCAGCCAAGCTGAGCAGGACTTATCAAATGCGCTTTCTGAAAATAATGATTTAGATAGTTTAGAAGACGATTTTGATGATGAAATTTTAATTGAAGACGATTTTTCTGACTTAGATGTTGAGTTTGACGAAGATATTTTAGAGCAAGCGCTAACTGATGAGTTATCAGACGAGCAGCAAGAGCAAACAAATGCAGAGCGCGAAGCACAGTTAACAAACTCAGATGAAGCAGGTAGCACTAATATTAGCTCTGACGATGAACTTGATGAAGAGTTTATGTCAAATTTGACGCAAACTGATTTTGATTCATTACTTAGTGAGTTAGCGGAGCCTGAAGAATTAAGTGCTGAGGATAGCAGTGAATTTGATGTCGACTTTGACAGCTTGCTAAAAGAAGACTTAGAGGAAGATGACTCATTAACTACAAAAGAGCCACTTGTTGAAAGTAGTGATATTGAGCAACTTGATAATGATGAATTTGTAGATATAGATTCATTATTAGAAGAAAGTGAAGAGGCTGAACTTGAGCACGAACCTTACACCGACGTTAATATGGATGTCGGTTTGAGTGAGTTTGATGCATTACTTGCTGGTGATAACCCAACCGATGTTGATGCTGAAAGTGGTGGTTATTCAGCTAAACTAGATTTAGCGCGTGCTTATATTGAAATTGATGATTTTGATTCTGCGCTCAAGGTCATTGAGGATGTCATCAACAAAGGCCCAGAAGAAGTTCAAGAAGAGGCACTTAGTTTAAAAGCGAAACTAAAATAACAAATTGTTAAAAAAACCCTTAATTGGTTATTCTAATTAAGGGTTTTTTTATGGATGTTAGTTTAATTATAACAAGGAAAAGCAACGCATTAACGAAGTGAATTTTATAGTATGTAATTGTTATAAAAGAATAATTTACATCGTAATTATTAAGTTATTTGATTCATTGAAATGATCATGTTTTTAATAAAAAGGGTATTACCGCACACCTCCTTTTATTGCGTCGAGAGATAGCATAAAATGCCGTGTTCATTAGCACAGTAGGTAAAGCAGTAATTATGCGAGTAGCACTTGGAGTTGAATACAACGGCGTACGCTATAGTGGGTGGCAACGTCAATCACATGTAAATAGCGTACAACAAGAAGTAGAAAAGGCATTGTCGCGTATTTGTAATCACCCAGTTGAAGTAGTATGTGCGGGGCGAACTGATGCGGGTGTGCACGGTACAGGTCAAATAATACATTTTGAAACTGAAGCTTCGCGTGACATGGTCGCATTTACAATGGGTATGAATACCTTATTGCCTAAAGATATTGCTATTCGCTTTGCACAACCAGTTGCTGTCGATTTTCATGCTCGTTTTAGTGCAACCGCTCGCCGATACCGCTATATTATTTATAACTCTCCTTTTCGAGGAGCAGTGTTAAACGAAGGGGTTACGCATTTTCATCACCCATTAGATGAAGTTAAAATGCAGGAAGCCTGTCAGTATTTGATCGGGACACACGATTTTACATCTTTTCGAGCGATCCATTGTCAAGCAAATACACCGACTCGCACTATTCATCATTTATCGGTACAGCGCCAAGGGTGTTACGTTATTATTGATATTAAGGCGAATGCGTTCTTGCATCACATGGTACGTAATATAACGGGGAGCTTGATGGATATTGGCATACATAAGCAACAGCCCATTTGGTTGAAAGAATTACTTGATTGTAAAGAGCGTGCTAAAGCAAGTGCTACAGCTAAAGCTGCAGGTTTATACTTGGTTGATGTCGATTATCCTGAAGAGTTTAATATTCCTAAAATGCCTTTAGGTCCATTGTTTTTACCTGACGCTGAAATTTAGTTATGGTTGCCGTTAGTGTTATTTATGAACACTTTTAACTACTAAGACCAGTTTTTTATACCGCGTTAGTGTAATTCATGTTTTAATTGAAAAAATTTGTCTGCTAATTGCTATTGGCAGGCTCGCGACACAGAACAGCATTAAGAGAGTTGCAAATGAGTTGGCTAGAAAAAATCTTACCTAAAACGACAAAATCATCAGGTCGTAAAGAAATCCCAGAAGGTGTTTGGGCTAAGTGCACATCGTGTGATTCAATTTTATATAAAGCTGAATTAGAAAAGTCATTAAACGTATGTCCTAAGTGTGACCACCACATGCGTGTTAGTGGCCGTAAGCGCCTGGAGCACTTTTTAGATGAAGGTGACCGTCAAGAGCTTGGCACACAACATGAGCCTAAAGACATTCTTAAGTTTAAAGATTCTAAAAAATACTCTGATCGTATCAGTGCAGCCCAAAAAGCAAGTGGTGAAAAAGATGCACTTGTAGCTATGAAAGGCCGATTAAAAGGCATTCCAGTTGCAGCAGTAGCATTTGAGTTCTCATTTATGGGTGGCTCAATGGCTTCTGTTGTTGGCGCTCGCTTTGTTGATGCTGTTGATCAATGTTTAGAGCATAACATGCCGCTTATTTGTTTTTCTGCATCAGGCGGTGCACGCATGCAAGAAGCGCTTATGTCGCTTATGCAAATGGCTAAAACAAGTGCTGCACTTGCAAAAATGACTGAAAAAGGTCTTCCGTTTATTTCAGTCATGACTGACCCAACTATGGGTGGTGTATCTGCATCGCTTGCTATGCTGGGCGATATTAACGTTGCAGAACCTAAAGCGTTAATTGGTTTTGCAGGTCCTCGTGTTATTGAGCAAACAGTTCGCGAAACATTACCTGAAGGCTTTCAGCGTAGTGAATTTTTGCTTGAACACGGTGCAATTGACATGATTATTGACCGCCGTGAAATGCGCGATACCCTTGCACGCATTTTAGCTAAATTTATGAACTTGCCTTCTACGGAACAAGAGCATAGAGTAGCGTAAATTTCAGCTTTACTGATTACACGCTATGACAAAAAAAATTCCTAGCCAATCATCAAGCCTTGATGATTGGCTTTTTTATTTAGAAAGTGTTCACCCAGCTAACATTGCTATGGGCTTAGAACGAGTTGCTAATGTTGCTAACAATATTGGCCTGTTAAACACTCCAAGTAAAATTATTCTTATTGCCGGTACAAACGGTAAGGGCACCACAGCACGGTGCTTAGAGTCGCTATTGCTAGCGCAAGGTTTCAGTGTGGGTACTTACGCATCTCCACATTTAATTCGTTATAACGAGCGTGTACGAGTTAATGGGGAAGAATTGGCAGACCAATTTCATATAGATGCTTTTCACCAGCTTGAGCAAGGCCGTAAAGACACTGCTCTGACTTATTTTGAATATGGTACTTTGGGGGCGTTGGCAATTTTTAAACGCTGTAACGTCGATTATGTATTACTAGAGGTTGGTTTAGGTGGACGCTTTGACGCCACAAATATAGTCACTCCCTTTGCAAGCGTGATCACCACTATAGACTTAGACCATAAAGAGTACTTAGGTGATACCCGTGAGTTAGTGGCTTATGATAAAGCCGGTATTTTTCGTGAAAATACGCCCGCTATTATAGGGGATTTAAATATTCCTCACACAATGACTGATTACGGCAAAGAAATTAATGCCAACATGACGCTGTCGGGCAGTGACTTTATTTTTAAAGAAAATGCTGAGAGCTTTAATTGGCAATATAAAGAACATAATCTTGAAATAGATAAGCCTGCAATACCGTGTCAAAATGCAGCTACCGCATTAACCACGCTCAGTGTTTTAAACTTATTACCAAGTGAATCAATTATACGAAGTTGTTTAGCTAATTTAGTTGTCGAAGGGCGCTTTCAACAGTTAAGTGTTGAGCCTTTAGTCTTTACCGACGTAGCACACAACCCTGAGTCGGCGCGTTATTTAGCCAATAAGTTATCAAGCTATAAAGATAAAGGCTTTAAAATTCATGCATTAGCCGCTATGCTTGCTGATAAAGATAAAGCGGGTGTATTTAAAGAAGTAAGTCACTTGGTCGATGAGTGGTCATTAGCGAGCTTAAGTGGCCCGCGAGGCGACACTGCAAGTAATTTACAAAATGCACTGCACGAATTGTCTCATCATAATACTATTAATAGCTATGATAGTGTGGCACAAGCACTGAATGTAATTTTACCAGAACAACAAAGTGATACTATGTTGATTATATTTGGTTCATTTTTTACAGTTGCTGGCGCTATTAATTACTTTAAAAAATAGAGAGGATGTCGGTGAACTCAAGTTTTATTAATCGCTTAGTCGGAACAAGTATAGTGGTGATCGCAGCAATTGTGTTTATCCCTAATATACTCGATGGCGAAAAAGTGCATTATAAAGAAGGCTTTAAAGCGATCCCAGACCGCCCTGAGTTCAAAACAATCGATCTTCAAGAGTCAATTGATGAAAATATGGCTAATGCTGAGCCACTAAAGCAAGATGAAATTGAAGACATTCAAGCTGACGATGAAGCTTTTGAGCAGCAAAGCGCGATGGATGAGAGTGATTACGCTGTGGAAGATAAAGTTGTTGAAGCAACTATAGAACCCAAAGCTACACCAATTACAAAAGCGCCTGTTCAAGCTAAGCCAGAGCCAATTGCACCACGTAAAAGTGATGAAAACCTAACGAGTATGGCCTATGTTATTCAATTAGGTAGTTTTTCACATGTTGCAAACGTTAAAGCATTACAGGCTAAATTAAAGGCTGAAGGGTTTAAAACATTTACTAAACCGATTAAAACCCCAAATGGGACATTAACCAAAGTATTTGTTGGTCCTTCGCTTGATAAAAGTGAATTACAAAAGCAGCTCCCCCAGCTCAAAGAGCTTACTAAATTAAATGGTAAAGTTACGCAGTACGAAGTAACAAAATAATTTAAAAAAGGCTTGTATAACAAGCCTTTTTTTATTTATTTATATTTTTTTATCATTATCTTTATCTCACAATACCTAGACTAGAATGTTAATTTTTTGTATTAACTACAACCCAGTAATCTCCCGTTTAAACTTGCATACTAACGATGTTTGGGTATAGAATGCGCCCCAAATTAGCGACTAATTGGTTCTTATGATCTGGGTTGATTACGCCATTATTGGCATCATTGTATTGTCTACCATCATCGGTTTAATACGCGGCTTTGTAAAAGAAGCAATGTCATTAGCGGTATGGGCTGGCGCCTTTATCATCTCTAGCTTATTTTACCAATATTTAGCTTCCTTCCTAACAACCATTTCTGAACCCCTTTTAAGAAATGCGGCGGCCATAGCCATATTATTCTTTGTGACGCTACTGTTAGGCGGTTTACTAAACTACATTTTAGGTGAACTTGTACATCGTACTGGTTTATCGGGTACCGACCGTGTCTTTGGCATAGTGTTTGGTGCTCTACGAGGCGTGTTGGTCGTGAGCGCGTTACTCTTCTTTCTTGATGCTTTTACTGGTGCACCCAATACGCACTGGTGGGGCAATTCTATTTTGATTCCAGAATTTGGCTTTGTTGTTGAATGGTTCTTTTCGTACCTAGAAAACAACTCGAGCTTTTTAAATTCAGTAAACCGTTAATCGGCGAGGATAAATTACATGTGTGGTATCGTTGGAATAGTCGGAACATCCCCTGTCAATCAGGCGATTTATGATGGCTTAACTGTTTTGCAGCACCGTGGTCAAGATGCCGCGGGTATCATTACCATTGAGAATAATACGTTCAGCTTACGCAAAGCAAATGGCTTAGTGAAAGATGCCTTTCACACTCGTCATATGAAACGACTACAAGGTACGATTGGTCTTGGCCATGTGCGCTATCCTACAGCAGGGTCTTCAAGCTCATCTGAAGCACAGCCTTTTTATGTTAACTCACCGTTTGGTATAGCGCTTGCCCATAATGGTAACCTTACTAATGCAGAAGCTTTAAAAGAGCAGTTATTCTCAGAAGCACGTCGTCATGTAAATACAACATCTGATTCAGAAATCTTACTCAACATCATGGCACATGAACTAAGTAAATCTGATAAGTTGCATTTAGACCCTGAAGATATATTTACTGCGGTAACCGAGGTCAATAATAAAGTAAGCGGTGGTTATGCAACAATTGCTATGATCATTGGTCACGGTATTGTTGCTTTTCGCGACCCTAATGGTATCCGCCCACTTGTATTTGGCAAACGTGAGACTGCAAAAGGCACTGAGTACATGTTCGCCTCAGAAAGCGTTGCGTTAAAACCGGATGGTTTTGAGTTTGTACGTGACGTTGCCCCTGGTGAAGCTATATATGTTACAGAAGAAGGTGAATTTCATTCACTTAGTTGTGCAGATAAAGCATCTTACTCGCCGTGTATTTTTGAATTTGTTTATTTTGCTCGACCTGATTCAACAATTGACCGTATGTCTGTGTACGCAACACGCGTAAACATGGGCACAAAACTAGGTGAAAAAATTGCACGCGAATGGGCTGATAAAGACATTGATGTAGTTATCCCAATCCCAGAAACTTCATGCGATGTAGCACTGGAAATTGCACGTGTACTTGATTTACCGTATCGCCAAGGTTTTGTTAAAAACCGTTATATCGGTCGTACATTTATCATGCCTGGCCAAGAGATGCGTAAAAAATCAGTGCGTCAAAAGCTAAACGCAATTGATCGCGAGTTTAAAGGTAAAAACGTATTATTGGTTGATGACTCAATTGTTCGTGGTACAACATCAGCACAAATTGTTGAAATGGCTCGAGAGTCTGGTGCTAAAAATGTTTACTTTGCATCCGCAGCGCCTGAAATACGCTTCCCTAATGTGTACGGTATTGATATGCCTTCAGCAGCTGAGCTTATTGCTCACGGACGTGAAGTTGAAGATATTAATGCAAGTATTGGTTCTGACGGTTTAATCTTTCAATCGTTAAAAGATTTAATAGCTGCGGTTAGCCAAGAAAATCCTGAAATTACTAAGTTTGAAACCTCAGTATTTGATGGGCAATATATTACAGGCGACATTGATCAAAACTATTTAAATCGTATTGATGAGCTACGTAACGATTCAGCAAAAAGCACCCGCGAAAGTGCGATGTCTTCAAGTTTAGAGATTCACAACCAAGACGAAAACGAAGCTGATTAATAATTAGTTAATAAAAAGTCGTTACATAAAAAAAGGAGCTAATTAGCTCCTTTTTTGCGAAGGAAAGAAAGGGAACATTTCTATCAAACACGACTCTTTTTTAGCTAAACTTTATTAAGTAAACATTGGACTAACAATCCCATTTGTCCAAAGCATAGCTGTTACAGCTAAAATAATAACTAATAATATTAATCCGCACGTTACAACCGAGCTGGCATAAATAAAACCACGCTCTTCTGGAATATGCATAAGTATTGGTACGCCGGTATAAAGTAAGTAGACCGAGTAAGCTAGTGCAATAATTCCAATACACACTACAAACCAAAGTACAGGCCAAAAGGCGGCAAGCGCCGACATAAACACAGGTGTTGCAGTATAAGCTGCAAGTTCAAGTGTTTGTGTAAATGTAGGCTTAGAGCCAAATGTAACGGCCATCCAATGAGCCAAATACGCCAATGCAAAAACACCAGCTATTAAAGCAAAATACATTGCAACTGCAATTAATAGCGCACTATCGTGCGTTAAAAATACAGGATCGCCTGCGCCTATACTCCATCCTAAATAAACAGATGAGTAATAACCCATTATTGAAGGAAACAAAGCAATCAGTAAAATATGCGACAAACTATAGGTTAGACTTTCATGGCGATTATCTATTGTTTGCCATTCTTCAAGTGGGTGAGCATAAATGCCCCAGAGGTGATTTAGTATCATAGTGCTTACTCCATAAAAGGAACGTATTACTGTTTTGGTTGGTTTATTTTTATACAGTCTACGTACAGTTATGGTTCACTTATTTTGCAAAGTCAAGTTAACTCACTATTAACATTTTTGCACAGGTTAGGGCTTTGATTTATCCCAAACAAAATTTCGTGTTAAAATAATGGCATATCAAATTTATTTAGTAATGAGCAGTCAACGTGCCACATAGCCAACTTTTAGAGCCGATCAATAACTTTTTAGTGTGTACAACCCCACAGCAGTGGGTGGAGCAGGCAATTAAAAAAGAGAACTTATCAGTAATCTTAATCGATCACTTAATTTGTGAGTTAAAAGCGGCTCAAAGTGCGATGTTTTTAATACGTAAATACGCTGTTGATAAAGAGGGCAGTGATGCCTTACTCGAGTGGCTAAAGCCATTTGAAACGCTTATTTATAAGCGTGAAGGAAATTGGCGTGATCTCGCCGCTAAAAATAAGCTAACTAAATCAATAATTCCTAAATCTAATTCGCCATATGGACAAGATTTAATTGATAAAATGGTATTGTTGATAAAAGAAGAGTTGCATCATTTTTACCAAGTGCTCGAAATTATGGACGAGTACGGTGTAGAGTACCAAAGCATTACACCATGTCGTTATGCAAAAGGCATGCTTCGTCATGTTAAAACGTTTGAGCCAAACGCCCTTGTTGATAAATTAATTGTAGGCGCTTACATTGAGGCGCGTTCATGTGAGCGTTTTGCAAAGCTTGCGCCGCATGTTGACAAACGTTTAGGTGATTTTTATATTTCGCTGCTGCGCTCTGAAGCCCGTCATTACCAAGATTATCTAACTTTAGCGCAAGAAATTGCTGATTTTGATATTACCGAACGAGTTAAAGAATTTGGCGAGATTGAAGCCGAATTAATTTCATCACAGGATGAAGATTTTAAGTTTCATAGTGGCCTGCCAATAGCAGAAAGCTAATTTTCTTTTAAAAAATTAATGTATTCAGCTGTTTTTTGATTGCTGAAATTGTGTTTCTTCATGATTTCAGCAATGCTTCCGTTTTCAATTATTATATCAATCCCTCTATTAAACTTTTGTAAGTACTCTTTTGCCCTGTAATTTGATTTAGAGACAACTAAATATAGTTTATGAGAAGCAATATCTGGCAATAAGTACTCAATTTTATTCTTATCTAAATCAACTTCGTTATTGTGCTCAAGCCAATACTTCCCTACTTCTTTAGTGCCTGCGACCAAATCAATACGTCCTTGTTGTAGCAGGTATAAACTTGTAGGAAGGCTTTTAGTGGATGTTATTGCCAGCTCAGTATTTCTTGTAAACTCTTGGCTTACAAAGGCATTGTCTTCTGTACCAATACTATAAGGTATTAATGATTTAACTGTACCATCGAAGTTAATAGCACTCTCTTTGCGTTTAAAAATTCCTGAATGAGCAACTGCAAGTGGGCGAGAGTAGTAAAAAACTTCATTTCTTTTTAATGAATAAAAAGCGCCTAAAATAGCTGTTTTTCTCTTTTTTTCTAATAGCTTTAGGGCGCGGTCCCATGTCGTAAACTCGGCTTCGCTATTAATGCCTTGAGTTTTAAGGGCTGATTGAGTGATTTCATATAACCAACCGTTATCAGGAAGGTTTTCGCTAAAATAGGGAGGGTAGTTTTCAGTAACAATTTGCCATGTTTGCTCGCTAAATACTTTGGTAGGAATGGCAATTACTACGATGAAAATTAACAGCTTAATCATTAAACCTCTCACTATTATTCAAATATATAGTTAAATAATAGTCAGGATTTTAAATTATGCGAAAGGCGTGCTAATTAATTCTTGTGATTGAGGGGTAACGACTAAATAAGAGCCTTGGGTATACCAGTCACCTAGCACTGTACGAGTAAGCGTTTGTTCATTAACTTTATAGGTATGAACATTAGGACGGTGAGTATGACCATGAATCATATTAGTAACGTTATGTTTGGCAAAGGTGGCAAGCACGGCTTCATCTACAACGTCTAAAATTTCGATAGGTTTATCAGCTTGGCTCAACTTACTTTTTTCACGGGCATTACGCGCTATTTTTTTACGATACCAAAGTGGCATTGCAAGCATTAATTTTGGCCACCACCAACCACGGCTTTTTTTACGAAATTTTTGATACTCAGTATCTTGAGTACACATTTCGTCGCCATGTAAAATAACGGTAGGCGTACCATATAAATCAATGACTGTTTGTTCATCGAGTAAAGTCATTGCGGCCATGTCTGCATATTGCTTGCGCATGATGAAATCACGGTTGCCATGTATAAAATAAACAGGTGTCCCACCATCATTAACGGCGCTTAAATGCTTTGCTACATCGGCACTCAGCGCTGTAATGTAGTCATCTCCAACCCATACTTCAAAAAAATCACCCAAAATATAAAGTGCATCTACATCTTTATTTAGTATATGCGTATTTAAAAAGTCAAAAAATGCAGCGCTAATGTCGGGGCGGTTTTCGCTTAGGTGTAAATCTGCAATAAAGTAAGTTTGGCGAGTCATAGGTCAGTCTTTTCGATATAAATAAAGCGGGCGTATACACATTGGTAAATGCCCGCTGATACTCCACATTACGTGGGTAAACTTACTATTAGCTAACAGTAACGCTTTCGATGATCACATCTTCAAGAGGCACGTCTTGGTGAAAACCAGTACTACCTGTTGCTACGCCTTTTATTTTATTTACTACGTCCATGCCTTCTACTACTTCAGCAAAAACACAGTAACCCCAGCCTTGCGATGTTTCGCTACTGTGGTTTAAAAAGTCGTTGTTATTCACGTTAATGAAAAACTGCGCTGTAGCTGAATGAGGATCAGGTGTACGTGCCATTGCTAAAGTACCTATCTTGTTAGATAGGCCATTATTAGCTTCATTTTTAATTGGGTCGTTAACTTCTTTTTGTTCCATACCTGGTACAAAACCACCGCCTTGAACCATAAAACCATCGATTACACGATGAAAGATAGTGCCGTTGAAAAAATCAGCATTTGCATACTCTAAAAAGTTTTTAACAGTGTTTGGAGCTTCTTGCTCAAACATTTTAATGGTGATGTCACCAAAATTGGTGTGTAGAACAACCATGTGTTTTCCTATATCTGGTTTAAATATTGGCGCTATTTTATCGTAGTTGGCTAAGATTAACAAAGTAGATGTTTGGTTTGTTATAAAGCGCTAGAGCAGGGGCTTTTCAAGTGGTAACATAACTGTTCAAGTAAATAGTCAAGGACTCAAAGTAAATGGTAAATATATACAACACACTCACGCGACAAAAAGAGCAATTTAAACCTATGGTCGAAGGCAAAATCGACATGTATGTGTGTGGTATCACCATTTATGATTACTGCCATATTGGACACGCTCGTACTTTTGTTGGTTTTGACGTTATTGTGCGCTACTTACGTCATATTGGTTACGATTTAAAATATGTACGTAACATTACAGATATCGACGATAAAATAATTAAACGTGCAAATGAAAATGGTGAGTCAATAAACGACTTAACTGTGCGCATGACTAAAGCGATGCATGAAGATTTTGATAGCCTAAATATGCTACGCCCAGATGTTGAACCAACAGTTACAAGCCATATGGATGAAATTATCGTTATGGTTAAGCGCTTGATTGAAAAAGGCCATGCCTATGTTGCAGCTGATGGCGATGTTTTGTTTGATGTATCAACGTTTGAGCAATATGGTGCGCTTTCTCAGCAAGATTTAACTATGTTGCAATCGGGCTCTCGCGTAGAAGTGGCTCAAGATAAAGACGATCCGCTTGATTTTGTGTTATGGAAAAAAGCCAAAGCAGGTGAGCCATCATGGTCATCACCGTGGGGTGAAGGGCGTCCTGGTTGGCATATTGAATGTTCGGCAATGAGCTCAAAACACTTAGGTGAGCATTTTGATATTCACGGTGGGGGGTCTGATTTACAGTTTCCACATCATGAAAACGAAATTGCCCAGTCGTGCTGTGCAAACAACGGCAAGTATGTAAATACATGGATACATACTGGCATGGTGCAAGTAAATAAAGAAAAAATGTCTAAGTCGTTAGATAACTTTTTTACTGTGCGTGAAGTTTTAAAAGCATACGATGCCGAATCTGTTCGTTACTTTTTAATTTCAGGGCATTACCGCAGCCAATTAAATTACTCACAAGAAAATTTAGACCAAGCGCGTTCATCACTTGAACGCATTTATACAGCGCTTCGTGATGTCGTACCGGTAGAGTGCGACTTAGAAGGCAATGAGTTTGTTGCTAAGTTTAGAAAAGCAATGAATGACGACTTTAATACACCAGAAGCACTACCTGTGTTGTTCGAACTTGCTAAAGAATTAAACCGCGTAAAAGAAAGTGACGCAGGTCAAGCTGGCAAGTTAGCGTTTATACTGCGTAGCCTCGGTGAAGTGTTAGGTGTTGCTCAACAAGCACCGGAAGCTTTTTTACAAGGTGGGCAAGATGACGACGAAGTTGCGACAATTGAAGCATTAATTGTAAAACGGAACGAAGCACGTGCTAGTAAGGACTGGGCTGCTGCTGATGAAGCACGTGATGCGCTTAATGCTTTAGGTGTAATACTTGAAGATTCAGCTGGTAAAACAACGTGGCGTAAAGCGTAAGCGTTTAAAGTAATTCAGGTCAAACTAAAAAAGGGTTGCCAAATGGCAACCCTTTTTTGATTTTTTAACAGCTTAGCTGTGATACTTTTCACACGCTTCAAGTGTGTTTTCAATTAAGCTTGCGACAGTCATCGGGCCAACGCCACCTGGTACAGGTGTAATAAAATGCGCTTTTTGTTCGGCCACACTGTATTGAACATCACCGACTAATTTACCCGTATCTAAGCGGTTAATGCCCACATCGATAACAATAGCGCCTTCTTTTATCCAATCTCCCGGTATAAATTCAGGTTTACCGACAGCCACAACTAATAAGTCAGCGCGGCGAACATGTGTTTCTAAGTCTTGAGTAAATTTATGGCACACAGTGGTAGTACAACCTGCTAATAAAAGCTCTAACGACATTGGACGACCAACAATATTTGACGCGCCAACGACAACTGCATGCATCCCTTTATAACGTACACCCGTTGAATCAAGTAATGTAATAATACCTTTAGGGGTACATGGGCGAAGGGCAGGCATACGCTGTGCTAATCGACCAATGTTATATGGATGAAATCCATCAACATCTTTATGTGGGGTAATACGTTCTAAAATCTTTTCAGCATTAAGACCTTTTGGCAGTGGTAACTGCACTAAAATTCCATCAACTTCGGCATCATTATTTAGCTCGTCAATTAAATCTAAAAGAGTTTGCTCTTGTGTGTCTGCTGGTAAATCAAATGATTTAGAGATAAAACCTACTTCTTCACAGGCTTTACGTTTTGAACCAACATAAACTTGGCTTGCTGGATCAAGTCCTACAAGTACTACTGCAAGTCCTGGTGCACGTAAACCATTTGCTACACGTTCACTTACGCGTTCTGCTACAGCGCTACGTACTTGTTTTGCGATTGCCTTACCATCAATGATGTTTGCCGTCATGGGTGACCTTTAATTGGGGTTAATTAACTAGATACCGATACTCTAAAAACGAATGCATAATAAAATAGGGGCAAAAATGCTAATAAAGAAAAATACGCTCTTTATTTAACTCGTTTTATAATGTGCTTACTATTTTCGCAGAAAAGCATAGCAGCGCCAAGTTGCTTTTAAGGTATATAACGTTTGAGCTGTTAAATAGTTTAAAATTCAGCCGACTATTGTAATATTTAACCATTGTGCACTAAAAATGAGCACTTGATTGGTTTTCTTAAAAAAACGTTTGACCTAACCCCGTCAAATCACTATTATGCACCCCGTTGTCAACGAGGTCACTCGCTAGCAATAATAAGTTTCGGCGATTAGCGCAGTTTGGTAGCGCACTTGGTTTGGGTCCAAGGGGTCGCAGGTTCAAATCCTGCATCGCCGACCATTTTTTTATAATTTTTTATAATCGAATAGCTTATTGGTAAACTATGAAGTTTTCGATGCGCCCATAGCTCAGCTGGATAGAGCAACGCCCTTCTAAGGCGTCGGTCGAAGGTTCGAATCCTTCTGGGTGCACCATTTGAAAACATGTAAATATAGCGGTGATTGTAGCTCAGTTGGTAGAGCCCCGGATTGTGATTCCGGTTGTCGTGGGTTCGAGCCCCATCAGTCACCCCATTTACAACGAATATCGGCGATTAGCGCAGTTTGGTAGCGCACTTGGTTTGGGTCCAAGGGGTCGCAGGTTCAAATCCTGCATCGCCGACCATTTTCTTAAAATGGTCTTAAACTCTCAGTTTAAGTGTTCAGTATGAAAAAAGAAGTTAACTCTTCAATGTCGGCGATTAGCGCAGTTTGGTAGCGCACTTGGTTTGGGTCCAAGGGGTCGCAGGTTCAAATCCTGCATCGCCGACCATTTTCTTATCCAATAAGAACAATAAGTAAACTCCTCTAAGTTATAAATCTAAATCTGTTAGCCTATAATTCTATTAAATAATTTCTATTTTATTCTATTTAGTCCGTAGTTAGCCTGTTTTTTATTCAGTTAGTCTTTATAGTCCCTTATCTAGTCCAAATAATTGCCCCCTATACTCGACTATCATAAATATTAGGTTATAATGCCGCGTCTATTGTTTAACATAGTGCCCGAAGGGCAAAGCAGCAATGGTGTCTCATGGTAGCGACGGATGCTTTTAAGTGTGAAAAACCGCTTAAACTTTATCAAGACTCATGCAGAACACTTTGTTTGTAAAGGAAGGCGAACAGTCGCCAAAATTGAATATTGAGGTAAATCATGCAAGTTTCTGTTGAGACGACCCAAGGCCTTGAGCGCCGTATAACTATCACCGTTCCTTCAGAGAACGTTGAGACCGAAGTAAAAAAACGCCTACAACAACTGTCAAAAACACAGCGTATAGATGGTTTCCGTGCTGGTAAAGTTCCAGTATCTGTAATTAACAAGCGTTTTGGCCCTGCAGTTCGTCAAGAAGTTGCTGGCGAAGTAATGCAACGTAATTACATCGAAGCAATCGTTTCTGAAAAAATCAACCCAGCTGGCGCGCCTACATTCGCTCCTAAATCACTTGAAGCAGGTAAAGATTTAGAATTCTCAGCAACGTTTGAAGTTTACCCTGAAGTTGAAGTTCAAGGTCTAGATAAAATTACTGTTGAAAAACCAGCAGTAACAGTAACTGACGAAGATTTAGCTAACATGCTAGAAACACTTCGTAAGCAACACGCAGCGTGGGCTGATGTTGATGCAGCTGCTGGCGAAAACGACCGTGTAACAGTTGATTTCGTAGGTACTATCGACGGTGAAGTATTTGAAGGCGGCAAAGCTGAAGACTTCCCATTAGAACTTGGCCAAGGTCGTATGATCCCAGGTTTTGAAGATAACATCGTAGGTAAAAAAGCAGGCGAAGAAGTAGTTGCTGATGTAACTTTCCCTGATGATTACCACGCTGAAAACTTAAAAGGTAAAGCGGCTCAATTCACTATCACAGTGAAAAAAGTTGAAGCGCAAGAATTACCAGAATTAAGCGAAGAGTTTGCAACTAAATTCGGTGTTACCGAAGGCGGCGTAGACGCGCTTAAAGAAGAAGTTAAAAAGAACATGACACGTGAGCTAGACCAAGCGGTTAAAGCAAGCGTTAAAGACCAAGCAATCAAAGGTCTTTTAGCTAACAACGAAATCGAAGTGCCTAAAGCACTTGTTGATCAAGAAGTTGATGCTCTACGTCAGCAAGCAGCTCAACGTTTTGGCGGCGACTCTCAAAACATGCCAGAGCTTCCAGCTGAATTGTTCCACGAGCAAGCTGTAACACGTGTAAAAACTGGCCTTTTATTAGGTGAAGTTATTAAAGCTAACGACATCAAAGTTGATGATGCTAAAGTTGAAGCATTAATCGCAACAGTAGCTTCTGCATACGAAGATCCAACTGAAGTAGTAGAATACTACAAAGGTAATGATCAACTTATGCAGCAAATGCGTAATGTAGCAATGGAAGAGCAAGCTGTTGAAGCTATTTTAGCTAAAGCAGTTGTTACTGATGTTGAAAAAGCATTTGATGACATCATGAATCCACAGCAAGGTGCTTAATAAGTCATTGACTTAAGCTCTCGCTAACGATTAAATGGCTCGTGTTACTCTGTTTATACAGCGTGCCCGGGCCATTTTAGTTTTTGGCTCTAAATTTGCGAAAAACGATAACTATGCTTCCTTATAATAAGGATAAGTATAAGCGCATAAGGAATTAAATAAGTATGAATACTGGTATTACAGATCCCCTAAATGCATTGGTCCCAATGGTTGTTGAACAAACACCAAAAGGCGAGCGCTCGTATGATATTTATTCGAGATTATTAAAAGAGCGTATTATCTTTTTAACAGGTCAAGTTGAAGACAACATGGCAAATCTGATCTTAGCGCAAATGCTATTTTTAGAATCAGAGAACCCTGATAAAGATATCTTTTTATACATTAACTCACCAGGTGGTTCAGTAACTGCGGGTATGGCTATTTACGACACAATGAACTTCATCAAACCAGATGTAAGTACAATATGTGTAGGTCAAGCTGCAAGCATGGGTGCTTTTTTACTTACTGCTGGTGCTAAAGGTAAGCGTTTTTGCCTACCAAACTCACGTGTGATGATTCACCAACCATTAGGTGGTTTCCAAGGTCAAGCATCTGACTTTGAAATACACGCTAAAGAAATTCTGTCTATTAAAGATAAGCTTAACCGCTTAATGGCTGAGCATACAGGCCAACCATTGGATATTATCTCTAAAGACACTGATCGTGATAACTTCATGAGTGCTTCGCAAGCTGTAGATTACGGCTTGGTAGACTCTGTATTTACAAATCGCGACAAAAAGTAAGCGCTGGTAAGCAGGACTGCCTGTTTGCCACTTTGAGTTACTATGCGAAAACCAATAAATTTTGGTATAGTTAAAGCGTATTGAAATAGCCGCCAATAGTTTTGGTGGCCAACGTAATAAAATGAGGTAGCTGAATGTCTGACACTCCTACAGACGGCGACAAAAGTAATAAATTGTTATACTGCTCTTTTTGTGGCAAAAGCCAACATGAAGTGCGTAAATTAATTGCAGGCCCTTCAGTATACGTTTGTGATGAATGTGTAGAGTTGTGTAACGATATTATCAGGGAAGAGATCAAAGACATTGCTCCTAAGCATGATACGTCTGACAAACTACCTGTACCAAAAGAAATTCGTAAACACTTAGATGATTATGTTATTGGTCAAGACCATGCTAAAAAAGTATTGTCTGTTGCCGTTTATAACCATTATAAACGCCTACGTAACCAATCGACTAAGCAAGACATTGAATTAAGTAAAAGTAATATTTTGCTTATCGGCCCAACAGGTAGTGGTAAAACATTACTTGCAGAAACATTAGCGCGCCTACTTGACGTGCCGTTTACTATGGCTGATGCCACTACATTAACCGAAGCAGGTTATGTAGGTGAAGATGTTGAAAACATCATTCAAAAGCTTTTACAAAAGTGCGATTACGATGTTGAAAAAGCACAGCGCGGTATTGTCTACATCGATGAAATTGACAAGATTTCTCGTAAATCAGATAATCCTTCAATTACGCGTGACGTATCAGGCGAGGGCGTTCAACAGGCGCTACTTAAACTGATTGAAGGTACCGTTGCTTCTGTTCCACCGCAAGGTGGTCGTAAACATCCACAGCAAGAGTTTTTACAAGTAGATACATCTAAAATCTTGTTTATTTGTGGTGGTGCATTTTCAGGCCTAGATAAAGTAATTGAGCAACGTAGCCATAAAAACACCGGTATCGGTTTTGGCGTTAGCGTAAAAGAGTCTGCGGCGAGTCGTTCTTTAAGTGAAACATTTAAAGATGTAGAGCCAGAAGATTTAGTTAAATATGGCTTAATTCCTGAGTTTATAGGTCGTTTGCCGGTAGTGGCTACGTTAACAGAACTTGATGAAGCAGCTCTTGTACAAATATTGAGTGAACCTAAAAACGCGATTACTAAACAGTTTTCAGTATTGTTTGGTATGGAAGATGTTGAACTTGAGTTTCGCGATGATGCCTTAGCTGCAATTGCCCACAAAGCAATGGAGCGTAAAACAGGCGCACGTGGTCTTCGTTCAATTGTTGAAGGTGTATTACTTGATACTATGTACGAACTTCCTTCAATGGATGATGTAAGCAAAGTGGTTATTGATGAAACCGTTATTAAAGGTGAGTCAGATCCAATCTTGATTTATGAAAATAATAAACAAGATAAAGCTGCATCAGAATAGTTTTTAAGCTATTTGAATGGAAAAAGGAGCCTTAGGCTCCTTTTTTTATAATTAATTTAATCGAGTAAGGGAAAATTGTTGAACTTTAATTAGGTTATCCCCATATACTTGAGTAATCTTTAAAATAAATGAAGTGCGAAGAGAAACTATAATGACGCTTGAGAGAACCGACCGAGTCGAAATCCCAGTCCTTGCACTGCGCGATGTTGTGGTATACCCGCACATGGTGATCCCGCTTTTTGTTGGCCGTGAAAAATCAATAAAATGCCTAGAAGCGGCAATGGACAAAGACAAACAAATTTTCTTGGTTGCACAAAAAGATGCAACTGTAGATGAACCAGAGCAAGATGATATTTATCGTATCGGTACTATTGCCACTGTACTTCAGTTATTAAAATTACCAGACGGTACAGTTAAAGTTTTAGTCGAAGGTACACAGCGCGCACAAATTGAAGAATTTGTAGATAACGATGACTTTTTTGTCGCTAATGCTCAATTTATTGAATCTGATTCTGTAGATGAACAAGAGCAAGATATTTTTATCCGAAGCGCAATTAGCCAGTTTGAAGGCTATGTAAAGCTAAATAAAAAAATTCCACCTGAAGTACTAACTTCGGTTTCAGGTATTGATGAGCCAGCACGTCTTGCCGACACAATGGCAGCGCATATGCCGCTTAAAGTACCTGAAAAACAAAAAGTGCTCGAAATTTCAAGTGTCACAGAACGTCTTGAATATTTAATGGCACTAATGGAAGGCGAAATAGACTTATTGCAAGTTGAGAAGAAAATTCGTACCCGCGTTAAAAAGCAGATGGAAAAATCTCAGCGCGAGTATTACCTCAATGAGCAAATGAAAGCCATTCAAAAAGAACTTGGTGAGCTTGATGATGTGCCTGATGAATTTGAAGCGCTTAAAAAGCGTATTGAGGATTCTGGCATGCCTGATGAAGCTAAAGAAAAGGCAACTACAGAGCTCAATAAGCTTAAAATGATGTCGCCAATGTCTGCAGAAGCGACTGTAGTGCGTTCATACATAGATACATTAATTAATGTGCCATGGAAAAAACGCTCTAAAGTGAAAAAAGACTTAGCAGGCGCACAAAAAATTCTTGATAGCGATCACCACGGCTTAGATAAAGTAAAAGAACGCATTATTGAGTACCTCGCAGTACAACAGCGTACTAATAAGCTCAAAGGGCCAATTTTATGTTTAGTTGGACCACCAGGTGTTGGTAAAACATCACTTGGGCAATCTATTGCACGTTCGACTGGTCGTAAGTATGTTCGTATGGCGCTTGGCGGCGTACGTGATGAAGCTGAGATTCGCGGTCATCGTCGTACATACATAGGTTCAATGCCAGGTAAGCTAATTCAAAACATGACAAAAGTGGGCGTTAAAAACCCATTATTCTTATTAGATGAAATCGATAAAATGTCATCGGACATGCGCGGCGACCCAGCATCAGCATTGTTAGAGGTGCTTGATCCGGAACAAAACAGTCATTTTGCCGATCACTATCTTGAAGTCGATTACGATTTATCTGACGTTATGTTTGTAGCAACATCAAACAGCTTTAACATTCCTGGTCCATTATTAGATCGTATGGAAGTTATTCGCTTGTCGGGTTACACCGAAGATGAAAAGCTAAACATTGCAAAAGAGCACTTAATTACTAAACAAGTTAAACGTAACGGTTTAAAAGAGTCTGAAATAGTTATCGAAGACAGCGCAATTATTGGCATTATTCGTTATTACACACGTGAAGCGGGTGTACGTAACTTAGAGCGCGAAATTTCGAAACTATGCCGTAAAGCCGTTAAAAATATCTTACTTGAAAAAGACACTAAAATAGTGACCATCAATCAAGATAACCTAGAAGAGTTTTTAGGTGTGCAGCGCTTTGACTATGGCAAAGCTGAAGATGGCGACCGTATTGGTCAAGTTACAGGCTTAGCATGGACAGAAGTTGGCGGTGATTTGCTAACAATTGAATGTGCGGCAGTGCCAGGTAAAGGCAAGTTAAGTTACACCGGTTCTCTTGGCGATGTAATGCAAGAGTCGATTCAAGCGGCAATGACGGTTGTGCGTAATCGAGCAGATACTTTCCGTATTAACAGCGATTTTTACGAAAAGCGTGATATTCACGTACACGTACCTGAAGGCGCAACACCAAAAGATGGTCCTAGTGCGGGCGCAGCAATGGTAACGGGTCTTGTATCTAGCTTAACGGGTAATCCTGTACGAGCAGATGTTGCTATGACTGGTGAAATTACGCTACGCGGTGAAGTACTTCCTATTGGTGGTTTAAAAGAGAAGTTATTAGCGGCGCATCGTGGTGGAATTAAAACAGTGATCATTCCAAAAATTAACGAACGTGACTTAAAAGAGATACCAGACAACGTGCTGGCAGGTCTTGATATTCACCCAGTTACTTGGATTGACGAGGTGTTAAAGCTTGCTTTAGTGCATCCTGTTGAGAGTTTTTCGGTCGAAACACCTAAAAACCAAGAAAAAACATAAAAAAAGTGCTTTTTAGGGCTTTTCAAATCTAAACGGTATGATAAGTTAAGCACTGGTTTTCAAGCCTAGCCCTTACGGGGCCTAGGCTTAAGAAAAATATAATCATGTGGGCATTAAAAGTTTGCTCTAAAATTTTCAAAAAAGTGATGTTAGTTTAAAAAACCATCGCTCTTGATAATAACAATGAAAGAGGATGATATTGTGAATAAATCTCAATTAATCGATCAAATCGCAGCTGATGCTGACATTTCTAAAGCGGCTGCAGGTCGTGCACTAGATTCATTCATCGAATCTGTATCTGGCGCGCTAAAAGATGGCGACTCAGTTGCACTTGTAGGTTTTGGTACTTTCTCAGTACGTGAACGTGCTGCACGTTCAGGCCGTAACCCGCAAACTGGTGAAACTATCCAAATTGCTGCTGCAACTATTCCAGCTTTCAAAGCCGGTAAAGCGCTTAAAGACGCAGTAAACTAATCACTGTTTTAAACACATTAGTTATGGCGAGTGTAAAGTTACTGATTCACCACAACAGATGAGTTAAGTAACTTTTCCGCCAGTTACTTCAAGTGAAAAAGCGTATCTGGTAAGATACGCTTTTTTTACATGTGACAAGGTAAAATACCTTGATCAAAAAGAGATAAACAAATGCTTGAGAAAATCAGAGAAGGTTCGCAAGGACCTGTAGCCAAAATAATTTTAGGCGCGGTGATTTTATCTTTTGCCTTAGCAGGGATCGGTAGTTACTTAGGTCAAACCACAGAACAACCCGTTGCTGAAGTAAATGGAATTAAAATTAGTCAAACCGATTTTAACCGTGCTTACCAAAATGAACGTAGCCGTTTAGAGCAACAATTTGGTGAATACTTTACACAAATTGCAGCTGATCCAAATTACATGGCACAAATTCGTCAAGGTGTAGTTGACCGCTTAGTACAACAAGAATTGCAATCACAGCTAGCGGCTGATTTAGGCCTTCGCGTAAGCGACGAAAGTGTACGTAAAACAATTTTAGAATTACCGTACTTTCAAATTGGTGAAAAATTTAATAACGACCGTTACCTACAAGTAATTCGTCAAATGAATTTTCAACCAGATGCTTTTCGTGAATATTTACGTAAAGATATGACACGCAGCCAGGTAGTATCTGCTGTTGCAGGTACAGACTTTGCTCTAGAGAGCGAGCTGAAAAGCGCAATTGCTCTTCAGCAGCAAACTCGTAGTATTGATTACGTAGTTGTAAACAAAGAGGCACTTGCCGCGAATGTTGAAGTATCAGATCAAGAAGTATCTGATTACTACGACTTAAACGCATCTCAATTTTTATCTCCAGAGCTTATCTCAGTAAGTTACATTGAGCTTAAAGCAGCAGATATCAATGTTGAATCGGTAACCGAGGATGACGTTAAAGCGTATTATGAGCAAAACAAAGCACAATACGTTGAGCCAGAAAAGCGTCGCGTATCACATATCTTAATTGATAACAGTGAAGACGATGATGCAGCAAAAGAAAAAGCCAATGCTCTTCATGCACAGCTAGAGCAAGGTGCAGACTTTGCTGAGTTAGCACAATCATCGTCTGACGATATCGTTAGTGGCGAAATGGGCGGCGATCTTGAGTGGATTGAGCGTGATGTAATGGACCCTGCATTTGAAGACGCGGCTTTCGCGCTTGAAAATAAAGGTGATATTTCTGACGTTGTTACTTCTGAGTTTGGTTATCACATAATTAAACTTACTGACATTCAACCACAACAAGTTAAAGCGTATGACGATGTTAAAGCTGACTTACGTGCTGAATTAGAACAAGCTGAAAAAATAGATGCATTTTACGAAAAGCAAACTGAAATGGGTGCACTTGCATTTGAAATTTCAGACCGCTTAGATGATGCTGCAGAAGTTGCTGAAGTGGAAGTTAAATCTACACCTCTTTTAGCACTTAATGCTCTACCAGAGCCGTTAAACAGCCCTGCAGTTGTTACAGCATTAACATCAGTTGATTTACTTGAAGATAAAGTAAATTCTGAAGTTATTGAGCTTGGCGATGAGCATGCAATCATTGTTCGTATTAACGAGCATAAAGCTGCTGCTACTAAACCGCTGGATGAAGTAAGCGAGCAAATTAAAGCGCGTTTAGTTAATGAAAAATCATCAGAGCTTGCTAAAGAAAAGGCACGTAGCTTATTTGCAGAAGTACAAGCAGGTAAGAGCTTAAATGATGTAGCGAGTGAGCAAAGCTTAACTGTTCGTCAAGAAGCGCAGTTAACACGTCAAAGCTATACTGTTTCACCTGCTATTGTGACTCAAGCATTCAAAATGGCTCACCCAGCAGACTCTGCGATAGTTGAGCTTGTTAATTTAAATAATGGTGATGCAGCAATTGTTGCGCTTAAGTCGGTAACAGATGCACAAGTTGCAGCTAATATTGACCCTCAAGCAAAACAAAGCATTACTATGGCGCAAGCTAATAAAAACTACATGGTATTTATTGAAGCGCTTAAAGCCAATGCTGAGCTTAACTTACCAACGGCTACACAAACTGTTGAGTAATTAATTTTAGCTCATAAAGAATGGCGCTTTTAAAGCGCCTTTTTTATTGTCTTTTAATTACCTCTGGCAATAAACTCAATCCGATTGCCGCTAGGCTCTCTTATCATCATATGTTGGGTTGGGCCGCTACCTAAGTTTTCGGGTGCAAACTCTATAATAATATTATTTTGCATTTTTAAGTGTTCATGTAGCTCGCTTAACTTTTTGATACTTTCAACACTGAGTGCTAAATGGTGTAAGCCCACATTTTCTGCTCGATTAAACTCCACACGTTTTGCATCGTTTTTCACGCGCCATAATGTAATGGTTATTTTATTGTTTGATAAAAAATAAGCAGGATAGGCTGGGTCATTCCCTAGCGTTTTAAAGCCAAGTACATCAGTAAAAAAATGCTTTGGATGCATCTAAGTTTGATACGGTTAAACCTAAATGATCAACGCCACCAACCCAATTTGTATCAGCAATAGCTGAGGCTGATAGAAGGAGTAATGGGGAAAGGCTAAGTAGTAACTTTTGTTTAAGCATGAGATCTCTTGTTAATTAAATACAATTAACAAGAAGACCTAGTTAAATACGGTTACCTTACAAAAAAGTTAGGTATTTATAATCTGCTTTAGCAGCTTAATAAACGCTGCGTTACTTTTGATTGAGGGTTTTGAAAAACATCTTCAGTAGGACCGTATTCAACCACTTCGCCTTTATCAAGTACAACTACAAAATCACTAATGTGACGTACTAAACTTAAATGATGAGTGATCATCACATACGTAAGGCCTGTATCGCGCTGCAGCTTAAGTAACAAGTTTACTATTTGCGCCCGTATGGAGGGATCTAAAGATGAAACAGCTTCATCAAGTACAATCACCTTAGGATCTAAAATTAATGCACGAGAAAACGCTACACGCTGTAGCTGCCCCACACTAAACATATGCGGGTAGTAGTGTTTATGATCAATTAACAAACCCACCTTAGAAAGCGTTGCATCAATCTTTTCAGTGCGTTCACTAGCATCAAGTTCAGTATTATATTGCAGGCAATCATCAAGCATTTCGCCAATGGTTAAGCCCGGGTTGAGCGATGCAGCTGAATCTTGAAAAATCATACGAATATGGCGACATTGATTATCGCGTACGCCATTATCTTCGATAATATTATTCTCGAGCAAAATTTGCCCGCTATCAGCGCTATCAGCTCCTGAAAGTAGTTTTGCCAACGTACTTTTACCTGCGCCTGTTTCGCCTATTATGGCAATGCTTTCACCTTTACCTACGCAAAATGAAATGTTTTTAAGGACTTCAAACTTTTTACGTGAAAAAAGCCCAGCTCGCACATTAAAGGTTTTACAAAGTGCTTGTACTTTTAACAGTGGTTGCATTACTTCATGTCCTTAATTAACGGGAAGTGACACGCATAACTATGACCATGATGCTTAGTTAGGGCTGGTGTAACCACACAGGCTTTTTGTGCTTGTGGGCAACGCGGTCCAAGGCGACAGCCAATGGGCAAATGTTGCAGGGTAGGGATAGTCCCTTTAAGCGCATAAAAAGGTTCTTTATGTGCTAAGCCTTGCTCGTAGTCTGGCAAGCTTTTTAGTAATGCTTGCGTGTATGGATGGCGAGGCTGTTTAAATATTTCATGGGTTGGGCCTGCTTCAACCATTTGCCCGCAATATAAAACATGAATGCCATGTGACCAATGTGCAATCTCTTCCAGTTCATGAGAGATCATCAAAATAGACATGTTTTTAAGTTGATTTAAGCTTTTTAGTAACCTAAATACTTGTGCGCGAGTTGTGCTCTCAAGCGCTGTAGTGGGCTCATCAGCGATTAAAAGTTTAGGCGTGCGAGCAATGGCCATCGCAATCATTACTTTTTGACATACGCCTTCAGAGAGCTCATGAGGGTAACTACTTAGTACCGCTTCGTGGTTTTTAATACCCACCTTATGAATAAGCGCTTTTACTCTGTCTTTTCTCTCTCGGTTGCGTTTTAAAAAGAAACCTTTAGTTGCGACCTCTGGGAGTGTTTCGGCAATTTGGTCAAATATTTTAGCGGTTGGGTCAAGGCAGCGACTTGGGTCTTGATAGATCATCGCTATATCTTGGCTTACTATTTTACGGCGTTTCTCTGGGCTTAAACGCATTAAGTCTACGCCGCGCCAATGAATACGGTCGGCAGTAATATCCCAGCGCTCGTTTAATACACCAATAATCGCTTTTGCTATTAAGCTTTTGCCAGAGCCAGACTCGCCCACAAGCGCATGTACTTCACCTTCTTTTAAGCTAAAGCTCACTCTGTCTACAGCTCTAATTACAGTTTCAGAGGTACGTAGTTCAATTGTTAAGTTACGAACATCGAGTAATTGCATTTAATCAGCCTTACGTGCTTTTAGCACTTGTCGCAGGCCATCGCCTACTAAATTAGTAGATAACACGGCTAAAAATAACAGTACACCAGGTAGCGCTACAGTCCACGGCGCTAAATAAATAAGGCCTAGATTTTCGGCTAATATTGCGCCCCATTCGGTCGTTGGTGGCTGAGCCCCTAATTTTAAAAATCCCAGTGCTGAAATATCTAATATCGCAGTAGAAAGCGCCATCGTGAATATAACCACAATATGCTCATAAATATTAGGGAAAATACCGCGCGATATTATATGCCAATTAGATGCGCCATCGAGTCTAAACGCAGTAATGTAATCTTTACTTAATTCATCAACAATTAGGTTGCGCACCGAGTGAATAAATTGCGGTAGTAACGCTAAAATAATTGCCCATACGGTATTCATTAAACCAGGACCGAGTATGGCGATTATTATTATGGCCAATAACAAAGAAGGAATAGAAAGTGTTATATCAAGTAAATGATTTAAAAAGCTTGAACGCAACCCTTTACTAATCCCTGCAAAAGTCCCCACTAATACACCAAACAGGGTCGTGATTAGGGCAGCTACAACAGAAAGTCCAAACGTATATGTTGCACCATTCATTAAGCGCGAGAGTACATCACGGCCTAAATCATCGGTGCCTAAAATAAAGCGTACATCGCCCATTTCTCGCCATGAGGGCGGTATGAGTAATGCATCACTATGCTGTTGGTTTACGCCATAGGGCGCTAAAAAAGGAGCAGTGGCGGCCAATAATGCAAACGCCATAAATATCCATAAACCAACCAAAGCTGGGTGATTGTTTTTAAATTTGCGCCAAAATCGCGCAAGTGGCGATTTATTCGACTCTTCAGAAAATAAATTAAACTTTGCCATGGGCCTGATTCCGCGAGAGTGGATCGAATAAAGTGTAAGTAAGCTCAGCTGTAATAGAGGCTAAAATAACAAATAAAGACACCGCCATTAATCCGCCTTGAATTGCAGGAAAGTCGCGCTGATAAATACTATCGATTAACCATCGGCCAATACCCGGCCAAGAAAAAATAACTTCAGTAATCATCGCAAGTGTTATTAGCGTACTAAATTGCAAACCAATTTGCTTAATTACCGGTAGTAGAGCATTACGCAGTGCATGGTGCATGATAAGTTGACGGCGGTTAAGGCCTTTTGCCCTAGCTGTTTTAATAAAGTTTTGATCCATTACCTTAAGCATAGACTCGCGAGTAAAGCGCACTAATACCGTGGTTGGATACATGGCCAATACAATAGTAGGGAGTGTTAAATGACGCAGCGCATCAACAAAGGCCATCCCTTTATATGGAAATCCAGCTAGAGCAATATCAATTAATATAAACCCTGTACTGGCGGGTATTTCGTAAAGGAGGCCCATTCTGCCCGACATAGGAAACCAGCCAAGCTTTAATGAAAAAACCATTATTAACAACAATGCGAGCCAAAACACAGGCATTGAATAACCTACCATAGTGACAGAGTTTATAAGTTTGTCGGGCCAGCGTTTATGATAGCCAGAGCCTAAAATGCCAGTAGGTACACCAATAACAACCGATACAATTAATGCATATACGCTTAGCTCTAAAGTAGCCGGTAGTAAGTCAATAATATGGCTAAACACGCTGTTACCAGAGGCAAATGAAAGCCCCCAATCGCCTTGAAATATTCTCCCTAAAAAGGCAATGTATTGCATAAAGTAATTGCTGTTGTATAAATATTTATCCTCAAGCTCACTATGCTGTGCAAAGTTACCACTTGGTATGCCACTTAAATTACTTAGCGGATCACCGGGAAATAAATACGCCAGTGAAAACGTAAATACGCTGAGCATTAGTATCATAAAAAAGAACAAACCAAGGCGACGTAAAATATAATCTAAGATCATTATTTTTTCCTCGCATTAGCAAGCGAAATAGCACCAAACGGGCCAAGTGTTATGCCTTCCACATCAGCGCTACTTGCTTGAAAGCGCAAGCCATGAGCAATTGGTAATAACGGCAACTCTTTAATAATTAAGCTTTGTGCATCTTCGTAGTATTTTTTACGTTTGTTTAAATCAGTGGTGTCTAGTGCTTTAGTAAGCAATAAATCAAATTGGGGATTACACCAGTTTGCAGGGTTTTTGCCACTAAAAGTAGCGGTGCAACTCAGCAGCGGGCTAAAAAAGTTATCAGGGTCGGGTGTATCTGCGGCCCAACCAAGTAATACACTGTCGTGCCTATGCTCGCCAATACGTTGAATAAACGTATTCCACTCATATTCTACAATACTGACGTTAACGCCTACTTTGCGTAAATCACTTTGCATAAGCTCAGCCATTTTACGTGCGTTGGGATTATAAATACGACTCACAGGCATAGCCCATATCGTCATATCAAAGCCATTAGGCAACCCTGCTTCAATAAGTAATTTTTTAGCAAGTTCTGGATCAAACGTAGGTATATCTTCTTGTGGCTCAAATGCCCAAGAGGTTGGCGGCAAAATAGATTGTGCGCGAGTACCGTTACCGTAATAAACCGCCTGCATTATTTTATCTACATCTATTGCGTGCGCAAGCGCTTGGCGTACGCGTAAGTCGTCAAACGGAGCACGCTCTGTATTAAATGCCCAATAACCTATGTTTAAGTTTGTTTCTTTTTCGACGTTTATATCATCACGTTGCGCTAAAATGCTCAATTGTGCACTACTTGGATGAGCCGTTACATCGCACTCTTTAGTCAGCATTTTTGCTATGCGCGTAGTGCCGTTAGGGGTTATATCGTAAACCAATTGCTCAAGTGCAACGTCATGCTTCCAATAAAGTGGGTTACGGTAAAAGCGCACAAGATGATCTCGGCGGTATTCTTTATAAATATACGGGCCGGTGCCAATAGGGTACTGATCAAATAAGTTTTTTTGATTATTTTTCTTAAGTTTCATGGAGTATTCTTCTGAAAGCACTACGGCAAAGTCGGTAGCCATATTAGCTAAAAAACTACTTTCAGGATTAAACAATTCAAAACGGACTTGGTAGTCAGACACGCGCACAATTTTGCGAATAAGTTGATCAATTCCTACACTTTGAAAATACGGGTAATCAGCATCGCCCACAAAGTGATATGGATTATAGACATCGAATAATCGGCTAAAGGTGAATATAACGTCGTCGGCGTTAAAGTCTCGCGATGGGGTAAAATAAGAAGTTGTATGAAATTTTACATCTTTACGCAAGGTAAAGGTAATCGATTTACCATCTTTGCTAATTTTCCAATCGGTCGCCAGCTCACTTTGAAACTCTGCCGTAACAGGGTCAATGCTAATTAAGCGGTCGTATAATTGGTTAGCAATTATATCAATAGTTGAACCGGTGGTCGTGACTTGCGGATTAAACGACACAGGGTTAGCTTCAGCGCAATAAACTAAGCCTTGGTTTTTTTCTTCTATGATTTCTTCTTTGCTATCAAGGCAACCAACTAAAGTGGTGGTAAGCAAAACAAGTAATAATTTATGCACCCGCATAACCTCTGACTATTGTTGATCCAATAAGTTGTATTTTTTAAGATAACCACGTAATTGATGATACGTTAAACCAAGTACTTCTGCAGTTTTCTTTTGATTAAATTGGCTATGTTCGAGTGCTTTATTAATCATGTTTATTTCAAAGTCGTTTGAACGCTCTTTTAAGCTGCACGGAAATTGAATATTAACGGCTGAATCATTGCTTGTTTGAGTAATCGGCGGCGCAACAACAATAGGCTCTGCATTAACCGTTTGAGCTGCTATAGGTGCTTTAATACGCGCTTTTGGTCTAAATGGGCTATCGAATGGGTCTAAAATAATCTGGTGAACGGGAATATGTTCACTACCGTGGCGATACAAACTGCGTTCAACCACATTTTTAAGTTCACGAATATTACCAGGCCAGTCATAACTAAGCAGTGTTTCTGTTGCGCTTCGGGTAAAGCCGCTGAACAGTTCCCACTCTAAATCGCGCGCCATATTCATCGCAAACTGCTCAGCAAGAAGCATAATGTCGTCTTGGCGTTCGCGCAGTGGTGGTAGGGTAATTACATCAAAGGCAAGGCGATCGAGTAAATCACTTCTAAATTCACCTTGCTCGGCCAAATAAGGAAGATCTTCGTTTGTCGCACACACTAAGCGGGTATCTACTTTTACAGTTTGTTTGCCGCCAACACGTTCAAACTCACCGTATTCTATAACGCGCAGCAGTTTTTCTTGTACCATAGCTGAGGTATTAGCTAATTCATCTAAAAACAGTGTGCCGCTGTTAGCGCGTTCAAAACGACCTTCGTGACGTTTACTTGCCCCCGTAAAAGCACCGCTTTCGTGGCCAAATAACTCACTTTCGAGTAGGTTTTCGTTAAGCGCTGCACAGTTAAGCTTTACGTAGTTTTGATCCCAGCGTTTTGATAAAAAGTGTAAGCGTGCTGCTATTAGCTCTTTACCTGTGCCGCGTTCACCAATAATAAGTACCGGTTTATCTAAATTAGCCAGTTGCGATACCTGATCTAATACAGACAGAAAGCTATCTGATTGGCCGAGTAAATTATCCTGTTGGCGATATTGGCTCATATTTCCTAACTCTTGGTCATTTTTACTAACAGTTAGTGTATTTCATAATTAGGGATAACTAAAGAAATTTGTATATTTAGTTTAACGTAATGAAAATAAAGTGTATTTTAACTTTTAAAAAGTTGGCAAGCATATTGATACTAGTTATAGCAGACTAACTAAGTTTTAATTACAGAGGTAAATGTTATGGGAATTTTTTCACGTTTTGCAGATATTGTTAATTCTAATATCAACGCCATTTTAGATAAAGCAGAAGACCCAGAAAAAATGGTTCGTCTGATTATTCAAGAAATGGAAGATACGCTTGTTGAAGTACGTTCTACATCAGCTAAAACATTGGCTGAGAAAAAAGAAATTGTACGCCGCTTAGATACACTTAAAGCGCAGGTAAGTGATTGGCAAGATAAAGCCGAACTGGCTTTAAGTAAAGACCGCGACGATTTAGCGCGTTCAGCCTTACTTGAAAAGCAAAAGTCGGCAGATGCAGTTGCTTCAGTAGCGAGTGAGCTTGAACATGTAGAGTCTCATATTGAGAAATTACAGCAAGAAGTAACGACGCTACAAGAAAAGCTAGCAGATGCTAAATCTCGTCAAAAAGCGATTATACTTCGCCAACGTTCGGCTGAGTCGCGCCTTGAAGTGAAAAAGACATTTGATAGCTCAAAAGTAGAAGAAGCACTTAACCGCTTTGAACGTTACGAAACCAAAATTGATGGACTAGAATCTCAAATTGAGTCGTACGATTTAGGTAAAAAGACGTTAGCGGATGAAATTGCTAATCTACAAAAAAATGAAAAGATAGATGATGAGCTAGCCGAACTTAAAAAGAAGTTAGCTGATAAATAATTACATATAAAAATATATGGGGCCCATGTGCCCCAGCTTAAAAACATCAAAACGGATTGTCAGGAGAGGATTATGTTTGATCCAGAGATATTAGTTGCACCATTTATCTTGTTTATGATTTTTGTTGCTCCGCTGTGGCTAATTTTGCACTACCGTAGCAAGAAACAAGTAAGCCAAGGTTTAAGTGAGCACGAACATCGCCAATTACTTGAGCTTGCACACAAAGCTGAAAAAATGGCTGATCGATTAGAAACACTTGAAGCATTGCTTGATCAAGAGTCACCACAATGGAGACGCAAAGTATGAGTGCCAAACGCGAATTATTAAGAGACCCACAACGCGGTAAAATAGCCGGTGTGTGTGCGGGATTAAGTGACTACTTTAATATGGAGTTATGGTTAGTTCGCATTATATTTGTTAGTGCGGTACTGCTAACGGGTGGCCCATTATTTGTGGTAGCGTATATTGCAGCCTGGTTCATTTTAGATAAAAAAGAGCCCGCAACAGCGCAAACAAAAAGCTCAACTAAAACTGATGATCCGCTAGAAGTAAAATTTAAAGTATGGCAAAAAGGCGAGCCGCCGCGCCGCGCATTGCAAGATTTAAAAGAGCGTTTAACGCGTGTAGATACTCGCCTTCAAGATATGGAGCGCCATGTAACTTCAAGCGAGTTTACGGTGAGCCGTGAAATTAACAAACTTTAAAGGATTTAATAGCACCTTATTTGCAACGTGATAAATTACGGCAAATTAGGTGCAAGACACTTTATGAGCCAATCATTTGCAAAAAAGACCTTTAAAAGTATTAAAGGCAAAGCACAAAAAGCCCTTCATCGCAGTTTAGACCAACACGTAAAACTTGCCGTAACTGGCCTAAGTGGTAGTGGTAAAACTGCCTTTATTACCGCGCTTGTTAAACACTTAACAACCCAAGCGGACGATAAAAGCTTACCTTTTTTTGATGTAATGCGCGAGCACCGCCATGTGGCCACTAAAGTTGTGCCGCAAGAGGCGTTAAAAGTCCCTACGTTTAATTACCCTCGAGCACTCAATGCTTTATTACCCAGCGATGGGGTGCCTACATGGCCTGCATCAACTGAGCGGATTAATACGCTGCGCTTGGCAATAAAGTATCAAAGCAACGCAGGGCTGCGCGGCCACTTTTCGCCGCAATCAACGCTTTATTTAGATATTATTGACTACCCGGGTGAATGGCTCCTTGATTTACCTATGCTTGAGCAAAGCTATTCTCAATGGTGCGAGCAGCAATATCCGTTATTAACTCAGCCTTCGCGCGTAAACACATCAAGTGATTTTTTAATGGCCGTTGAGCAACTTGACTTAAACGCTCCCGTTGATGAAAACGCACTTGCTCATATTGCTCAGCTTTATCAAAGCATGTTAGTCGGGCTTAAAAAAGACACCAAACTTGCCATGTTGCAACCTGGGCGCATGCTTATGCCTGGCGACCTACAAGGCGCGCCATTGTTATTGTTTTTTCCGGTATCGGGCGAAGTAAATAGTGACGATGTCGTTGCGGGTTCTAATTTAGCGCATTTAATTAAGCGTTTTAACGCCTATATAAAAGAAGTCGTAAAACCATTTTATAATGAGCATTTTAGGCACTTTGATCGCCAAATCGTACTTGTAGATGTACTTAGTGCGTTAAACGAAGGGCACGAAACACTCCAAGAGCAAAGCAGTGTAATAAACCAATTACTCGCACATTTTAACTATGGCGAGTCGGGCTTTTTTAAACGTTTATTTAAGCCCAACATAGACAAAATATTATTTGCAGCTAATAAATCAGATCACATAAGTGCTAAGCACCATAAAGATTTAGCACTGCTACTTGATTCGCTCGTGCATGAGCAAAGCAATCATTTAAAGTTTGATGGTGTAAAAATAGAAACCATGGCCATGTCGTCAATTACAGCAACGCAACCGCGCCAAATTACCGACAAAGGCCAAACGCTTGACTGCATTTACGGTAAACCATTACACGAGCCTGATTGGCTTACGTATCTACCGCCGCAACCACCCTCGCGGATGCTTAATAAAAATGAGTGGCCAGCACAGGGATTTGAGTTTTTATCGTTCTCTCCAATGCCGAGCCCCGATAAACAACTAAAACATATTCGATTAGATCATGTCATGCAGTACCTGCTAGGAGACAAATTAACATGAGTGAGTCAAACCAACCATTTCAAGCAGGGCGTCGTATAGATACGCAAAGCATTGAGCAAAACGAACCCGTTTTAGAACCTGCAAAAATTATTCAGCACGGACAAAGTGATTACGAAGAACTTGAAGATGAAGCACTAGAGCCAGAAATAGCTCTAGAACCTGTATACAAAAAGTCAAAGTGGCAAACACTTAAAGGTGTTTTTGCTATTAGTTTTATAGTGCTGGTGCTTTTAGAATTTGCGTACTCGTTAGTATTTGCTTTCGAGCAGTCAATTATTTTAGGCAGCGTTTATTTAACTGCGGTTATAAGTGGCGTGCTGCTAATAGGGCGCTTATTGTGGCGAGAGTACCGAATGCTGCGCAGTTTAAAGCGTAACCAACTGCACCGAGTTGAAGCCGATAGGCTTTTAAACAGCGAGCAAGTAGGCGGTGCATTACCTTGGCTCGAAAAGCTTAACAAACACCAAGAGCTTGATAACTTTGAAACCTTTAAAAACCAAGTAGCGATGCATCACAGCGACAAAGAAATAATGACGCTGTACGCCAACAGTTTATTAATAACCCAAGACACCAAAGCTAAAAAGCTTATAAATCGTTTTGCGACTGAATCTGCACTGCTAGTTGCCCTAAGCCCACTTGCGCTGGTGGATATGATGGCTGTGCTTTGGCGCGGTACTAAGTTAATAGAACAAATTGGTAAAATTTACGGCATTGGTTTTGGCTACGCGAGCCGCATTAAGCTTTACCGTATGTTGATAAAACAAGTTATGTTTGTAGGCAGTGCTGAGCTTGTATCTGACCTTGCTGCAACTGCACTAAGTGCTGAGCTTTTAGGTAAGCTTTCGGGGCGGGCAGCGCAAGGGGTCAGCGCCGGTATTTTTACAGCGCGTATTGGTTACAAAGCAATGGAGCTTAGTCGCCCATTACCACGGCTTGAAAACAAGCGCAGCTTGTTAAAAGGCACTGTGCAAAGCATCGCAGGTAAAATTATGAGCCGTAAAAAGGCGGAACCAACACACTAGATTAGCAGTGGCAATATTTGTGTACAAACGTGCGCTGCACGGTTTTTACACAAATAGCCATCTGAGCATCCGGCATGCTTGCTGTTTGTAAGCGCATACGTTTTGATTGTTGAATCGCAAAAACATAATAATCAAAAAAATGAGCCTACAATGAGCAAGCATCATATAAACACCCAGTGTATTCACGGACCACAAAAAGCAAATGACCCGCACGGCGCACTTACTTCTCCTTTGTATCAAACCTCGACCTTTCATTTTGAAAATGCCGCACAAGGTGCTGCGCGTTTTGCAGGCGACGAACCTGGCTATATTTATACGCGTTTAGGAAACCCCACAACCACAGAGCTTGAACAAAAAGTTGCTCAACTAGAGAGTTGTGAAGCAGCAGCTGCAACCGCAACAGGTATGGGGGCTGTATCTGCCTCAGTACTGAGCTTTTTGTCGCAAGGAGATCACCTTGTTGCCTCAAGTGCTTTGTATGGTTGTACCTTTGCGTTTTTCTCGCATATGTTGCCGCGCTGGGGAATCGAAGTCACTTTTGTTGATATGACCAACGAGGACGAACTACGCGCTGCCATCAAACCTAATTCAAAAATGATATTTGTAGAAACGCCAATTAATCCCACTATGGCGGTTATTGATTTGGCACTTATTGGCGCAGTTGCTAAAGAGCACAACTTAATTAGTGTGGTCGACAACACCTTTTTAACGCCGCTACTGCAATCGCCTAAAAAATACGGTATCGACATTATAATGCACAGTGCGACCAAGTACTTAAACGGCCACGGAGATGTAGTTGCCGGTATTGTATGTGGATCGTTTGAGCACATAACACACATTAAAATGACCGTACTAAAAGATATTGGTGCAACCATAAGCCCACACGATGCATGGCTAATTAATCGAGGCCTAAAAACACTCGCTATTAGAATAGAGCGCCATTGTCAAAGCGCACAAACAATAGCGCAATATCTAGAGGCTCACCCACAAGTAAGCACCGTATATTACCCGGGGCTTAAATCGCACCCAGGTTATAAGTTTATTGGTAATCAAATGAAAGCCGCTGGTGGTGTTATTGCGTTTGAAATAAAAGGCACGCTACAAGATGGCGCTCAATTTATTGATAGTATGAAACTTTGTACACTTGCAGTAAGCCTCGGCGACGCTGAAACACTAATTCAGCATCCTGCATCTATGACTCACTCGCCTTATACGCCAGAGGAGCGAGCCGCCGCTGGAATAAGTGATGGGCTGATCAGGCTCTCGGTTGGGCTTGAAGATGTTAACGACATTATTAGTGATTTAGACCAAGCTTTTACTAAAATTGGTTAGGTGTATTTAATTGTATACACATAAAAACAAGCTACAGACCTTTATTTAAAAGGCTGTATTTTTAATGTGCCATAGCTGTAATTTTAACTTTACAATGTAAGTGATCGCGCTAAATACTGATATTAGCCTATCTATTAAACTTTTCTTCACTTTTGCATAGTATGGGGTCATTCGATATTCATTAGGTTTGAGTATCACACTGACACCGATTTAGGGCTCACACCCAAGAAGGTACTTATGGCTAAAGCAAGTAAATACACATCCAAAACACCAGACGAAAATAGTGTTATACACTGGAGTGATGAAGAAAATAAAATTTGGTCTGAGCTTGTAGCGCGCCAACTTGCATGCATTGAAGGCAAAGCCTGCAACGAGTACATGCAAGGGTTAAAAAAGATTAACCTGCCGCACGACCGTATTCCGCAGTTAAGCGAACTAAACGAAGTGTTACTGGCCACTACCGGTTGGCAAGTTGCACCAGTACCTGCGCTTATCGACTTTGATGAGTTTTTTAGATTATTGGCAAACAAGCAGTTTCCGGTAGCTACATTTATTCGTAGCCGCGAAGAATTTGACTACCTACAAGAGCCAGATATTTTTCATGAAATATTTGGCCATTGCGCCATGCTAACTAACCCTGACTTTGCCGAGTTTACGCACAAGTACGGACAATTAGGTTACGCAGCGCAGAAAAAGGACCGTGTATACCTTGCGCGTATATACTGGTTTACAGTTGAATTTGGTTTAATGCAAACCGAAGACGGCCTGCGTATTTACGGCGGCGGTATTTTATCAAGCCCAGGTGAAACTCAGTACGTATACTCAAACACGCCAGAAATCAGCCCAATGAATGTGCTTGATGTACTGCGTACGCCGTACCGTATTGATATTATGCAGCCACAGTACTACACCATAAATTCGATTCATGATCTGTTTGATATATCGCAAATGGATATTATGACTTTGGTTGAGCGAGCTAAAGAGCTTGGCTTGCACGACCCAAAATTTCCACCAAAAGAAAAATTAGCCAGTTAAACATTAATGCTAAAAAAGCTAAAAGTAAGGATTTAGAATGTCTTCATTAAGTGCACAAAAATGCGAAGCCTGTCACGTAGATGCGCCAAAAGTATCTGACGAAGAGTTAGCACAATTAATTACTAAAATCCCAGACTGGGTACCAGAAGTACGCGACGGCATTATGCAGCTTGAGCGTGTTTATAAATTTAAAAACTTTAAGCAAGCTATCGCGTTTACTAACAAAGTAGGCGACATGGCAGAAGACGAAGGCCATCACCCAGGTTTATTAACCGAGTGGGGCAAAGTAACGGTTACATGGTGGAGCCATTCAATTAAAGGCCTACACAAAAACGATTTTATTTGCGCAGCTAAAACAGACGACGTATTTAACGCGCTGTAGTTAAAAATTAATTGAGCGAACTAAAAAGGCACTTTTCAGCTGTCTCTTATACACAAATCCCTGCTAAGAAATTAGCGGGGATTTTTTTGAACTAAATCTCAATGTCATGATCAGATCTTCAAATCTTGTTTGAGGGCACATTATGATTAACGAACATACTC
>NZ_JACJEK010000011.1:0-25440 GCF_014164015.1 Pseudoalteromonas sp. SR41-1
TGAGTATGTTCGTTAATCATAATGTGCCCTCAAACAAGATTTGAAGATCTGATCATGACATTGAGATTTAGTTCAAAAAAATCCCCGCTAATTTCTTAGCAGGGATTTGTGTATAAGAGACAGCTCACTGAGTGGCTTTTTTGTTTATAAAAGCGAGTGTTTCAGGATTAAGTATTTGTTTTGATATGTACTGCATACCACTTTTATTTTTAATAATAATACCTTGCTGGGTGTCTATTACTTCGCTTATATTTTGCCATTCTAATTTATAGCTTTTGTAATGATTAGCAGATTTAATACCTTCTTCATCAAAGGTAAGTGTTACCTCAGAGCCTGATGCTCTGCTGAGCATTTGTCTGGTTACCCACCATGGTCTGCGATAGTAAAAAGCGACGCATTCGAGTACCGCTAAGATGATCATAAACGATCCTAAGTAATGATCGTCTAAAACATAAATGCCAAATAAACCAAGCGCAACTAGCAACACAAGTAAAAAGTATTTAGGTTTTGCACGTTTACTATAAGGGAGTGACTCATCAAAACACTCGTAAAAGTAGGGTTTATCTAATGTGTAGGTGGTTGTGAATGCCATTTTGCCTTGCTTTAAATATCGTTTTTTTTATTTTAACAAGCTAACTGCTAAATGAGCAGCTTTATAGTTAGTGATTTTATTACTGGCACAAAAAAACGGCTCGAAAGCCGTTTTTTTTAGCGGTACAAGAAGAATTAACAGTTAGTTTCTTCAGCGTTCACGCCTTCTTTAACATTTTCACATGCATCTTCAACAGAGTTTTGCACATCAGTTACTGCTTCGTCGATACGTTCGCCAGCATCTTCTGCATGGTTGTCTTCACAACCCATCATGAAAAAACCTGCAAATACTGCGATTAGTGCTGCTTTTAAAGTTGTAGAGTTCATAGTGTAATTCCTTGTAAGTATTAATTAAATTTTAGTGTTTGTTAGTTGAATGCTTTATCTACCTGGGTGATTTACCACGTAGTGCACCTGAAACTAATGAAATCACTAAAAGTACTAAAAAGATAAAAAATATAATTTTTGCTATACCAGCTGCGGCACCTGCGATGCCACCAAAACCTAACACTGCAGCGATTAAAGCAATAACTAAAAATGTAATTGTCCAGCGTAACATTGTTTTCTCCTTGGTTATCAAATTTGCTCATAATAACTAATGCCAGTTATATGCCAAAGTTTATTTGGTATAAATATCAATTGGTTATGGTTTTTCGCTGTTGTTCTAGTTATTAGTTGGTTAGTAACTTTTACGCTTTGTTATGTAAGTTATTCACACTGTTGCAAATAACTGCTAAATGTTCACTAAATAAACTTATTTTGGTAAGACCAATTAACAATTGGTGTGTGGCTTTGCACTTTATATTAAGAATTAGTGTTTATTTTTACTTAGCTTGATAGTTAATTAACAAATTCCATATAACTATTAGCTATAGTCGTTATTTCTTGTATGTATTGTAGAGCGCGTGATTGCTGAGTTATAGCATGTAAATTAATTGAGTGTTATGTTGTTTATTGTTTAATTGGTTTTACCAATTTACAAGATGTAGACAAAGCGGTTAGTTTTGTTATTATCCAGTGAATAAATATTTAATTAAATCGATTTTTTATTTTCGATATGGGTTTCAAGGGGGAGAAAAATGGATATAGGTGCTCTACTCACAACGGCTGGTAACTTAATGCTTACTGGCATGGTTGGGGTGTTTGTATTTCTGTCGATATTAATTGGTGCAGTAACGCTTATGTCTAATTTGGTGACGCGCTTTAGCGAACCTGACGTGGCGACACCAGTTAAATCACCATCTTTTAAATCTCAAGGTGTGCCTAATGAGCACATCGCTGCTATTAGTGCTGCCATTGCTCAGTACAAATCAAATAATAAATAAGGGGCAAACACATGGCTAAATTAAAATTAACAGAATTGGTATTACGCGATGCTCACCAATCATTATTAGCAACGCGTATGCGCCTAGACGATATGCTACCGATTGCTAGCAAATTAGACGATGCGGGTTATTGGTCTATTGAATCGTGGGGCGGTGCTACATTTGACTCGTGTATTCGTTATTTAGGCGAAGATCCTTGGGAGCGTATTCGTGCACTTAAAAAAGCGATGCCTAATACTAAACAGCAAATGCTATTACGCGGTCAAAACTTATTAGGTTACCGCCATTACGCTGATGACGTAGTTGAAAAGTTTGTAGAACGTGCACATAAAAATGGCGTTGATGTATTTCGTATATTTGATGCAATGAACGATGTACGTAACCTAGAAACAGCTATTAAAGCGGCTGTAAAAGTAGGCGCTCACGCTCAAGGTACTATTTCGTACACAGTTAGCCCAGTTCATACACTTGATATGTGGCTAACTCTTGCAAAGCAGCTTGAAGATATGGGTTGTCACTCAATTTGTATTAAAGATATGGCGGGTTTATTAAAGCCGTACGATGCTGAAAAACTAATTAAAGCACTTAAAGAAACTGTATCTATTCCAATTGCTATGCAGTGCCACGCTACAACAGGTTTAAGTACTGCTACTTACCAAAAAGCAATTGATGCTGGTATTGATATGCTCGATACCGCTATTTCATCAATGAGTATGACTTATGGACATTCCGCAACTGAAACTATTGTATCGATAGTTGAAGGGACTGAGCGTGATACTGAGCTTGATTTAAACCACCTAGAAGAAATTGCTGCTTACTTTAGAGATGTACGTAAAAAATATGCGGCATTTGAAGGTAGCTTAAAAGGGGTTGATGGGCGCATTTTATTAGCTCAAGTACCTGGTGGCATGCTTACAAACATGGAAAACCAACTTAAAGAGCAAGGCGCAGCCGATAAGCTTAATGAGGTTTTACTTGAGATCCCACGTGTACGTGAAGATCTTGGCTTTTTACCTTTAGTAACACCAACGTCGCAAATTGTTGGCACTCAAGCGGTACTTAATGTGCTAACGGGTGAGCGTTATAAAACAATTACTAAAGAAACTGCTGGCGTATTAAAAGGTGAATATGGCTTAACACCAGCACCAATGAATAAAGAGCTACAAGAGCGCGTGCTTGATGGAGCGGAAGTTATTACTTGTCGCCCTGCTGATAACATTGCACCTGAGCTTGCAACGCTTGAAGCTGAGTTATTAAAAGAAGCACAAGAGCAAGGTTTAACACTTGCTGATGATCAAATTGATGACGTATTAACTTATGCATTATTCCCACAAGTTGGTTTGAAGTTTATTAAAAACCGCAACAACCCAGATGCATTTGAGCCAGTACCTTCTGTTGAAGATAAAAGCAGTAAAGCACCTTCTAAATCAGTTTCAAATAATAACAAAGTGAAGGCTGAGCAATACAGCGTAAAAGTAGATGGTAAAGTTTATGACGTAGTCGTAGCGCAAGGTGGTGAACTTAAAGAAGTAACATTAAAAGACTCTGAGCACATTCCTCAATCTGCTTCGGTTGCATCAGGTGAAACACTTAACGCGCCTCTAGCCGGTAATATTTTTAAGATTAAGGTAAAAGCTGGGCAAGTTGTTAACGAAGGCGATGTAGTGATTATTATGGAAGCCATGAAAATGGAAACTGAAATACGCGCTACGCATACCGGAACAATTGCTGAAGTGTTAGTTAGTGAAGGCGATGCTGTAACTACCGGCGACGCTATGATTGCATTAGCTTAGGAGTAAATAGAGGATGGAAGGTATTTTAAACCTCTGGAATGCGACAGGCATTGCTAACTTTACAATCCCATCGTTAATAATGATTGCGGTAGGGTGTTTATTACTGTTTTTAGCGATAGCTAAAGGCTTTGAACCACTATTATTACTACCTATTGGTTTTGGTGCAATTTTAACAAATGTACCAGTGGCAGGTTTGTCAGACCCAGGTGGGCTTTTGTACTACGTTTATTATGTGGGTATTGATACGGGGATTTTTCCGCTGTTGATATTTATGGGAGTAGGGGCGCTGACCGACTTTAGCGCACTTATTGCAAACCCACGTATGTTGTTATTAGGTGCGGCTGCACAGTTTGGTATTTTTGCTACATTGTTTGGCGCTATATTACTTAACTATGTGCCAGGTTTTGAATTTACTCTACAGGACGCATCGGCTATTGCCATTATAGGTGGTGCCGATGGGCCAACAGCAATATTTTTAGCATCAAAACTTGCACCTGATTTACTAGGCGCAATAGCAGTAGCTGCGTATTCATATATGGCACTTGTGCCAATTATTCAGCCGCCAATTATGCGTGCACTAACAACCCCAGAAGAACGTAAAATAAAAATGCCAGAGCTTCGCAAAGTATCTAAAAAGGAAAAGATTATTTTTCCACTTATGGTGCTTAGTTTAACGGCTATGTTTTTACCGGCTGCTATACCGCTTGTAGGTATGTTTTGTTTAGGTAACTTAATGCGAGAGTCGGGTGTTGTTGATAGATTAAGTAACAGTGCTCAAAACGAAATCATCAATGTTACAACTATATTTTTAGGCTTAGCTGTTGGTTCAAAGCTTGCTGCAGATAAGTTTTTAACTGTTGAGACGATTGGTATTTTAGTGCTTGGCGCACTGGCTTTTGCAATTGGTACGGCATCTGGCGTATTTATGGCAAAAGGACTTAACCGAATATCTAAAACGCCTATAAATCCATTAATTGGGGCGGCAGGTGTATCGGCTGTGCCAATGGCGGCACGAGTAGTTAATAAAGTTGGCCTTGAAAGTAACCCACATAACTTTTTACTTATGCATGCAATGGGACCCAACGTAGCGGGTGTACTTGGTAGTGCAGTTGCTGCGGGTATTTTATTAGCACTTGTTGGCTAAAAATGTAATTTAAAATAGATTAACCATTAAGCGCAGTTTACTGCGCTTTTTTTTGTTCTTAATTTCTTCGCCGCTAAATGGTTTCTTGTTCAGCACTTTTTGTTTACAGTAACAGCTCTTCAACATTTTAAGGATAGTTATCATGCTTCACACGCCTTTAGCAAAGCACTTGCCTCACGTTAGTAAACTTGTATTTGGATGTATGGGTCTTGGCGGCGGTTGGAATAAAGACGCAATCACTGATGCACATGTTAAGCAAGCTCATGAGTGTATAGATAACGCCATTGAAGGCGGTATTAATTTTTTTGACCATGCTGATATTTATACTTTTGGTAAAGCAGAGCAGGTTTTTGGTAAAGCATTAAGTGAGCGGCCAGAGCTTAGAGAGCACATGTATATTCAATCTAAGTGTGGGATTCGATTTGAAGATGACTTAGGGCCAAAGCGCTATGATTTTTCCCCAAAGTGGATTGAGCAATCAGTTGAAGCATCATTAAAACGATTAAATACAGACTATTTAGACGTACTTATGCTGCATCGCCCTGATCCACTCATGGAAGTTAACGAAATTGCTCGTATATTTAGTTGCTTAAAAGAAAGCGGTAAAGTGCGCAATTTTGCAGTATCGAATATGCAGCAGCACCAAATGAACTTTTTACAACATGCGCTTGATATGCCAATTGTGGCTAACCAAATTGAGGCTAGTTTACAAAAACATCAGTTTGTTGATGAAGGTGTATATGCCGGTAACAGTGACGGTAAAGATCTTAATTTTACACCAGGTAGTATTGAGTACTGTCGACATTTTGAAATCCAAATTCAAAGCTGGGGTAGTTTATGCCAAGGCTTGTACAGCGGTAGTGATTTATCAAACGCATCTCAGGCAGATATAAACACCAGTCTTTTAGTTAATAAGCTGGCTGCACTTTATGAAACCTCTGCTGAGGCAATTGTACTTGCATGGTTGCTTCGCCATCCCGCATCTATTCAGCCAATTATTGGAACAACTAATGCTAAACGGATTAAAGCCTCTTGTGATGCTGTAAACGTAGAGCTAACTCGTGAGCATTGGTATGCACTTTATGTAAGCGCTAAAGGCCACGAATTACCATAAGTAGGGCGTTAATATGAACATATTCGTTATTTTAATTGGTTTGTTTGTTGCGCTGGCGATACTTATACCCTTGCTTGAAAAGTATCAAAGTAAAATAGGGCTCAACGGCGCAACCAAATACAGTAAATATATTTGGCCATTAGTGATGGTGTCTTTAGTTATTCAGCTCATTTATGTACTGATGTACTAATGGTTTATAGCGTATACAAAAAAGCCTTTGCAGGTTAAACCTGCAAAGGCTTTTTTAATGTTTATTGATAAACTTTATTTAAGTGCTAACTGTAGCTCGCGATTGCGCTCAAGCTGGGCAATAAAGTTATCAGCAATAGGTTTAAACTTGGCAAGTTCTGAGCGAGGTAATGGCTCTGACTTAGGAAGTTTTACAGTTTTAGGATTACGGTGAACGCCATTTACTAAAAATTCATAGTGCAAATGTGCACCAGTAACACGACCTGTAGAACCTACAGTACCAATTTGTTGGCCCTGTTTAACTTTTTGGCCCGTTTTAACTAGCTTCTTATTTAGGTGTAAGTACTTAGTTACATATTGCGTGCCATGGCTAATAAATACGTAGTTACCGTTGTACTTGCTGTAACCGGCTTTAATTACTTTACCGTTACCAGATGCAACAACAGGTGTGCCAGTGCGTGCAGCAAAGTCGATACCACGGTGCGCTCTAACTTGCCCAGTAACAGGGTGTAAGCGGCGAGGATTAAAGCTCGAACTAATATACTTAAAGCTTACAGGTGCACGTAAAAATGCTTTTTTCATGCTACGCCCTTCAGGCGTATAAAAATTGCCGTCGGTATGGCGAATAGCTGCAAAGCGCTGACCTTGGTTTACAAATTCAGCTGCAATAATCTTACCGGTACCAATAAACTCGCCATCAACATAGTGAGACTCGTAAATTAAGCCAAATACATCGCCTTTACGAATGTCGTTTGCAAAATCAACATCCCAACCAAATATGTCAGCAAAGTTCATTATTTGGCGTTCGCTTAAACCTGCTGCAATTGCTGAAGTCCAAAAGTTATTAGATATTTCGCCGCCAGCGGTTTTGGTTAGCGTTTCAATTTCTTTGCTATCAATAGCTGTATCGTAGTTACCTTCTTCGTTTAAGGTAACAAATAAAGTATCTGTTTTTGAAATCACATAGCGCAGTTGAGCTAAGGAGCCATCTTCAGCTGTCGCAAAACTAAGTATTTCACCTGGGTGAATTTTAGTCAGTTTGCGAGTCTCCGCATTAGTGTTAATTAGTTTATGAAGCGTTTGAGCCGAAAAACCAGCACGCTTAAAGATAATTGCTAAATTGTCGCCATTTTTAACTTTATGATCGACAAAGTCGTATTCTGGTAACTTTTCTGCTGCTTGCTCTGAATTTAACTCAGTTAATTTTTCGTTGTTATCAACTTTAACTTGTAACTCATAGCGCTTACCAATTTCTAGTGCATTTGCACTATTGTCTTTGGATGCAGTGGCTTTTTCAGAAGGAAGAAAGGCTAAGCCAACAATAGCAGAAACCAAACCTAGAATAAGCAATTTGTGTTTTTTGGGGAGCGTGTGAACCACGTGAACCATAACGTGCCTTTTTCTGCTGTCAAGATAATAAATACATAATATTGCAGGATATACTTAATAATGTACGAATACTAGTGTTTTGTAGATTTAAACTGACCTTAAACTACGCTAAAATCGGGCTTAGAAAGCCTTTTTTAACGCTCTACCTAGCTAAGACTCAATTGATTTAGTTTAGTTGCATGAATCACTTAAAAAGTTGTTTTAATTAGGTAGAAATTTGTTATGTTAGCTACATCTATTTATTCGGTTTAAACCTTTATTAAACCGTGACTACGCAAGTAACTAGTCGCCCCTTCGTCGGCAGAATTTTGGAGTAATACACAGTGGATTTACAAACCGCTCTAGCAGAGATAAAACGCGGTGCAGAAGAAATATTAATTGAAGACGAACTAGTTGAAAAACTAAAGTCGGGCAAGAAGCTAAAAATAAAAGCAGGCTTTGATCCTACAGCGCCTGATTTACACTTAGGACACACTGTACTAATTAATAAAATGAAAACCTTTCAGGATTTAGGTCATGAGGTTATTTTCTTAATTGGTGACTTTACTGGCATGATTGGTGACCCAACGGGGAAAAACGTAACGCGTAAACCACTTACTCGTGAAGACGTACTAGCCAATGCCGAAACATATAAAGAACAAGTATTCAAAATTCTAGATCCTGCTAAAACCACTGTTGCATTTAACTCTACTTGGATGGAAAAGTTAGGCGCTGCAGGCATGATTAAACTTGCTGCAAACCAAACCGTAGCACGTATGCTTGAACGTGATGACTTTAAAAAGCGTTATGGAAGCGGCCAACCAATTGCAATTCATGAGTTTTTATATCCACTGGTACAAGGTTGGGATTCGGTTGCACTAGAGTCAGATGTTGAACTAGGTGGTACTGATCAGCGCTTTAATTTGTTAATGGGCCGTGAGCTACAAAAAGTAGAAGGTCAAAAGCCGCAAACAGTATTAATGATGCCATTACTTGAAGGTACTGACGGCGTTCAAAAAATGTCTAAGTCGCTTGGTAATTACATTGGTATTACTGATGCGCCTAACGATATGTTTGGTAAAATAATGTCAATTAGTGATGTGCTAATGTGGCGTTACTACGACTTATTAAGTGCGCTTTCTATTGAAGAAATTGCAGCTCAAAAAGAACGTGTTGAGCAAGGTACGAATCCGCGCGATATTAAAATTGAACTAGCTAAAGAGCTAATTGCTCGTTTTCATAGTGAAGCTGATGCACAAGGTGCACATGATGATTTTATTCAACGTTTTCAGAAAAAAGCGTTACCAGATGAAATCCCAGAGCTAACAATCACTATTGCAGAAGATACTATTTTAATTGCTAACTTGCTTAAAGAAGCAAATTTAGTAGTAAGTACATCAGAAGCAATGCGTATGATTAAGCAAGGTGCAGTTAAACTTAACGGTGAAGATAAAATCACTGATACCAAACTTGAAATAGCAAAAGGCACAACGGCTATTTACCAAGTAGGTAAACGTAAGTTTGCAAACATCACTGTAGCTTAAGCACAGTTTAAAAACTAAAAAACCAGCCTCGGCTGGTTTTTTTGTGCTCGTATTTTGAGCCCTTTAAATCAATTTTAATATTTCAATGCTGGCTATCACTAGCAACCAAAATACACGCGCCTGATTTAACCTATTAATTATTACAGGTACATCCTCGGGTGTAGGTAGTCTATCAGTGCCAATACGCATTTTATTAAAGCGAGTACCTAAATAAACTGCAGGCCCGCCCAGCTGCACGCCAAGTGATGCAGAACATGTGCTTAAGAGCCAGCCTGTATTTGTTTGATAAAAATGCCTGCCATAATGCTTTATATAATGCATGCTTTGTTTGCTTGCTCGACTTGCTGCAATAGTTAAAGCGAGTAAGCGCATGGGAATATATTCAATAATAAACAAGAGTGTTTTAAGCGGCTTTAAAAAGTAACTATTTGGGGGGATATCACTACGCCAGGCTTGTTGTATTAAGGTAAGTAACCGATAGGCAAGGGCAGCAATAGGACCAAATGCTAAAAATATAAATATGACTACGAAATAGTATCGAGCGGTGCGCAGTATTAAGCTCTCAATTAATGCTTTGATAATACCAGCAGATGAAAGTCTATTAACTTCACGGGCAAGCAGTGGTTTTAGTAATTCGCGTGCTGTGGATTTTTGATTTTGTTTAGTTAGCTTTGCAATGCGAAGTGCTTTTTTATCAATGCTCTTACTTTCTAGGCATAAATATAAAATAAGGCCAGCGAGTAATTCAGGATAAAAAGCAAACTCGAGTAGTAACACTACAATAATGAGAATAACACTTAAAATAAGTGAGCTTGCGAGGATAGCTGCCAAATATTGATAGCTTTTAGGTTCTTTGCTTTTGTATATACGTTTGCCAATAGCACTAAAAACAGCATTTAACGCCGTATTAGGATGATACCAGCTAATAAGGGGAATAAAGCGCTCAGCAAGGAGCGCTAGTATAAAGGCAATAAAGTCCAAGTGATTTTGAACAATATTGCTAAGCATTTACAGAGATACTGCTGTAAGCTTTTCTAAAAGTGCAACAACCATTTTAGATGAGTTGATTGATGCTGTTTCTAGGTATTCTTCAAATGATTGTGGTGACTCTTTACCAGCAATATCAGACATTGAGCGAATTACAACAAATGGTGTGTTTAGCGTAAAACACGTTTGTGCAATTGAAGCGCCTTCCATTTCAACAGCAAGCATTGTAGGAAAATCACTACGTGCTTTATCAATGCGTATAGGGTCACACATAAATGTGTCACCAGTACAAATTAAGCCAACGAGTGTTTTAACATCACTGATTTGTTCGATAGTTTGCTGTGCTGCTTCAACTAATTCAGGGTGTGCTGCAAAGCCTGCCGGCATTTGTGGTACTTGGCCAATTTCGTAGCCAAAAGCAGTTACGTCTACATCGTGGTGACGTACTTCTGACGAAATTACTACATCGCCAACACTAAGAGAAGGATCGAATCCACCGGCTGAGCCTGTGTTAATTATACAATCAGGTTTGAAGTTATCGATCAGTAAGGTAGTTGCAATAGTTGATGCGACTTTACCAATACCAGATTGAACAAGTGTCACCGTGTTACCAGCCAACTCGCCAGTATAAAAAGTGAAACCTGCTTTAGTTAAAATTTGTGGGTTTTGCATAGCTTCACGTAAAATTTTAACTTCTGGCTCCATTGCGCCAATAATACCAACATTCATAAAGTTTAATTCCTGAGTTTGAATCACTTGATTATACGTGAAGTTAGCAATAAAAAACAAAAAAGCGAGCTTGTTTATGAGCTCGCTTTAAATACTTTTTAGGAGAGTATTTAATTCGTTTTTTAAATTTCAGCTAACGCGGTGGTTTGCGCTTTAGCCTGAGAAGGTGAAAGTACCGCTGGCTTATGTGAGCGGTTACGAACAGGGCGCTGAGTTTGTGTTGCTGCAGGCTTACCAAGTTTAAACATAATTGCATCGCGTACTTCAGAAGGGCGGTAGCCCGATTTAACTTTCATACGAATATGTGGAATGCCCGCAGACTCTAGTGCACCGTTTACAAACCAGTCGCGTTGAGCTTTGTGGCCATCTTTGTTGGCATTGTTAACTAGGTCAACAGCAGCAATGATTGTTAGTTTTTCTTTGTCGATTAAAACAAAGTCGAGTTGCTTATTTTTAGCTTTAGCTAAAGCAGCACGTTTAGACTTTACTGAAAGCCCTTGCTTACAGTCAATAACGTCGATTAACTTAACGCGACTAACAATTTTATATTGATCGCCAACAGCACGCTCGAGAAGATTTAAAAAAGCGCCTTCAACCTGCGTAAAAACAGTTTGCTTGCGAGTAAAAGGATACGGGTTTCCGCCATCGTCATTAAATTTTGACGCAACAACAGAGGCCCCGACAACTAATACTAGGATTAATAATAAAGCGAATTCCATACGGTAACTCCATAACAACAAATTGACACTGCTCAAATAAAGCAATTTACGTGCCTAAAAAGTATGGGTTATAAAATAATTACCGACTGGTTTACAAGCAATAGCTACACAGCGATTAAGCTTTGTAGCCTCCTTTAATACCTTTTACTGCAATAGCTACAGCATCGTGTGCATGCAGTGATTCATAGTGGTTTATTTGCAGCCAATAATCACTGTAATTGTTTGCCTCTAGCAATGCTTTAATTTTACGCGCTGCATCTTCACAAAACATAAGGTTTTGACCATTTAAACGGGCAAATTCTTGCTCATCTTCACGTTTTACTGCCGCTTGTACTGGTGTTTTAAGCTCAGCTTCAAGAGTGTTAATTAGCGTAACTACGTCAAATTCTTGAATGTTGCTATCAAGCTTTACTTTTACGTTGGCAATAGAGCGCTGCGAGTGGGGAGTAGCTACAATGCCTTGTGTAGTGCCTAGCCATTCGTGCACATCTTTTTGGCTTAACGTTTCTTGGTTAAACTTTTCGTTAAACGCGTTTTGTATAAGCTGGCGCGCAAGTGCAGCAGAGCATGGGCACGTTGAAGAATAAGTAACATCTACGGTTAGCTCGTAGCTAATAACGTTATTTTCAATTGTACTGGTAAGTACAACTGGGTAGCTTTTCCAGCCCGCTTTACCACTTAATAGTGACTTACGGCGTAGCGGTAATTCAAATTTAAATTCAATTTGTGCTTTATTGCTCAGCCCTTCGTGGCTAGTTATAAATGTATCGAGTGCTTGCGCTATCGTTTGCGGATTGACTTGCTGCTCGGTTGAAAGCAGATCAAGTGCCAAAAATAGACGTGACATATGAATGCCTTTGGCATCTTCTTTATGTAAATTTACAAATGCACGCGCTTTGGCGTTTACTGTAACTGGAGATAAGTCTCGGGATTCAAAAATAAATGGCAGTTCTATTTCGCCCATGCCAACCCAGTCTAATTTACCTGTTTGTAAAGCGGGTGCAGTGTCTGCTATATCTGGCATATTGGTTTGCATGTGCGCTACTCGTATTTTGGGGATAATAAAGCGGGGCATTTTACACTAAATAATTTATTGCTGAAATGATGAGTTTAATAGATGAGCTAAATCAAACATGAAAAATTCTGTTTTTATCGCACAACGTGAGTAGTGGTAGGAGAAAAATGCTAAAATCTGGGAAAATGGTATGTTTATACATACGCATTGCCTTCTTTATATTAAGTACACAGCTAAGAGATAAAATTACGTATGACCGATTATTCTTTGAGCCCTTGGGCTCGGGTACTTTCCAGCTCAATAACGCGATTTGGTGAATTTAAAACCGCTGCTATTTGTTACACTTTATTTTTAACTGTATCTCTTATTTTATCGAGCATGTTTTATTATGTGGCGATAGGCGAATTACACCTTGTTGATATTTTAGCCGTGGTATTTTTTACGGCTGTAGTGTCTCCTTTAATAATAAGTGTGTTGCTTAATTCAATTCGACAACTAGATGCCTCATATGCTTATTTAGATAGCGCCACCAAGCAAGAAAAGCTTTTAAATCAAACCCTAAAAGATAACATTAACCGTCTAAACATCGAAATTGATGAGCGTAAAATGGCATTTCATGCCAAGCACCGCGCTATTGAAGAACTACGACGAGAAATTGCTGAGCGTAAAAAAACACAACAAGAACTTGCTCAACAAAGCATGCTGCAGCGCTCAATAGTTGATTCATCTCCTGATTTATTTTATTACCGCGATAACAATGGCGTGTTTGCTGGTTGTAATAAAATGTTTGAAGAAGTAATGGGCAAATCAAGTAGCGAACTAATTGGCAAAACGGTTGAGCAAATATTCCCTAGTCACTTTTTATCTGAAGTTTTGAAAACCGATAAAGAAGTAGAGCAAAGCCATAAAGCACTAACCATTGATGTGGGCTATGAAGTAAATGGCGAAACGCGTTGGTTTGAGCTGCGTAAATTACCTTTTATAAATGATGAAGGTGATTACATTGGTCTACTGGGCTTTGGTCGTGATATCACAAGTCGTAAGGAGGCCGCTCAAGCGCTCGAAACGGCCTATAAAGACAAAGGTAAGTTTATTGCTACATTAAGCCATGAACTACGTACACCGCTCAATGGTATTGTTGGTTTAACACGAATGCTGCTTGATACTGACTTAAACAAACAGCAGCGTAGTTGGGGTAATACTATATTTTCGAGTGCTGAAACACTCGGCAATATTTTTAACGATATTATTGATTTAGACAAAATAGATAGAGATCAGCTCGATATAGTGACCAACTCTATTAACGTATCAGACTTTATAAATGACGTTGTTAACTTTGCGGGCTTAATCGCGGAGCAAAAAGAGCTAGAGTTTGATATTAAGCGCAATGGGGTGCTGGATATTTACGCACAGCTCGACCCAACTCGCTTACGCCAAGTTGTTTGGAACTTAATTAATAACGCCGTTAAGTTTACACAGCAAGGGAAGGTAACACTTGAATGTAGCCGAGAAAACAGAGTTGAAGGCCCATGGTTAGTTATGAAAGTATCGGATACCGGCCAAGGTATTCCGCCAGAGCAGCTTGCTCATATATTTGATATGTATTACAAAGCGCCAGATTTAAAAGGGACTAACGCAATAGGTTCCGGTATTGGTTTGGCTGTAACTAAGGCACTTGTAAGTGCGATGAAAGGGATAATTACAGTAAATAGTACTGAGGGCGAAGGAAGTTGCTTTACAGTTCAAATACCGCTTAGTTTATGTGTGGCACCAACAGAGCAAAGTTATGTTGGTCGTGGTTTGTATATTTTACTAGTAGAAGATGTACCTCTTAACGCTGAAATTGCTACAAACTTATTAGAGCAACGCGGGCATGAAGTGTTGTGGGCTGAAACCGGTGAAGATGCACTCTCGTTTGTCGAAACCGAAGATGACTTAGATTTAGTATTACTTGATATGCAATTGCCTGATATAAATGGTGACGTAGTTGCCAAGCAAATACGCTCAGATAGTCACTTTGATAAATTACCTATCGTGGCACTTACGGCCAATGTTCGTAGTGCTGAAGAAGAGCTTGAAGGCATATCAATACAAGGGGCGCTTGCTAAACCAATTAACACAGTGAAGCTTGATAAAATGCTGGCTGATTTATTTGGAATTAAGCAAAGTGAATGCACAGAGCCGCTGTTAAAAGTAAGTGAAGAAGCCCTTAAAGGCATTGATGCACACTTATTAGATATGGAAACAATAGAAGACTTTGTCAATTCGATGGGCTTAGTTGTGTTTAGACGCAGTAGTCAGCTATTCGAAAAGCTAAGTCCACAATATCAGCAAGAGTTACTTACTTCATTAAATACTGGTGATAGAGAAGAGTATGAATCAGTAGCGCATAAACTCAAAGGGGCGGCTGGCTCAGTAGGTCTTAATGACGTGCAGCTTCATGCCAAAATAATGGAACATGGTGCGATTGATGAATCTGATGAGGTGTTAAAGCAGTGGTTAGATATTCTGGCAGATAAAATAAATGAAGGACAAAAAGCCCTTCATTTATTTTTACAGCAATTAGAGTGAAACTAATTAGCTCTAATTAAGCGTCAATTTTACCAATGAAACGGTAACCTTCACCATGGATGGTGCTGATTAACTCAGACGTTGAGTTATCACTTTCAAAATGCTTACGAATGCGACGAATAGTAACGTCAACAGTACGGTCATTTGCGCGAAGCTCACGGCCTGTCATATGCTTAATTAATTGCTCACGGCTGAAAATGCGACCTGGAGAATCAAGCATTAAACGAAGTGCTCTGTACTCACCTTTAGGTAAACGCTTAGCGTCGCCATTTGGAGAAGTAAGACAACGGCTGTTTTCATCAAGTTCCCAACCATTAAACGTAATAACACCATTTGTTTCTAGTGCTGACTCTTCACCACCTAAGGCAGTACGAGTAATAAGGTTGCGAGCTCTGATAGTTAATTCACGCGGGTTGAACGGTTTAGTAACGTAGTCATCTGCGCCAATTTCAAGACCTAAAATACGGTCAACATCGTTATCACGACCAGTTAGGAATATAAGACCTACTTTACGCTTTTGGCGTAATTCACGGGCTAAAATAAGACCGTTTTTACCAGGAAGGTTGATATCCATAACTACAAGATTAACGTCATCGTTATTTGTAAGCTTGTCATGCATATCATCGCCATCAATGGCTTCAATAACTTTGTACCCTTCAGCTTCAAATAAACTAACTAGGTTCAGTCGAGTTACGTCTTCATCTTCTACGATTAGAATGACTGGCGTTTGCATTATTAATTAACCTTTTGGAATATATTATTTATAAAAAATCGGTGACTAATTTATAACCGATTACTAGAGATTATAGGATTATACCCATTTGTTAACAAGGAAAAAACAAATTGGATAAAAATAAAACAGTAGGGTGTCCAAAGTCTACTAAAAAAGGGCAGTGCAAAAACTACTGTTTAATTGATATATACATGGATGTAGCTATTTGAATCATAAAGTCGAAGCCATTTTCCTTTGATAATTGACATATCATTCAATTAAACAAGGTACTTAAAATAATCAGACTAATTCAAAGCAAAACTATATCACTTTTTAACCTTTCATCAATGTATGTGATACAGCAAAGATAAAAAAGTTCATAAATCGCTTGGTAATATTTATTTAAAGCAATTAAATAATGTTACGCACTTATCACATGCCTCATTAATGAGGTCATTAAATGCTAATTCAAGGATAAATTTTAAATATATGCACTTTTTAATGATCTTTATTTAAGGAATAGTAATTATAAAGCGAGCACCGCGTTTTTCTTCAAGATCAAACATCACTCTTCCGCCAAGTGCTTGTGTTACTAGGTTATAAACTAAGTGCATGCCTAAGCCACTTGCGCCTTGCCCGCGCTTTGAAGTTACGAATGGGTCAAAAATTCTATTTTTAATGTTTTTGTCAACGCCCTGACCATTGTCAGAATAAACGATTGTTAATTTTTTCCCGACGAGTTCTACGTCAAAGCGAATTTCATTGTTTTCTTTACCTATAAATCCATGAATTACAGAGTTCATAAGTAACTGCTGAAAAACTTGTTGTAGAGGTTCAGACTTACTATGAATAGCCAAGTCGGTCGGACAGTTGATAGTTACAACAGGCTTTTTGGGCAATAATTCAGATTGAATCGATGTTAAAACATCACTTATTAATTTGTGCACATTAATATAGGTATTTACACCGTCATCTTGAATAACCGCTACTTTTTTAAAGTTAGATATAAGGTCAGCTGCACGATTTAAGTTGCGGTAAATTAAATCTAAGTTTTCAATACCTTCATCTATAAAGCGTTTTAGATGGCTTGAGGTAAGTTTTTTGTCATCAAAGCTTTGCTGTATGTCTGCTAGTTTATCTCTAAGTAACGTAGAACCGGTAATACCTAGCCCTATTGGTGTGTTAACTTCATGGGCAACACCTGCAACCATTTGCCCTAAAGATGCCATTTTTTCGTTTTCAACAATTTGTGTTTGGTATTGATGCATCCGCTCAAGAGTTGATAAAAGCTCTTGATTTGCCTCTCTAAGGGCGATTGTTCGTTGGTTTACTTTTTCTTCAAGGCTTAGGTTTAGTTGTTTGATTTCTTGCTTATCTTTTTCGTGGCGTTCAAGTTGTTTTTTTGTACGCGTAAGCATGATATTTAAACTATTTGAAAGAGCACTTATTTCTTTTACATCAGTTACTGGTGCGCGTGCATCGTAGTTATGATTTTTAGACACATCCTGCAATAACATGCTTAATTGCTCTATTGGCTTAGCTATACGTCGTTGAACTTTAATAGCAATAAAGTAAACAACCGCCAGAATTAATAATGTTAATAACACGTCTATTAATATTTTTCTCTCAATATAAACCTCTAAACTCTCGAGGCTTCCTCGCATATACACATAACCTACTACTTGTTCGTTATCGTAAATAGGGCGGGTTAGCTCAATATGGTCACTCGTAATTCGTGGTGTTTTTAGCTCTTCTACACTGTCTATTCTCAGTGGCACAGGAGGTGTTTTTTTAGCATTAAAGCTAATAAAGAAAACAGGCTTTTGGGATGCTTTTTCTATTGAGTAAATATGTATGTTTTTTACAAGAGGGATCTTTTCAAATGACTTGAGGCGTTTTTCTTCTGTTTTACGATCATCTTCAATTACCGATTGCCCAGCATCAAAAGCTACAATTTCAGAAAGAATAACAAGCTTATTAACTATTAATTGCTTTTGTTCTTTCACGCTTAAATACGTAGAGATAGAAATAGATAACGATAAGCAAATAGCTGTAATAAGCATGATCAAATTAATGAGTGCTTTTCGAATGCTACTTTGATGAACTTTTTTAGGCATTATTTCATTATCGCCTGAGTTAAATTTAATTATTTAGAGTTTTAGTTTAGCAAAGACGTGGAAAAATGAAGGAAAAAAACTAAATTAATTCTTATATTTATTCGAAAGTTAGCTTGAGCACGTTTGTGCTCAATCATTTTACAAATTTAAATTAGCTGCTATATACAGCAAATTTATTGTTCTTAAATACAGTTTGATAGCTTTCAAACTGAGTTTCTAAAATAGGCGGGTACTTTAAAAAGCTGTTAGCAACAATATTTAGCTTCCCTAATTTAGTTAAATGCTGTTTTGCATTAGCTAAAAATGTTTCTGCTACTGTGTAGTCGGTTGCAATACCAGTATGAAAAGGTGGATTGCTAATAATTAAATCAAACTTGCCATTAATGCTTTTAAGGCCGTCACTTAATATAGCCTCACCATTGATGTTGTTAAGCTTTAGGGTTTGCTGTGTTGCATAAGTTGCCAGCGCACTTACATCACTACACACAAACTCAAGTGCTGGATTATGAAGCCCTAAAAAAGTTGCTATTAAACCAGCGCCACAACCAAAGTCGAGAACTTTGCCTTGCTTAATTGTCGGTGCGTTTTCCAGTAGAACTTTCGTTCCTATATCTAAACTACCGTGATTAAACACTCCAGGAACACTAATAGCTGTAAATTCAGTGTCGGCAACATTAACAATAAACTTTTTATGGTAAGTCGTAATATCAAAGTGAGGGTGCTTAGAAATTTCAGCAAATGAGTAAAGAACGCAGTGCTTAGCTGAATCAATCTTGTTACTAAACTCAGCTTTACCAGCTAATTGCTTTTCAATTGACTTAACACCACTTTTGTTTTCACCTACTACTAATAGTTCGGCATCATCAGTAATAGCAGATCGAATATTATCAAGTGCCATTAATAACTCTGGTTTTGATTTAGGGTAGTAAAGAATAACTAAATCGTAGTCGTTACCAGGTATTGTGTGGCTTACATGAACATCAACATCTTTGGTGTTTTTAGCAAACTCTCCGTTAGCGTGGTTGTAGCTAAACGCAGTTACTTTGCTTTGCGGATTAAGTCTTTTAAGCTCTGTTAAAAAGCCATCTTGAACAAAGTTGACCACCAAGATAGATTTTCCCGTTAGTGCCTCGCTATTACGAAGTAACAGTAAACTTGGGTTGGTTAGTACGCTCATAAATGGCTTTGCCTTACAGTATATTTAGTTTTATAAAAGTAAAAGTGAGTAATTAAATTTAATTATTCTGTGCGCTCAAACATTAAATCCCACACGCCATGACCTAGGCGATGTCCGCGCTGCTCAAACTTAGTAAGCGGGCGTAAATCTGGACGTGGAACATAATCATTTGTTTCTGATTGGTTTTTAAAACCAGGAGCTACATTCATTACTTCGAGCATGTGCTCTGCGTAGTTTTCCCAGTCTGTTGCCATATGAAAAACGCCACCCATTTTAAGTTGGGCTCTTAGCTTTTCAACAAACTCAGTTTGTACAATACGGCGTTTGTGGTGACGCTTTTTATGCCAAGGGTCAGGGAAAAATAGTTGTAGTGTTGTTAAGCTTTCATTAGGTATGCAATCTGCAAGTACTTCAACTGCATCGTGTTCAAAAATACGTAAGTTGGTAATGCCTGCTTCATCGGCATCCATTAAACAAGCACCAACGCCTGGGCGGTGTACTTCAATGCCGATAAAGTTTAGGTGAGGGGCATTTGTTGCCATTTCGACAAGCGACTTACCCATACCAAAACCAATTTCTACTACTACATCGTTGTTGTTGCCAAAAACTTCGCTTAAATCAAGCATACCGTTTTTATGCTCTAGGCCCATTGTTGGCCAGCATTTTTCGATTGCAGCGGCTTGGCCTTTGGTTAATCGACCTTCGCGTTTTACAAAACTGCGAATGGTGCGGATGTATTTACCTTCTTGCTTAGCTTGCTCAAGGTTAGTGTTGCTTGATTCACTCATATTATTGGCCTGACAAAAACAATGTGTTTAAAAATGGTTGCATATTATCCCTGACCGAGGCCGCAATCACAAGTATTAGCTGGTTTTACACCCCGTATAGCTTGATCTTTTTGTTAACTGCAATAGACTGAGCCGCCATTGGGCATCAGTAAAAGTTAAAAATGTTGGATTTAAATAAAGAACAGTCACACTGGTTTTCTAATCAAGTTGTTGATTGGTATCACCTTCATGGGCGTAAAACACTCCCGTGGCAGCTAGGTAAAACACCTTATAAAGTGTGGGTGTCTGAAGTAATGCTGCAGCAAACCCAAGTTATTACTGTTATTCCATACTTTGAAAAGTTTATGCAAAGCTTTCCAGATATTATCGCTTTAGCTGATGCGGATGAAGACTTAGTACTGCATCACTGGACCGGCTTAGGGTATTACGCTCGTGCGCGTAACTTACACAAAACAGCTAAAATAGTGCGTGACAAATACCAAGGTGAGTTTCCGAAAACACTTGAGGAAGTAATGGATTTACCTGGAATAGGGCGCTCTACTGCAGGGGCTGTTTTATCATTGTCGCTTGGACAGCATCACCCTATTTTAGATGGGAACGTGAAGCGAGTTTTAGCGCGCTATTTTATGATTGAGGGCTGGTACGGCGTTAAAAAAGTCGAAAACCAGCTTTGGCATTTATCAGAGCAGTTAACGCCTAAAGATAATGTTACTGAGTTTAATCAAGCTATGATGGATTTAGGGTCTAGCGTTTGCTCACGCAGCCGGTTTGATTGCGAGGCTTGCCCATTAAACTCAGGCTGTGGTGCTTTTAATACAGGTAAAGTAAAAGAGTTTCCACATTCAAAACCTAAAAAAGCAGTTCCTAAAAAGAGTTGTCATCAGTTAATTATTCAGTGTGGTGATAAAGTGCTTATGGAAAAACGTCCTAACAGCGGTATTTGGGGCGGATTGTTTGGCTTTTTTGAATTTAATGAGTACGAAGAGCTTCAAATGTTTTTAGCTCAGCAAGGCCTAGAGGCTAGTTTAGTAGAACTTGAAGCGTTTATTCATGTGTTTTCACATTTTGAGCTGAGGATTAACCCGCATGTGCTCAATGTTAAGAAAACTCCTGATGTGGTAAACGATAAGCAATTAATCTGGTATCCGCTTGATCAATCAATAGAGGTTGGCCTAGCAGCACCAACTAAAAAGTTGGTTAAACAAATTACAGCAATAGTATAGAATAGCCCCATATTTAGCGTTAGAGAGAATCAATCATGGCACGTACAGTATTTTGTCAAAAGTTACAAAAAGAAGCCGAAGGGCTTGGCTTTCAGTTATACCCTGGTGAAATTGGTGAAAAGATTTTTAATAACATCTCTAAAGAAGCGTGGGCTCAGTGGCAACATAAACAAACAATGCTTATTAACGAAAAGCATTTAAATATGATGGACCCAGAACACCGCACATTTTTAGAAGAGCAAATGGTTGGCTTTTTGTTTGAAAATAAAGATGTAGAAATTGAAGGTTATCGACCGCCTGAAAAGTAATGTTTTAAACATAAAAAAAGGGCTATTAAGCCCTTTTTTTATGTTTATTTATTCATTTAACTCATCTTCTTGCTCAGATGTTTTAATTTGTTCCTTTAAAAATTGAGCAGCTTTAGAGTATTCAATTTCCAGCTTATCTCTTAACTCTATTAATTCATCGGTTGTGAGTTCACCTTCTTTACATTTATCTTCAAATGCACTTGAAAGTTCTGCCACCGTTTGGGCACCAATTGTCTTGGAGATCGATTTTAATTGATGACACCCCTCAATAATCTCATTTAAATCGTTAACCATAACGCCGGAATTAATACTCTTAATTAAGCCTTGGCTTTGTTCTAAATACATTTTGAAAAAACGAATTTGCTTAGCGTCATCACCGTTTACATATTTGGCAACAGCTTCCATATCAATAGGTAGTGCCATAGTTTGATGAATAACTACATTTGGGTTTTGGCTTTGTTTATCGCTCCAACGTTTTAGAGTTTCTTCTAACGCGTTTAGCTCTATAGGTTTGGTAATGAAGTCGTTAATACCTACTGCTAAACAGCGCTCTTTTTCGCCTTTAAGTGCGTTTGCTGTTACTGCAATAATGTAAGGCTGTGCATCAATCGATTCTAATAACTCTGCTTCATTACGGATTTTTTCGACCATATCGTAACCCGACATTTTAGGCATGTGTAAGTCGGTTAAAATAAGTGAGTAATCACCTTTTCTCCACATATCTAGACCTTCTTCACCGTTGTTAGCTATTTCAACGCCAAAGCCCAGTATATGTAGTTGATCGGTGAGGACTTGTTGGTTTAGAAGGTTATCTTCAACAAGTAGAACCAATTTGTTTGAATTACGTGCCTGCTCAACATTTAAATAGTTATTAAGTGTTTTGGTTTTTTTAATTTGCTTAGGTGTATGTAACCCTGCAGCCACCAATATAGAAAGCATAAAGTTAGATTTACATAGAGGAGAGGCATTAATATAAAAAATGTTTTTATGATTTATAGCTGCTTCATCAAGCTTACTTAGTACAACAACTTGTTGGTTATAATCCTCTAATGAATAAAATAAACGTCTTAGCAGCGCATTAGTTTTATCCATATTGTCTATGCCATCAGCTACCCAAATAATATCTTGTGAATGCTGGTGCTCTTCAATTTCTTCTTCTGTGTGTGCATAAATTATTTTAGCGCCCATGAACGATAAATAACGGTACATTGTTTTTTCACGTTCTAGGTGATTACTAACTACAACAATTTGCTTACCATTTAATGCACCTTTATGTGCGTACTTAATTTTACCCGATGTGCTAAACGGCAGCTCTACTGTAAACTCACTGCCAATTCCGGTATGACTAGTTACATGAATAGTACCTAGCATAAGCTCAGTTAAGCTTTTACAAATAGAAAGACCTAAACCGGTGCCACCATATTCTCGGGTAATTGAGTTTTCGGCCTGAATAAATGGATTAAATATTTCGCGAAGTTGCGTCTGCGACATGCCTTTACCGTTATCAGTTACGCAAAAGCGTAAGGTAAAGTGATCAGTCGTATTATGAACCACCTCTACTGATATTTTTACATGGCCTTGGGTTTTTTCATCAGTGCTAGTGAATTTAATTGCGTTGCTACATAGGTTATAAAGCACCTGACGTACACGCACACTATCACCGGTAAGGTTGACTGGAATATCTGGTGCTATTGCTAGTTCTAAATCAAGCTCACGTTTTTTAGCAACTGATGAGAGCACTCGAGCAACTTCTTCAATGGTATCGGTTACCGAAAATGGGATCGGGTCAATATTTAGCTTTCCAGCCTCAATTTTTGAAAAATCTAAGATATCATCCAAAATGCTCAATAACGAAAATGCTGATTCACGAATAATTGTACTTAAACGATGTTGAGCGCCATCAAGTTCGGTCTGGCGCAGTAAATCAATAGTGCCTATAACACCATTCATCGGTGTTCTTATTTCGTGGCTCATTGTGGCTAAAAAGGTCGTTTTGGTTTCGCTTGCTCGCTCTGCTTTTAATGTGGCTTGCTCAAGCGCTATAGTACGATTTTGCACTTCGGCTTCTAGGCCATTTTGTAATTTATAAAGCTCTTTTTGTGCGGCGTCATTCTCACTCATCGCAGTCTGTACTTTTTGTAGCAGTAAGTTAATGTTTTTTGCCACTACACCTAAACCAATATCAAGCTGCTCATCAACACTACTATTGTAATTAGCATTTTCGGTGATTGCCTGCAGCTCTTGTGTAAGAGTGTCAGTACTTTTTCGTAAGCGACTATTAATGTACATATTAAACATTAAAGTAAATATAAATAATGCAGCTACGCTTGCTATCGCAATAATGTAGGCAATAACTTGAGAGTTTTGAGCGCTTAAAGGAGCGGTTGGTAGGTTTTGCTTAATAATAAGCTCGCCAATAGGTTGATCGTTTAACAGCAGTAAGTGATGTAGGATGCCTTCTTCTACTAGATGCTTTTCAGTTTTAATTGAAGCGATAGCAGGTTTACTGCTGCTATATACCAACTGAGTATCTGATGTAGCATTGAAGCGATATAGAGTATATTCAAAGTCATCATCTAATAACGACGTTAAATCAAGTAACTGCCTTACTTTACCTTGACCATACATAGTTAATGCATCAACCATAGGTAAGTCTAATCTATCGGCAAGCGTTACAATATTAACAGATGATGCAGGTTGGGCTGTCTTAACTTCAGTTTGTGAATAAAATGAGTGGGCAATAATAGCAAGCGCTGTTACTGCAATATTTATGATTAAAAAAAGAGGTAATAAGCCTTTGACTGGCGATGAAAATTTACTCTGCATTGATTGTTTCCAATTGATGTGATTTTACTACGATAAGTCCCTATCGTACGTATCTAAGCTAATCGTAACATTTACAAAAAATAATTCACTACGGTTTTAGTCTGATTTATTTATATTTATAGTTCGATTTGTGGTAAAAATGAACGTTATTAATAAAAAATACACTGAGTTGTCTGAAAACCGTTCAAACAGTTATAAAGAATAAAAAAAAAGTTGACTTGTAAGGGCAAAACTCGTTTAATACGCCGCACGCCCAGATAGCTCAGTCGGTAGAGATGAGTGGGAATTGCATTAAAAATACTTTAAGATTTTTAATTAGCACTGTTTAAGTGCCTCGATAGCTCAGTTGGTAGAGCAGAGGATTGAAAATCCTCGTGTCCCTGGTTCGATTCCGGGTCGAGGCACCATTTATTAAAGTAGTGGTGTTTAATCAACAGTTTAAACATTATTACGCGTGCCTTAGCACACAGTTTTGTGTGCCGACTTAGCTCAGCTGGTAGAGCAACTGACTTGTAATCAGTAGGTCAACCGTTCGACTCGGTTAGTCGGCACCATTTATATAAAGTTAATTGTAAAGTATAACAATTAATTAGCACAGTTTATGTGCCTCGATAGCTCAGTCGGTAGAGCAGAGGATTGAAAATCCTCGTGTCCGTGGTTCGATTCCGCGTCGAGGCACCATTTACTTTAAGTTCTCAATCTTTAAAATTGAACGTGCCTTAGCACACAGTTTTGTGTGCCGACTTAGCTCAGCTGGTAGAGCAACTGACTTGTAATCAGTAGGTCAACCGTTCGACTCGGTTAGTCGGCACCATTTATTTAAAGTAGTTTGAAAAGAAAAACTGTAATCAGTAGTCTGTTCAAATTACCCGTCGACTCGGTTAGTCGGCACCATTTATTAAGTTAAAGGTTAATTTCGTTAATCTGTAACTAGCACAGTTTATGTGCCTCGATAGCTCAGTCGGTAGAGCAGAGGATTGAAAATCCTCGTGTCCGTGGTTCGATTCCGCGTCGAGGCACCATTTATTGAAAAGCCTTGCTTATGCAAGGTTTTTTTATTTTAAGTGCTTTATAAAAGTTCTCAATCTTTAAAATTGAACGTGCCTTAGCACACAGTTTTGTGTGCCGACTTAGCTCAGCTGGTAGAGCAACTGACTTGTAATCAGTAGGTCAACCGTTCGACTCGGTTAGTCGGCACCA
>NZ_JACJEK010000011.1:25540-170731 GCF_014164015.1 Pseudoalteromonas sp. SR41-1
TTTATTTTAGGTAACTTGAAGCAACTGACTTGTAATCAGTAGTCTGTATAAGTTACCCGCTCGACTTTGTTAGTCGGCACCATTTATTTAAAAGCCTCGCTTATAGCGGGGCTTTTTTGTTTCTATATGTCTAATACTAATCCGCAATAATACTTAATTAATTTGAGTGATTAAATCTGCCGTCAACTGCGTTAAAAATTTCTGATACAAGACAAAAATAACGAAATTTTTGCCTTGTTATCGACACGATTTTCTTACCTCAAAATAGATCACTTAATTAAGCGAATTAGGTATAATCTTTTAGATACACTACAAAAAGTTAATTTTAGTATTAAAAATTGCTGATCATTTACTCATTTTTACCGTATAACTGGCTATTATGTTAATTCATCGCTAGCTATGTAATGTTATGTAAAGTAAGTTGAGCAAAATTTGCCAAAGTGCTTGAATTACGTTCATAAATAGCAGTAATTTAGGTTTAATTATGATTTGGCAATGCAAGCCAACCCTACTGGCAATTAGTGTGATGCTGCTGAGCGGCTGTGCGAGTGATTTAAACTCGTCTCAGCGCATGCAAGTCCCTAATAATATGCCTCAGCAATGGCAGCAAGAAGCATCAAGCTCAGTATTAAAAGTACAAGAGCAATGGCTTACACAATTACAAAATCCTACGCTTAATAAATTTGTACAACAAGCACTTAAAAATAACCAACAGCTTTTGCAAACGAGTTATGATGTTGAAATTCAAAAGCAGCAACTTATAGTCTCGGGCGCTGCACTTTGGCCAAGCCTTGATTTATCAACACGTACAAGCCGTAGTAAAGACAACCGCCCTGTAAGTTACGACAACGCAAGCTCAGCTAGTTTAAACTTAACTTACGAGGTTGATTTATGGGGTAAGCTCTCTGACGCCAAGCGCGAAGCTAATCTTAACTATTTAGCTCAGCAGGCACGGTTTGAGCAAGCTAAACAGCAACTTGTTGCTGATGTAGTAACAGGTTGGTTTGATGTGGTTACGGCGCAGCAATTACTGGATTTATTTAAGCGTCGCGAAGCCAACTCACAACAAAATCTCGATATTATTGAAGCTGGCTATCGCCAAGGCATAAACGAAGCGCTCGATGTGTATTTAGCGCGTAATGAGCTTAATAATGAACGCTCTCGCATTGCCACTCAAACAGCGAGTTTATCGGCGTCAGCACGTTCACTTGAGCGTTTACTTGGTGAATACCCAAAAGGCGCTATTACTGCTAGTAGTGACTTACCTGTTATTAATACCGATATTCCTCTAGGATTACCTTCTGAGCTTATAACGCGAAAACCTACTCTACGTGCAAGTTGGTATGAGCTTTTAGCAGCCGACGCATCATTGGCATATGCGCACAAACAACGCTTTCCAAGTTTAGATTTAACAGCTTCATTAAGTGATAGTACAGACAGAGTAAGCGACTTGTTTTCTCCATCAAGCCTTGCATGGTCTTTGTTAGGTAGTATTTCAGCGCCACTTTTTGAAGGTGGGCGCTTAAAAGCCAACGAAGAAATAGCGCGTCTTAATACTCAAAAGCAAGAGCAGCTTTATTTACAAACGCTTTATGACGCATTTGGTGATGTTGAAAATGCAATTTCGCAGCAGCAGTCCCTCAAAGCTCAATATACAAGCACGTTAGAGGCACAAGAAAACGCACTTGCTGCAGAGCAATTGTCGTTTGAGCAGTATCAAAGTGGCTTGGTAACTTACACGACAGTGCTTGATGCCCAAGACCGTTCTTTTGACGCGCAAAGCTCCTTAATCGATATTAAAAACCAATTAATAGCCAATAGAATTAACCTACACATTGCCCTTGGTGGTGATTTTGCAAAGCCCTCAAGTGAACTAAAGAGCAATAACGATGAAAACTAAAACAGCAAAAATTATTATTCCAGCGGTGGTTATTGTTGCCACAATTTTAATTGTTATGTTTATTAAGGGGAATCCACCAGAGGCTAAACGCTTTGGGACACCTCCTAAGGCATCAATAAGTGTGGCTGCGCTTGAGCTAAAACCACAAAATTATCAAGTTATGATAGACAGCTACGGTACGGTAAAACCACGTACACAAAGTTTGTTAGTGGCTCAGGCATCTGGGCAAATAATTGAAGTAAGTGATGACTTTAGAGAAGGCGGTTTTTTTGAAAAAGGCGATGTACTTTTAAAACTAGACGACAGAGATCATCAGGCTGAAGTTAAATCTGCTCAAGCCAATTTATTAACCGCAGAGCAAGGTTTGCTAGAAGAGAAGGCGCGTGGGCAACAAGCCATTACCGATTGGAAGCGCCTTGGCGGCTCAAATCAGGCAAGCAGCTTAGTACTACGTGAGCCACAACTAGCAGCCGCTGAAGCTGAGGTTTTATCGGCTCAGGCAGCACTTGAAAAAGCGATGCTTGATTTAGAGCGCACTAAAGTAACGGCGCCATATGCGGGGCGTATACTTAGCCGCAGTGTTGATTTAGGGCAAGTTGTTACTAACAACACACAGTTAGCAACCATTTACGCAATCGATAGCGTTGAGATTCGCTTACCAATTAAAAATAAAGATCTCCCATTTGTAAATTTACCAGAGCAGTATCGCGATGGTGCTAAAAACCAAGCGGGTTCATTTGTTAAATTTACTTCTGACTTAGTAGGTGAGCAAACGTGGCAAGGGCAATTAGCACGCACAGAAGGTGCTATAGATGAAGGCGCACAGCAGCTTTATGTAGTTGCTAAAATTAATGACCCGTATAAAGCAACAGCAAATAACCAGTACCCTATAAAAATTGGGCAGTATATAAAAGCGCAAATTACCGGCAGAACAGTATCTAACGCACTTATAATTCCTAACAGTACAATTTATCAAGGAACGTACGTTTACATTGTTGAAGGTGGCGTACTTAAGCGCAAAGACATCACACTAGCTTGGCAAAATGCGACTCAGGCGATGATAAAAACCGGTTTAAACGCAAATGATAAGCTTGTTATTACTCCACTTGGCCAAGTAAGTTCAGGAACTCAAGTAAGTATTTTAGGTGAACAAAGCGCAGATCAACCTAAAAGCCGTGGAGTGAATGGGCAAGGTAAGGGAAAGCGCCCGACTCCAGAGCAGCTTGAACAAAAAGCAAAAGAGCTTGGTATAAGTGTTGAAGAGTTAAAAAAACGCCGTCCAGCAAAGCAAGGAGATAAGCCATGATAGCTTGGTTTGCCAAAAACCATGTTGCTGCTAATTTATTGCTAGTAACGTTGCTGCTGTCGGGGCTTTTTAGTTTATCGACTAAAATACCGCTTGAAGTATTCCCTTCATTCGAAACCGACATGATAAGCGTGAACGTAAGTTTGCGCGGCTCAACACCAGAGGATGTAGAGCAAGGCGTAACAATTCGTATAGAAGAAGCCGTACAAGATTTAGAAGGTATTAAGCAAATATTTAGCCGCTCTTCTGAAGGCTCAGGCTCTGTAACAATTGAAGTTGAAACGGGCTACGACCCGCGTGAGCTTTTAGCTGATATTAAAAGTCGTGTAGATGCAATTAATACCTTTCCAGCGGATGCTGAAAAGCCAATAGTCGCGCTTGCGGAACGAATTCGCGAAGTTATCGCGGTTACCGTATCAAGTGATTACGGCGAAAAAGAAACCCGTGAATACGCAGAAACAGTACGCGATCAAATTCTACGTTTACCAAATGTGACGCAGGTAGAGCTAAGTGGTGTTCGTGATTACGAAATTGCCATTGAAGTAAGCCAAGACGTTCTTCGCCAATACGATTTAAGCCTTGCACAAATATCGAGTGCCATTGCTAATTCAAGCTCTGATATTTCTGCTGGTAACTTAAAAACTGAAGGTGGGGACGTACTTATAAGCTCTAAAGGGCAAGCATATCGTAAAGATGAATTTGCCAATATTGTTGTTAAAAACCAAGCTGACGGCACGATTATTCGTTTAGGCGATATTGCAATAATTAAAGACGATTTTGAAGAAACCCCAGTACGTACTCGCTTTAATGGTAAGCAGGCTGCATTTATCGACGTATATCGAATTGGTCCGCAAAGTGCGATTACTGTTGCTGACGAAGTTAAAAATTACATACAAGAGCAACAAAGTTCCCTCCCACAAGGATTTGAACTAAGTTACTGGGATGATGATTCGGAGCTGGTTAAAAGTCGAATTGCCACACTAACGACCAATGCCCTACAAGGCGGTATTTTAGTACTTGCTTTACTTACTTTGTTTTTACGACCTGCAATTGCATTTTGGGTATTTATTGGTATTCCGGTTTCGTTTATGGGCGCGTTTATAGCGATGCCTATATTTGGCGTAACCCTTAATATTATGAGCTTATTTGGCTTTATATTAGTACTTGGGATTGTTGTTGATGACGCCATAGTTACTGGCGAAAATGTCTATACCCATTTAAAAACAGCTAAGTCGGGGGAGCAGGCTGCAATTTTAGGTACTCAAGAAGTCGCAACACCAGTAACATTTGGTGTATTAACTACCGTTGCCGCCTTTTTACCTTTGGCCTTTATTGAAGGGGCGCGCGGTGCTTTGTTTGCACAAATACCGGTAGTGGTTATTCCGGTATTATTGTTTTCATTGATTGAATCTAAATTTGTACTACCCGCACATTTAAAATATATAAAACTACGCCACGAAAAAGGCGAACCTTCAAAGTTTGATGTTATTCAACAGCGTTTTGCAGATGGATTTGAAAACGCGATTTTAAAATATTATCAACCAACTTTAAATTTAGCACTGCGCCATAAATTGGCTTCGGTAAGTTTGTTTGTTGGTGTGTTTATAATAATTTTAACCATGATCACTAGTGGTTGGACTAAGTTTGTATTTTTCCCGCGTATACCAAGCGAAACAGTCCGCGTTAACTTAACACTACCAACAGGTACGCCGTTTGAAGTCACTAATAAATACGTAATTGATATGTCGCAAAAGGCGCAGCAATTACAAGAAAAATACCGCGACCCAGATACAGGTGAAAGCGTTATTTTAAATATATTAGCCACAACAGGCGGGCGTGGTGGTGTATCTAATTCAGGTTCTGTACGCTTTGAAATAACACCGGCTGAAAAGCGTGAATCAGACATAGGATCAAGAGAGCTTGCCAGCGAATGGCGCGATTTAATTGGTGTCATTCCAGGCGCTGAAAGCTTAACGTTTAGAGCTGAAATTGGCCGAAGTTCTGACCCAATTGATGTTCAGCTTAGCGGGACTTCGTTGACTATTTTACAAGACGTGGCTGATCACATTAAAACCCGTTTATCGACCTACCCAACGGTATTTGATATTGCCGATAGCATGTCTGATGGTAAAGAAGAGTTACAAATAGAGCTTACGCAGCAAGGCTTAGCGCTGGGCTTAAATAGAGTCAATGTTGCAGGTCAAGTGCGTAACTCGTTCTTTGGCTCGCAAGTCCAACGTATTCAGCGCGGCCGTGACGATGTACGTGTAATGGTTCGCTTGCCTATAGACGAGCGCCGCTCAGTTGCCGATTTACAAAATATACTCATCAATACACCTACTGGTGGTTCGGTGCCATTATCGCATGTTGCAACCCTTACCGCAGGGCAAAGCCCGTCAACTATTAACCGAATAGACCGCTACCGTACTTTAAATGTAACAGCGGATATCGAAAAAAATAACACCAACATGACCATACTTCAGGCTGACCTAACGGAGTATTTAGATGAGTTAATGCAACAATACCCTGGAGTAGATTATAAACTAGAAGGTGAGGCTAAAGAGCAGCGAGAGTCGTTTGGGTCATTGGCTTGGGCGCTTGTGTTTGTATTTTTCATAATTTATGCGCTATTAGCGATACCGCTTAAGTCTTACTTACAGCCAATTATAGTAATGAGTGTAATTCCATTTGGCATGATAGGTGCTGTAGTCGGGCATTGGATTATGGGCATGGATTTAACCATTATGAGCTTGCTTGGTATGCTCGCTTTAACTGGGGTGGTAGTAAATGACTCCCTTGTACTAGTTGATTTTATCAATAAAAAGCGCAGCGAAGGCGGCAAATTACTAGATGCGGTTAAAATTGCAGGTGCATCGCGTTTTCGCCCTGTAATGCTAACTAGTTTAACGACCTTTATTGGCTTAATGCCGTTATTATTTGAAAAAGCGACTCAGGCGCAGTTTTTAATACCTATGGCGGTAAGTCTAGGGTTTGGGATTATTTTTGCGACCTTTATTACTTTATTGTTAGTGCCAATAAACTACATGATGATGGAGCGCTTTCAAGGTTGGTTTAAGTAAATAAGCGTAAGCATTTAAAATTTAGCTGTAAGTAAGAAATTGCTTGCAGCTTTTTTTTGCCAAAAATTATAAAAATAATGTACGAAGGTATAGCAAAAAAATGAATAAGTAATAAGAGGGAGTATAAAAATAAGAAGGTGTTCCCCAAGATACGGTACCCGGTTTCAGTCCTGAAACCAGAAGGTTTCAGGGCGGAAATCTGCGGTTTACCGTAGGCTTCTCGGTACATGCCGAGCTTGCACAATAGTAGACGAACAGAAATCCTGGTATAAAATTTATCGGCTCAGGGACTTAACCAAGCTCCGGTACCCCAGGGAACAATTTAAGTATATAAGACATAATCCAATCCTTAAACCCTAAACGTAAAAAATTAAACCGTTCGCTTAGTTTTCCCGCACCTTTAACTCGTCATTTACTTTATCGCATGGTTTTTGAGCTTGATCATACAATTAATTGGAGTTGCTTTTTATCGAGTGGTAGCATTGCCTTAACTTGCAAAGCGAAGATTCGATTATGAACGATTTACCCGATTACGAAAAAGCTCAACTGCTTTTAGAAAAAAACGAAATATTTGTATCACCTGCCGAAGCGCATGGTGTAATTAGTGGTTTACTTGCGTGTGGTTTAACCATTGACGACAAAGAATACTTAGGCCTTTTGAGCGATGTGTTTAACGATGGTGAATCATTTAGTAACGATTTAAAGCAGTTTTTTGGCACTATTTATAAGCAAGTAGTTGCGAGCTTTAATGATGACGAATTTCAGTTTGATTTATTTTTACCAAACGATGACGAAACACTCATCGATCAGGCTAATGGCCTCGTATCATGGGTAGCAGGGTTTATGCTTGGTTTTGGCTTAAAGCAAAAAGATTACGGTAAGTTATCAAGCGATGTTAAAGAGGTTATTACTGACTTTAGCGAAATCACTCGCCTAGATACCACTTTTGAAGAAACCGAAGAAGACAGCCAAGCGCTGCACGAAGTGATTGAATATGTGCGCGTATCAGCACTACTTTGTTTTGCAGAGCTTGGTAAAGAGCAAAACACGCAAAGTACTAAAAAAACACTTCATTAGTTTAAAAAGTTAAACGGGTTGGTTAATAATGGTTGAAGTACAAAAGTCAGAATTTAAAGCACGCCGTGAGCGTTTACTTGCGCAAATGGATAAAAATAGCGTTGCTATTATTCCCGCTGCGAGCGAAGTGACGCGTAGCCGCGATACCGAATATGCATTTAGACAAGATAGCGACTTTTTCTATTTAACAGGCTTTAACGAACCCGACGCTGTACTTGTACTATGTAACAACAGCGATGCACCCAGTACTTTATTTTGCCTAGATAAAGACAAGCTTGCAGAAATTTGGCATGGCCGCAGAGTTGGCTTTGATAAAGCTAAAAGCGACTACTTGTTTGATGAAGCTTACCCGTTAAGTGAATTAAACGATAAGCTGCTCGATATACTAAATGAAAAAGATGCGATTTATTTTGCACAAGGTGCTTATCCTTCATTTGATACCAAGGTGTTTACGTTACTAGGTACACTTAGAAGTGGTGCGCGAAAAGGCCTCAAAGCACCGAGTACTTTAAAAGAAATACGCGGCCTTATTCATGAAATGCGTTTGTTTAAATCGCCAAGCGAAGTAAATGTTATGCGAGAAGGCTGTGAAATTAGTGCGCGAGGGCATATGCGCGCTATGCGTTTTTCGCACCCCGGAGCTACTGAATTTCAGCTAGAGGCTGAGCTGCATCATCATTATGCCATGAATGGTGCGCCGCACCCTGCATACGGCACAATTGTTGGTAGTGGCGACAACGCCAATATTTTACATTACACGCAAAATAGCGACGTATTAAAAAATGGCGACCTGGTACTTATAGACTCCGGTTGTGAGCTACAAGGTTACGCCGCCGATATTACCCGTACTTTTGCAGTAAATGGACAATTTAGCGAAGAGCAAGCCGCGCTTTACAATATTGTACTTAAAGCGCAAGAAGTTGCCTTTGATGAAGTAAAACCAGGTGGTTACATGTCGCATGCTAATAAACTAGCAATGGAAGTAATGACTCAAGGTTTACTTGATTTAGGTATTTTAACCGGCGACTTTGACGAGCTAATGGCAAAAGGTGCATGTAAAGAATATTACATGCACGGGCTCGGGCATTGGCTTGGTTTAGATGTACATGATGTTGGCGATTACAAAGTAAATAACGTTGAGCGTGCATTTGAGCCCGGTATGGTACTCACCATAGAGCCTGGGCTTTATATCAGCGAAGACTCAAGCGCACCGCAAAAATATAAAGGCATTGGTATTCGTATCGAAGATAACTTGCTAGTTACCGAAACAGGCCATGAAAACTTGACCCTAAGCGTGCCTAAAAAAATTAGCGATATAGAAGCACTTATGCAAAGTGCTAAAAACGTATAAAGCTCGGAGAGTAAAGTGGCTAAGCAGTTTGATGTAGTTGTTATTGGCGGTGGTTTAGCGGGAGCAAGCTGCGCGTTAAGTGTTGCTAAAACTAATCCCGCGTTAAATATTGCCGTTGTAGAAGCGAATCAAGTAACCGGCGACTACCACCCAAGCTTTGACGACAGAAGTATTGCACTTGCTCAGCAATCGGTAGAGTATTTACAAAGCCTCAATTTATTTGAACAAAATGCTCCTTACACCGCAGCAATCAAAAAAGTGAGCGTGTCTGATAGAGGCCACTTTGGCAAAGCGCACATTAATTGCGACGAATTTGCTAAACCTTCACTTGGTTACGTAGTAGAAGTTAACCCATTTGGCCGAGCGCTTCACCTGCGTTTAACGCAGTCAAATATTACGCTTTTGTGCCCCGATAGCGTAATTGCCATTGAGCAAACCCTGCATAGCAATACACTCACCCTGCAAAGCGGCGAGCAATTAAGCGCAGCGCTATTGGTTATTGCTGATGGTGCACAATCACCCACACGTAATTTACTTGAGCTTGGCTTTAATACCCAGCCTTATGAACAAGGCGCAATTATTGCTAATGTAGAAGTGGCTGGTGGGCATAATAATCATGCCTTTGAGCGTTTTACACAAAGCGGGCCTATGGCGTTATTACCCATGAGCAATAACCGTTATTCGTTGGTGTGGTGTATGAACCAAGATCAGGTTGAACAGCATATGGCACTTAATGAACAAGACTTTATAAGTGCCCTACAAAGTGCGTTTGGTTATCGCGGTGGTCAATTTACTAAAGTAGGCATGCGCACGAGTTACCCGCTCGTTTACGGGCAAGTCGAGTCTTTGACTGCGCACCGTACAGTGGTTATTGGTAATGCTGCACATGCTATTCATCCTATTGCAGGACAAGGTTTTAATTTAGGCCTTCGCGACGTGCAAGTACTTAGTAATTTAATAGCAAACAGCCAACACGATATAGGCAGCTATGCGTTTACACGTGAATATTCAAAAAAGCGCAGTGATGATATAAAAACCGTAATGAGTTTAACCGATGCACTTGTTAGGCTTTTTTCAAACTCATCGCGAGTGCTCGCATTGGGGCGCAGTATTGGGTTGTTTTCGATGGATTTATTTCCCGCATTAAAAGCGCCATTAGCCAAACAGTTAATGGGGCAAGTTAAACAAGGTAGGCGTTTATGAAGCAAGCACAGGTTTGTATTGTAGGTGGTGGCTGCGTAGGGCTAACACTAGCACTTGGATTGGCAAAAGCCGATATAAGCGTCGTTGTACTCGACGGCGCACCAACACAAGCGTTGCCAACTGACGAATATGGTTTGCGCGTAAGTGCGCTAAGCATTGCAAGTCAAACCTTGCTTGAGCAATTAAATGTATGGCCAGAAATTATCGCACAGCGAGCGTGCGCTTATACGCATATGGATGTACGCGATGCCGACAGTTTTGGCAAAATAGCGTTTGATAACAAACAACTTGAGCTTGAGCATTTAGGCCATATTGTTGAAAACGACATTATCCGCTACGCGCTCATAAAAGAGTTGGAACAACAAAGTAGTGCCACGTTAATGTTCGATACACAGTATCAGCAAATACATCAAAGCGAATCAGATGTATTTATAACGCTTAAAAGCGGCGAGCCAATTATTGCAAAACTGCTGGTGGCCGCTGATGGGGCAAACTCAGCTATTCGCAAACAATTTAATATGGCGCTTAGCTTTAAAGATTACGATCACCATGCGCTAGTCGCAACCGTAAAAACCAAAGAGCCGCACGCAAATACCGCACGCCAAGTGTTTTTACCAACCGGGCCGCTGGCATTTTTACCTCTGAGCGATGCAAATACCCATTCAATAGTATGGTCTACTAGCCCCAACCACTGCGATGAGCTGCTTGCAATGGACGACAGTGCCTTTAATAAAGCTGTTATGGCTGCAATAGATGGCCAATGCGGGCTATGTGAAGTGCAAAGTGCGCGCGCAGCTTTCCCACTTAAAATGCGCTACGCTCAGCAATGGGTTTCAGGCAAAGTGGTACTCATTGGCGATGCTGCACATACAATCCATCCACTTGCAGGGCTTGGTATGAACTTAGGCCTAAAAGACGCCGCTTATTTAATTGAGCTTTTAACAAGTAATAATAAAGAATTTGCAAGCACGCGTACACTGCGCGATTACGAGCGTACCCGTAAGCTCGATGCGCAAAAGCACATAGCTATGATGCAAGGGTTAAAAGAGCTATTTGAAGGTGCAAATCCGGTTAAAAAACTTATCCGCGGAGTAGGGCTATCATTAGTTGATAATTTAGGCCCAATAAAACACCTGTTCGCCAAAGAAGCGATAGGCAAATAAGTAGGTTGGGTTGAGCGAAGCGAAACCCAACGGATAAAGTAAAGTGATGAGCTTGATTAAAAAACTGATGTTTAATTTAAACATCGGTTTTTGTTTTATGGTGGTTTTAAATATATTAAAAGCTTCGCTTTTCACGCGAGCAAGCTCGGCGTCTACATGCAAAGTTTAACACTGAGCTTAATTTTACCTGTAGGCGTTTAGCTTGCTGACGCGACGAGCGTAGCTCGTAATTACTATCGTTAGCTAAAAAGTGCTTTGTTAAATCAGTTACAAATTCTCTTGTGCTTCATTCACCATATCTTTGAGTGCATCAATTAACTGCGGGTCGCGTGAGTTTTGCTTAGCAAGTTCTAATGCGTGTTTCATACTGGTGACGGCCTCTTTGAACTGCTTATTTGCAGTATAGCCTTGCGATAAACGCATGTGAGAATAGGCTGCATTTGGGTAATGGGTAGTAAAGTGTTTAAACGTGGTAACAGCTTTAGCTGTGTTACCAAATTTTTGCTGGCTATGAGCAAATTCTACATATACATCTTGTGGAATTTTAAGCTCAAACCCGTACTTATCACTCAGTGCTTTGTAATAACCTGTAATAAGCGATACATCAGCAAATCTTCCGTGCTCGTCAGTAACGTTAAAAATTAGGTCGCCAAATAAGTGAATTAGGCTATCGCTAAGGGCTGGTAGTATGGTGCCCATATGACTAAAAGTAGGGTAATGCTTATATTCCCATTTTAGCTGTGTTGGCATTTGTTGTTCTAAATTTACTAAAGTATTTAATACACCGGTATAAAAGCGTGACCCTTCACTTGCTACACTAATAAATAACGATTGACCGCCTTTAGGGCTTTTAGTGTATTTTATAATATTATTTTTTAATTCTTCATCACTCCACCAACTGTTTGGGCTTATAGCTATATAGTTATTAAATAACTCAGGCTGATTAACTAAAGTATAAAGCGCTAAAGTACCTGCATTAGAGTGGCCAATTAACGTGTTGTAGCCGTTAGTTGAGTAGTTAGAATTTATGTATGGCATAAGTTCGTCAGAAACAAATTTCAAAAACTCGTCAGTTTGCCCCGCTTCAGGCCATTTATTTTTTACAAAGGTTTGAAACTCAGTTTTAGGCTCACCATCTACTTTAGGTAAGTAATCACGAACGCGGTTAGTTGTATCAATACCAACAAGCAAGGCATTAGGTATCTGCTCGTAATCAACAAGGGATTTAATAACACCAGACGCCGTATGAAAGTGCTCAACACCATCAAGTAAATAAATAACATAAAGCGGCTGATCGTCTTTTACAGTGTCAGGTATGAAAATTTTAATGGGTCTGTCTTCGTTAAGTATTTTTGATTGCAGAATGACTTTTTTACCAACGGTTATGTCAGTTGTATTGGTTTTTGCGTGGCTTAAAAATGGTGTACTAAAAGTAAGTATTAATACAAGCGATAGTAAGAGCTTCATAAATATCCTTATTTAATAATGTATTGCTTAATAATTGCACGGCTTTAAGTTTGAGTAAATACTTATATTTTGAGGCAGGTGTTAGACTTAAGTAATTCAAAGCTGCGCTTTTTTATGCGCGCAAGCTTGGCGTATATGATAAATATTAAACTACGAGGTTAGCTTTTCCTTTAGGCCTAAGGCTTGCTAACGGGATGAGCGAAGCTCGCAATAATTGCCTTTAAACTCTTATCTATAAAAGCTTAAAAAACCTGCTTGCTTAATTATCCGTCTAAGCGTAAAATGCGCGCTCATTTCGGCTTTTAAACTATTAATTCCTTGCCTTAAACCGACCGGCCGAAACGGTAGAAGGCTCTATTAACCGTAAGGAATATCCATGCGTCATTACGAAATCGTATTCATGGTTCACCCTGATCAGAGTGAGCAAGTAACTGGTATGATCGAACGTTATACTGGTTCTATCACTGAAGCTGGTGGTACTATCCACCGTCTTGAAGACTGGGGCCGCCGTCAACTGGCTTACCCAATCAACAAGCTTCATAAAGCTCATTATGTTCTTATGAACGTTGAAGCACCTACTGAAGTAATCAGCGAGCTAGAAACTACTTTCCGCTACAACGATGCAGTGCTTCGTAACTTAGTTATGCGTACTAAAAATGCTGTAACTGAAGCGTCTCCTCTTGCAAGAGAAGAGAAGAAAGAAGCACCAGCTGCTTAATTGTTTTGAGTCCTAGCATGGCATGTAGTCAGCAGTTATTATAATGGTTAGCCCATATATGAATCAGCTGGTTATATCTGGGGTAGTTTGTAAAACTCCCAAGTTTAGCCAAAGCCCTGCTGGCATCCCGCATTGTATTTTTGTTGTAGAACATAAATCAATGCAAACTGAAGCAGACCTTAACCGTAATAGTTATGTGAGGCTTCAGGTAGTTGCCAGTGGAAAGCAAATGCAACAACAGACTCAACATTTGCACGTTGGGCAGGCATTGCAAGTGAGTGGTTTTTTAAATCGCCACGAAGGTCGTAACGGCCTTAGCCAATTGGTTTTGCATGCTCAGCATATAGAAAGAATTATTTGAGGAATTAATCTCATGGCACGTTATTTCAGACGTCGTAAGTTCTGCCGCTTTAAAGCGGAAGGCGTACAACAAATCGATTACAAAGATCTAGCTACTCTTAGAAACTATGTTACAGAAAGTGGCAAAATCGTACCTAGCCGTATCACAGGTACTAGCGCTAAATACCAGCGCCAGCTAGCAACTGCTATTAAGCGTGCTCGCTACTTAGCCCTTCTTCCATACACTGACTTACATAAGTAAGCAGCGGATTAACAGTTTTTAAAAGGTGTAGAAACATGCAAGTTATTCTACTAGATAAGATCGCTAACCTAGGTAGCCTAGGTGAACAGGTTGTAGTTAAATCTGGTTTCGCACGTAACTTCCTTTTCCCGCAAGGTAAGGCAGTTCCTGCGACTAAAGCTAACATTGAAACGTTTGACGCTCGTCGTGCAGAACTTGAAGCGAAAATCGCTGAACAGTTAGTTGCTGCACAAGCACGCGCTGAAAAACTAGAAGCATTAGCAGAAGTTACATTAGTATCTAAAGCTGGTGACGAAGGTAAGTTATTCGGTTCAATCGGTACTCGTGACATCGCTGACGCTATCTCAGCTGTTGGTGTTGAAGTTGCTAAGTCAGAAGTTCGTTTGCCTCTAGGTACTATCCGTGAGACTGGTGAATTTGACGTATCAATTTCAGTTCACTCAGACGTAACGGCTACTATCAAAGTAATCGTAATCGCTGAAGCTTAATTTTTAATTAAGCTAAAAAAGCCGTGCTATTAGCACGGCTTTTTTGTGCCTATAATTTGGCTAACTTCATTAGTTGAGGGCACAGTTAAATAATACCAATCCGCAATAATACTTAATCATTTTGCGGGGCTAAACGTGTCGCTACCTGTGTTAAAAAATTCTCATTTACGACTGCATGGATGCAGAAGGTAGAGCAATGCAGGAGCAATTGCCGAGAACAACTAAATAGCGAATTTTTTGTCTAGCTATCAACACGTTTTTCCATCCTCAAAATAGATCACTTAATTAAGCGAATTGGTATAAAGCCTCGTATAAGCCCCTTTTTTATTCAATTATTTTTTCATTCCTTTTAAACCTTTTCGAACTGTCATTACGTCTAACTTATCAATACACTTAAATAGCAACTCAACAATAATAATTAAAAGGCGGCATCACGGATGTTACACGTTAAACCCGAACCAACGCCTTTGTGCGAAGCTGCACTCATTGAGCGAGTTAAATCGGGTGATCAAGGCGCATACACAACGCTTTATGAGTTACATATAAAACGAGTATACGGTTTATGTTTACGCTTATTAGCAGACCAAGCACACGCCGAAGACGCCGCCCAAGAGGTATTTGTACAGGTATGGCATAAAATAGCATTATTTGATGGGCGTTCGCAGTTTTCTACTTGGCTATATAGTGTTGCCAGTAATGTAGCGATAAGTTATCTGCGCAAGCAAAAAAACTGGTTACAAAAAGTAGTAAGTATTGAACACAGCGGTATGGATGAGCAATCAGCTAACGACTGCAAAGGCTTAAATGGCCTCGATAAGTTAATAGTAAGGCTTCCTGAGCGCGCACGTATGGTATTTGTATTATTTGCTATTGAAGGTTATAGGCACGAGGAAATCGCGGAGCAATTAGGTATGGCTGTTGGTTCAAGTAAGTCACAATATCATCGTGCTAGGCAGTTATTACAAGAGTGGTATGAAAATGAGTAAACCAAACTTTAACGACTACTTAAACAAGTCATTAAGCACGCTTGATAAAGAAATTACGCCACAAAAAGATTTATGGGCGGGGATTGAGCGAGCAATTGTTAATAATAAGCAGAACCCAAACCGCACTATTATTTGGCCAAAACTAACGGCAATAGCAGCGTGTACTGTGGCTGCTTTAATTGCTGTTAATATATTTTTTATAGCACCTGAACCACAGCCCGTAGTGGCTATAAGTGATTACTTTTCGGATAAAAAAAATAGTTTGTTAGTTGAATACGAAAATAAAGAAGCATTAACCACTAACTGGCAAACGCAACTACAAGAACTTGAAGAAGCTGAGCAAGCAATAAAGCAAGCTCTTGAAAACGAACCACAAAACCAAGCGCTACTGACAATGTTAGCGCAAATATATCAACAACAACTTGATTTAATTAACAAGGTGCACGCGCCACGTTGGCAGCACATTTAGGAGTACGATATGAAAGCGATTTTATTAGGACTGAGCTTATTTCCACTGGCGGCATTTGCGGGTGAAAAAATAGATAAGCAAATAGACGTACCAAGTGGCGGCACTATTTTTATTGAAAACCAACGCGGTGATATACATATTACAGGCTGGGATATAAACGAATTTAAAGTATCTGGCGAGCTTGATGATAAAGCACAGGGTTATGAGCTTAAAACAAGTGGTGATAAAACACAGTTTATTGTAAAAATGCCCCGTAAATCAAATTGGGGCAATAGTGGTGACGGCTCAAACCTAACTATATTTATGCCTAAAAGCAGTAGTTTAGAGTTTGCTGGCGTTAATGTATCGGTGACTGCAAAGGAGCTTAAAAACGGCGCAGAAGTTGATGTGGTTAACGGCGAAATTACGGTAGATGATATTACTGGCAACATTAAGCTCACCACTGTAAATGGTGATGTGAACGCTGAGAACTTAAACGGGAATATTCAGTTTGAAACCGTAAATGGTGAAATTAACGATAGGCAATCAAGTGGTGAGCTGCGTTTTAGCGCTGTTAATGGTGATATTAAATCAACTTCAAGCGCTAATGATGTACGCCTTGAAAACGTAAATGGCGATATAGAATTTACGCTATCGGCTATTAAAAACCTACGTATTAATACGGTCAATGGCGAAGCAGAAGTACAGATTAACGAGCTTTTAAAAGGCGGTGATGTACGTTTTGAATCAGTAAGTGGTGATGCCGACTTTTATTTCCCACAAAGTGTATCAGCAAAGTTTGAAATTAAAGCCCATGCTAATGGTAAAATCATTAACAAAGTCAGTAGTGACAAAGTCAGTAAAGCTAAATATGGCCCAGCCAGTGATTTAGAGTTTAGTATTAATGGCGGTAATGCAAATGTTGAAATGGATACCATAAGTGGACGAATAGAGCTTCGTACCAAATAACACTCATTCCCCATCACGATTACAAAAAGCAGGAAAGATTTCCTGCTTTTCTATTTGCACAGCCCCTGCAAGTCGATAGAATAGAGCCATTCAATTTTACTACTGTGAAGTTATGGCCAAACCAGATAAGCAAGTCGATACTCTTAAAGTTCCTCCCCATTCAATAGAAGCTGAACAATCTGTTTTAGGTGGCTTAATGCTTGATAACCAAGCTTTTGACCGCGTAGCTGAGCTTGTTGTATCACAGGATTTTTATACCCGCACGCACAAGTTAATTTTTGAGGCGATGACGGCACTTGCTGAGATTGGCGATCCGATAGATTTAATCACTATTTCTGAAAGTTTAGAAAAAAATAATAAACTTGCAGGTATTGGGGGTTTTGCTTACTTAGCCGAAATTGCTAAAAATACGCCAAGTGCAGCCAACATTGATGCCTACGCAAACATTGTACGTGAGCGTGCTGTTGTACGTGAAATGATTGGCGTGGCAAATGAAATAGCCGAAGCGGGTTTTAATACCGAAGGGCGTACTAGTCACGACCTACTCGATTTTGCCGAAAGCAAAGTATTTAAAATTGCCGAGCAACGTACAAAAAGTACGGAAGGCCCGCAAAGTATTCATAACATACTCGAAAAAACCGTTGATAAAATAGAAGAGCTTTATCAATCGCCACAAGATGGTGTAACGGGTGTGAGCACAGGTTATGCCGATCTTGATAAAATGACGACGGGCCTGCAACCATCTGACTTAATTATTGTGGCAGCGCGTCCTTCAATGGGTAAAACCACCTTTGCGATGAACCTTGCAGAACATGCCGCAATGACTCAAGACAAACCCGTGCTAATTTACTCGCTAGAGATGCCTTCAGAACAAATTATGATGAGGATGTTAGCGTCTCTTGGCCGTATTAACCAAACTAAGGTACGTACAGGTCAGTTAGATGATGACGATTGGGCGCGACTTTCATCAACAATGGGCTTGTTGATGGAAAAAGGCAAAATGTATGTTGATGATGCCTCGGGCTTAACACCTACCGATGTTCGCTCTCGTGCACGTCGTATTGCGCGTGACCACGGCGGCATTAGTATGATCATGGTCGATTACTTGCAGCTAATGCGCGTACCTAGCCTTGCTGATAACCGAACGCTTGAAATTGCTGAAATTTCGCGTTCACTTAAATCACTAGCAAAAGAGCTAAAATGTCCGGTTGTTGCGCTTTCGCAGCTAAACCGTACGCTAGAGCAACGTGCCGATAAACGCCCAATTAACTCAGATTTACGTGAGTCAGGGTCGATAGAGCAGGATGCCGATTTAATCATGTTTATTTACCGTGACGAAGTTTACAACGAAGACAGTACTGATAAAGGTATTGCTGAGATTATCATAGGTAAACAACGTAACGGCCCAATTGGTAAAGTGCGTTTAACATTCCAAGGTCAATTTTCTCGCTTTGATAATTACGCGGGACCAGCGGTAGATGACGATTACTAATGCGCTTAGCGACTGCTGAAATTAACTTAACGGCACTTGCGCATAATTTAGCGCAAGTTAAGGGCTTTGCACCTAACAGCAAAGTGATGGCGGTGCTAAAAGCAAATGCTTACGGGCATGGATTAGTAACGATTGCGCAGCATTTAAATAATGCTGACGCATTTGCTGTGGCACGTATAGATGAAGGGCTTGCCCTTCGAGCTGGGGGCTTAACAAAACCAATTGTTTTACTAGAAGGCTTTTTTAACAAAGCCGACTTACCGATTCTGCTCGCCAACAATTTTCAAACTATTATTCACGATGAGTACCAATTAGCGGCGCTTGAAAAAGCAAAGCTAGATGCACCAATAACATGCTGGTTAAAAGTAAATACAGGTATGCATCGATTAGGTATTGCGCCAGAGCAGTTTGAAGCCTTTTATAGCCGCTTGCAAAAAACACCTAACGCTAAAAATACCGTTAATTTAATGACCCACTTTTCGTGTGCTGATGACGTTGATAATGCTAAAACGGTTCAGCAAATTACGTTGTTTGATAATTTAGTGAATGGTATTGACCAAGCGCATTGTTTATCAAATTCGGCTGGTATTATTGCCTGGCCGAGCGGTCATGGCGATTGGGTGCGTCCTGGGCTTATGTTATATGGTGTATCGCCAATGGCAAATAGTATTGGGCAGCAACACAAATTAAAACCAGTTATGCGCTTAACTACGCGCGTAATTGCAGTGCGAGATGTGCCTGCTAATGAAGCTGTTGGGTATGGTGGTCGTTGGAAAAGCGATAAACCAACCAAGTTAGCTGTTGTAGCTATGGGTTATGGCGATGGTTATCCTCGGCATGCTAAAGAGGGGACACCGGTAATAATTGGTGAGCAGCGTTATGGTATTGTAGGTAGCGTAGCTATGGACATGATCAGCGTTGATATAGGCGCTAATGAGCATAATATTAAAGTTGGCGACAGAGTCACTATGTGGGGCCCTGAGCTACCAGTTGAAGAAATAGCACTGTGCGCTGATACTATTCCTTACGAGCTATTATGTAATATTACACCACGCGTAAGTTATGAGTATCAGCCATAGTTAGTTTTTAGCGTATACCAATTGGGTATAATTACTCTTTTATAAAGTAAATGTCGCTAAAGCCCATACGGGCAAATTCTTGGTCGCGAAAGTTACGAACAGAAGCAGACCCTTTTGAGGTCATTTCTATTTGGCGTACCATATTTAAGTAATTTGTTAAATCAATACCCTCGGCAGCAGCAATAGCTTGATACATGTCGTGGTATTTATCTTTTGCGAAGTTAATTTCGCGCGGTTGGTTTTTAAATGTATACGTTATTCTGCGTGCCATAATAAGCTCAGTTAAATTGAGTGTTAGTATAATTTTACACTGTATTGAACTGGCATTGAATGATTTGTTTAAATCAAATAATTAAAAAGTAGAGTTTAAAATGAAATTATCAGTAGAGATCAGTAAATATCCACTTCACCAAGATTACATTCCGTTTATTAAAGGCTTTATTGACCGCTTAAACGAATACGAAAATTTAAAAGTGATTACTAATACGCTATCAACGCAAATTTTTGGTGATTATGATTTAGTAATGCAGGTGTTAAATACCGAAATTAAGCGCTCATATGAAGAATTTGGTAAAGCTATTTTTGTATGTAAGTTTCTCTCTGGCGACTTATCGCCTGAATAATCTATAATACCAATCTGCATAAATCTTTGATCAATTTAACGAATTAAATTGCACTATAACGTCGTTAAAAATTTTTTATTTAGAACAACTAGATACAAAAATTTTTGCCTAGTTTTAGCGTGATTTTCTTAACGTTAAATAGACCCCGTATATAAGCAGATTGGTATAACAAATGGCGCAACTAAACGGTGATTGCATAATATGGACTTTTTAACACAAACCTTAAGCGGTTTTACAGCAATGTCGCATTGGGAATACATTGCGGTAGGATTGTCGATGGCGTACTTATTATTGGCAATAAAGGAAAGCTTATGGTGTTGGCCAGCGGCATTTTTTAGCACGCTCATTTATACAATTATGTACTGGAATGGCGCATTGCTCATGGAGTCGTTACTTAATTTTTATTATATGTATATGGCTGTGTTTGGATGGGTTGTATGGAGAAAAGGCAAAGCTGAAAATTTAAATATTACATCGTGGTCGATAAACCGTCATGCTGTTTTAATTAGTTTAACAACCGTAGCTGCAATTACAATTGGTTACGTTATGCAAAACTATACGCATGCCGATTTTGCTTACCTTGATAGTTTCACAACGTGTTTTGCCGTAGTAACTACTTACTTAGTTGCTAAAAAAGTCCTCGAAAACTGGCTGTACTGGATTGTAATAGATGCAGCTTCCATGTATTTATATTATGAAAAAGGCTATTACCCAACGCTTGCGCTCTTTATATTTTATACCATTATGGCCGCGTGGGGCTTTAAAACTTGGTACGAAGAGTACGAACAAAGCCAAGCTAAGCCGCTAGCTCAGCTTTAATTAATGATTGAGCATAATCAGCTAGTAAAAATGTGTAGGGCGTTTATAGAGCCTACTAGCGTTATTTCAAGCGAGCGACTACTTAATGGTTTTAGTAACGATAATTTTTTAATACGTACCAAACAACAAGGGTATTTATTAAAGTGTTATAAAAGCCATTGGCCAGCCATAGGACTTGAAGCACAGCGTTTTTTAAGTGGGCTTAATATATGTCCTGCGCCTGTTTGGCTCGATAAAAAGAATAGCCGTGCGGTATTTAATTATATTGAAGGTAATACAGCGCAATCGGATATAACGCTTAGCTTTATTAATAAACTTGCTCAAGTGCACAATTACAAAGTGTCTACTGCGCCAATGGATATAGCTAAAGAGCTGCATTTTTATCAAAGCACCGGCGTATATACGCAATATAAACCTCAAATAGAACGGGCACTCAAAGTAGTTGCAGCCATGCAATTTGATGAAGGCTTTTGTCATAATGACTTGGTAAAAGATAACATTATTGTAAATGCTTCGGGCATGTATTTAATTGATTTTGAGTACGCGCAAACTAACGATGTATATTTTGATTTGGCAGCCCTTGCAGTGAGCTTTAATCTTAATGAGAGCAGTGACAGTACATTGTTAAACAACTATAAAAATAGCGTTGATAAAACAAGCACGTTTTACCCATCAATAGATAAGCTAAATTACTATAAACTGTTTTTTTTGGTGTTATGTATTGCTTGGTATGAGGAGCGCAACATAACCTGTGAATCTATAATGTTACGTGCGCAGCTAAATAAACTTGTTACTAATACTTTTTTATAAAAGTTACAAACCACCAAAGCGTTCAGCGAGCTCTTTGTACTTTGTTACTTCGGCCGCATCAAATTGTGGTTCGCCATTCTCGTCTTCAGATTTAGCAATTAATAAACTTTCTCTAGAGAGACGTTTTACACGCTCTACTTTTACACCTAAAAATTCAGCGACTTGCTCAGTAGACATTAAACTCATTATTATTTCCTCGTATTAAACTAATCCTCACAGCGACAATCATAATTTTAATGTTACTAAACCGTTACTGTTTCTTATCTAATAAGAATAAATAGCGTGTTTTTAAGCCTTTGTGAAGTGTTTTATTTAAAAGAGTTTAATTAATAAGCATATAAGCTGATCTTACTGGTATTTATTTAAAGATCTCTTTATCATTGCGGGTGCTAAAGCACTGATATCGCGAGTTGGTGTGGCGGCAACAAATGTGCTCTCGTGGTGAAATGGATATCACGTGGCCCTCCGGAGGCTGAGTTGTAGGTTCGATCCCTACCGAGAGCGCCATTTGCTTTTATATGTATTAATTATCCTCTCTATATTACCTAGCTTCTTATTAATTACTCTTGAATTTAAAAATGCATTTACTGCAAAAACTTTGAAAGTTAATTTTAAAAACAGCTTTCTAGTTATTTATACAATGCAAAATTAGCATCCAAAAATCATGTTGTACTTTTTTGCATATAAGATTTAGTGATAAATGAGGAAGACCGATTCAATGTTAAATAGTCAATTAGAGATACTAGCTCAAGGACACGCTTATCTTGAAGGTGTAACTATAGAGGACTATTCCCAAGTCATTACTCCTAACTTTATTAGCTCGGCAGGAGCTCATATGCGACATATTATCGATCATTATCAATCTTTAATGACCGGCTTTAGCACGCAAAAAGTAGATTATGATTGCCGCTTAAGAGGAGGAGATATTGAAAACTCTCCAACTGCTGCAATAAAAAAAATTGCCGAAATAACAACGTGGATTGAACAGCTAAGTCCAGATGATTTTAATGAACCGTTATCACTTTCAAGTGAAGTTTCGATTAAAAGCAAAAATGTACAAACAGTAACCACATCACTTGCGCGAGAGCTTATTTTTGTAGGCAGTCACGCTGTGCACCATTACGCGATGATTTCACAAATTTCTTTTGCTCAAAAGTCGCAGCTCGATCAAAGCTTTGGTTTAGCACCAAGTACAGCTACTTTTTTAAGAGAAAATAGCCAGCCAGCACAACCAAAATCGATGCAAAATTAAAATGTGTACGTTAAGCTACTTTTTAACTGATGATGGCTACGAGCTATTTTTTAATCGCGATGAGCAAAAAACACGAGAAACGGCAATCGCTCCAAGTAAGCACCAGGGCAATGCAATTTTCCCCATTGATCCGCAAGGAGGAGGTACTTGGCTTGGGGTATCGCATTTTGGGCAAACACTCGCATTATTAAATGATTACCAAAGTGTATTTGATATAACTGCGGTAAAGCATAGTAGAGGTCTGTTAATCCCTCATTTACTGAGCAATAAAGCCCCTGCATTGTACCAATTACTAAACAAGGATTTATCGGGCTACGCGCCTTTTAAGTTGTGTATTTTTCCGGATGGGCTATCGATAAATAACAATAACGTGGTTTTTGTTAGGTGGGATGCAAAGCAGTTAATCCACTGCCAAGTTGAACCACTTGCTACGTCATCAGGTGTTGAGCTTGAAACGGTGACACAAAAGCGTAAACAACAATTTAAGCAACTTATTGATTTAAGACATCCTGAAAGTGAGCAGTTTTTAGCGTTTCATTACAGTAAAGCCGAACAAGGGCAATATGGCGTAAACATGCTAAGGGAAGATGCAATGACGGTCAGTATAAGTCATATTAAAGTTGGTAACACTATACGCTTTAATTATTTTGATAAGCAGTCTCAGCTCATTAGTAGCATTGGTTGTTTAAAAGTGGCTGCAGCTTAACTAAATATTTTTATAGCCATAACTATTACATAATTAAAAACAAAAAAGTCGATGTAATTAATTACATCGACTTTTTTGTTAACTGTATTTTACCTGCTATATTAAGCAGCAGGTAAAAATTATGAGTGATTTATATAATCATCCTTTTTATCACCAAGGTAGAGCTTAAGTAGCTTTTCAGGCGCACCTGGTAGGTGAACACTTAAAAGTAATCCTGGCGTGTGATTAAAGTTGCTATCAATGCCCATGCAATGAAATTGAGCGCCTAGCTTGTGGTATTGCTTTAATAAAATCGGTATGTCTTTTTTATCTTCTTCTATTCCCAGAACCAATGCTGATACATGGCCTATGTTTAACGTGTGGTCATTAATAAAGTCTTCAAACTCTGGGTGGAGCTTATTATTAAAAGGCGTATTGGCGCTAACACCTTGTTTATTATTAACCATTGTATGGTCAATAATTGCAACAGAGCGAGGGTCATAAAGTTTACTTAATGAAACCGTGCCATATAAAGTCCTATAGCGTGGATTTTGCGCCATAAACGCACCAATCCCTTTAAATAGCAGTAATAAACCATGGTAACTGCCCTGATGTTTTTGAACTATAAACGATCGACCCATTTCTAAGCACGGCTGTTGCTGATTAATAAAAGAAGGTTCGAAGTTAAACATTTGCGATAAATAAAGAGCGCTCACGTCGCCATTTTTTTGTAATAAATCGGTTTGTCCAATTCTATAAGCACCAATAATTTCTTCACTTTTATGATCAAAAATAAACAAATGCATGTAAGTCGCATCAAACTTATCTGTGTCGCATGGCTCGCCACTTCCTTCGTTTAATGTGCGAAAAGTTATTTCTCTGAGGCGTGTTATTTCAGTAATGCAATTAGGTATTTGCTCTTGGTAGCCGTAATAAACTGAGTAACCTTTAAAGTCGACTAAATGCTGCTCGCTTGGCAAGTTGGCAAGCTCATTTTTCATTTTTGTTTTATCAACTTCCTGCATAATGGCTTTGAGCTGTGTTGATTGGTTATCCTCTTGCCAAGGCGTTACAAAGCGCTCATCGTTTAAGTAACACTGCAAGCGTGTAAGTGCGTTTATGTCGTCAGTTTTTTCAAACTTATTTAATAATTTGGGTGTAAGTAAATTACCAGCGCTTAAGCTAATAGAGCTTTTTTGAATTTTAAGTAATTCGCGTATTAGCATTAATAATCTAAATCGGTAGTAAACACGCCCCAAGTTATAAAAGGTTGAGCTATTCTGACCGCTAATAAATACAGGCAATAAAGGAGCTTGTGTTTTTAAAGCTAGTTGAGCGGCTAAGCGATTCCATTGCCCGTCAGTTACACGTTGTTTTTCTGATTGAAAAAATGACACTCTTCCTGCAGGAAAAACCACAAGTAAGCCATCATTTTTAACATGACTAAAGCACTGTTTTATTGCGCTGGTATTAATGGCTGCTTTTGGTTTTAGTGGGTTAGCAAAAATAAAATAGTCTTTAATTTCTTTAAATATTTTTAAACCCACGTTAGCCATTACTTTTGTATCGCTACGATAATGGGTGAGTAAATTTGCAATTATTACGCCCTCAATCATGCCATAAGGATGATTACATACCACTATGCAAGGGCCATGCTTTGGTATTTTGTCAATAACACCTTGTGCACCAAGCACATTTATACCTAATACATTTAACAGCTTTTCACTAAACTCTTGTTTATCTAAACCCGATAAATTATTAGAGAGGTATATATCACGCAGCTTATTGATGCCCAATAGGCTATCGAGCAGCGGAGCGGCTATTTTTAGTATATGACTCAAAGGAGAAACGGTGCTTATTGCCGCTACACTTAAGTTTGATACGGGGTGGTTTAATTTTGTCATATACGTTGATGCTCTTAAATTTTTATAGCTGTTGTGTATATTTAGACCGAGGAAAAACCACATTATGTTCAAATTAGGTTAATTAAGTTTGTTTAAAAGCGTAAAAATAATACTCAAATAGTCTTTTAAGTGCTAAATGGTTGTAGGTTATTAAGAAAATAGAAGAGGGTTTTAATTATCCATAAAATAAGGTTACCCACTACAGCTAATAAGAGTGATACAGCAAGTAATCCTTTGTAGTTATATATCACTACTTACAACTCAAAAACTAGACTTTTAAGCTTAATTAATGCTATTTAAGGTACATCTACTTTAAATGTAAAAAATCTCACCTTTATGCTAATTACTTTGCCTGTGTCTGAGCTCACCCCTGGTATGTACGTTGATAGCGTTACTAAACAACACGAGGGGATCAATAGCATAAAAATTAAGACCAGTGGCTTGGTGCGCGACAAATCTATTATTAAGCGTTTAGTGTCTGAAGGGGTGCTCGAGCTGCTTATAGATTTTACTAAAGGTGATGCGCCAGTTCCTGCCAAATATAAGCCCCAAAGCGCACCTAAAACATCTAATAGCCAAAAAAAAGTAGAAAAAACATCTATAGCTATTTCTATCGAACAGGAGTTTGCTAAAGCGACTGTAAATTACGATCAGCATGGCCGAAAGTTACAATCATTATATGGCGATTTAACATCTGGCCTGAGTGTTAATATAAAAGTGCTTGATGAAATTGCCAGCGAGATAGTCAGCTCAGTTTTTCGTAATGCTAACGCTATGACTATTCTTACTCGTATAAAAGACAAACATAGCTATAACTGGCGGCATATGATCAACTGCGCCATTTTTACTGCTGTATTTGCTAAGTACTTAGGGTATGAAAAGGCTGTTGTACAAGAGCTTGCAATGGGGGCGTTACTTCATGACTTAGGCCAAGCTAAATTACCGCAGGGTATATTTTCCAAGCCAACTAAACTAAGTAATAACGAGCTAGCAGCAATTAAAAAGCATGTTGCCCAAGGTTTAGGTTTAGTTAAAGGTGAGAAGGGTATAACTCCCCTTATGCTCGATATGATAGTAAATCATCATGAGCGTTTAGATGGCTCTGGTTATCCGCGAGGCCTGCAGGCTGAAAAGTTAAGTCGCCCGGCGCGTATAATGGCAATTGTAGATGTGTACGATGCTATGACAGCCGATAGAATGCACCAAGAGGGTGATGAGCCTATTAATGCATTACGCTACTTATTAGCCAATAAACACTTGTTTGATGGTGAACTAGTACAACGCTTTATAAAATGCTTGGGGGTCCATCCGGTAGGAACTATTGTAAAATTAACGAATGAACGTTTAGCCTTAGTGCTTGAGGGGAACGTATTAAATCCTATTAAACCTAAAATTAAGCTATTTTATAATGCTAAGCATAATCATCATGTTACACCTAAAGACATAGATTTAAGTGAGCACACCCAAGAGCTGAAAATACTAGCAAGTGTTAAGCCTCTTGATTATCAGATTAATTTGTCTCGCCTGCTAAAAGAGCATTTGTTGAACTAGTTTTACTGCATTGCCTTTTTTTAGTTTGTTTTGCAGAAATAAACGCACCCAAAAAACAACTTCCCATCAGTGTTAGCCATAGCAAAGTACCTAACTCTACGTGCAATGCAAAACAACACAGTCCTAAAGAGATCAACGCATTTAACATTGCTCCAAGCCAATAATGGTTTACGGGGTTATCGCATTGTCCTGCTTGAGTGCATGCACAGTAGTTTGCTTTGTAAAAGCAAAATACACTCGCCCCACAAAATATTAGCCCTGTAATAATAAATAAAATGATCACAGTTTTACTTCCTTTGCGATTTTATAGTGAGTGTAATTTGCTATATATTTCAAGTCAATCTAAATGATAATTAATTACAATTAGAGCTTTAACTCTAATAACACATTTCTCATCCGATGAGTTTTAAATAGTTGTTAAAATGTCGTTAAATAACATATTTTTTGCTGTTTTTTGACGCATTCATAGAGTTTTTTACAAAAAATTAAGGTAGTGTAGCAAAGTTTCAAATCCTAATAACAACACACATAGTACCCAGACAGTCAGTTTGGTTAAGGACTCAACAATGAAATTTTCTAAAACTCTTATTGCAGCTTCGCTTGCATTTGTTTCAGCTGATAGCTTTGCAGCTGCGTTTCAATTATCAGAGCAAAATGCATCGGGTTTAGGCCGTGCATACGCTGGTGAAGCTTCTATCGCAGACGATGCGTCTGTAGTTGCACGTAACCCAGCACTAATGACTTTATTTAAAGATAAACAACTAAGTGTTGCTGCTATTGGTGTAATTCCAGATGTAAGTATTGAAGGCGAAAGTACTAATAACGGTATTGACCCAAGTGCATTAGATGACGACAGCATTGCACCAAGTGCTGTAGTACCTGCTGTTTACTTTACTATGCCTTACAACGATAAAGTATCGATTGGTTTTGGCGCATTTTCTAACTTTGGTTTATCTACAGAGTTTAACGACGAATACGTTGCTGGCCAAATTGCTGGCGAAACAGAAATCTTTACTGTTAACCTTAATGCAAGCGTTGCTTATAAAGTAACTGAGCAATTCAGCTTTGGTATTGGTTTAAACGCTATTTATGCTGATGCAACTGTTATTCGTAAAGTGGGTGCTAATGCAAGCGGTATTGATTTTGGTGCTGATGCTGTAAACCTTCAAGGTGATGATACTGGTTTTGGTTTAAACGTTGGTTTAATGTACCAGCTAGATGATAACAGCCGTTTTGGTTTTAACTATCGTAGCGAAACAGACATCACATTTGATGGTGACTTCTCAAACGATCTACCAGCAGCTATTGGTGGTACAGGCGGCGCTAAGCTACCAGGAGCTGTTGATCTAACACTACCAGCTATTGCTGAGTTTTCTGGCTCACATCAGTTAGATGATAAGTTAGGCTTACATTACAGTGTATTATGGACAGGTTGGAGCAGCTTTGAATCACTAGAAGCACAAGTAACGTTACCAACTGGTGATAAGTTTGTTGCGTTTGAAAAGCAAGAGCAGTTTGATGACTCTTTCAGATACTCTGTAGGTGCTGATTACCAATACAACGAAGATTTACTACTTCGTGCCGGTGTTGCATTTGATGAGTCTCCAGTATCACAAACGCACCTATCAATCTCTATTCCTGATACCGATCGCTTTTGGTTCTCGTTTGGCGGTAACTACACAATTGATCAAAACTCTAACGTTGATCTTGGTGTAAGTATCATCCGTGGTAAAACACAAACGTTCACAGAAGCTGATGACTCGGGCAGCCAGTGGGGCTTCGAATCTAAAGGCCACGCGGTATTACTTGGCGCTCAGTATAACTACAAGTTTTAATGTAGAAGTGTCTCGTGGTTAATCACAGGGCACAAAAAAGCCGCTCACTTTAATTAAAGTGAGCGGCTTTTTTAATGCCTATTAAATAGTGTTAATAGGCATTTTATGAAAGCTTATAAGCTTTCTATTTTAGTTTTTTGCTCAAGTAGCTTAGTTTTAGCATCGCTAAACTCAGCCAGTTTTGCATTTTCTTTAGCAAGTACCGCTTCAGGTGCGTTATTAACAAACTTTTCGTTAGCGAGTTTGTTTTGCACTTGTGCTAGGCCTTTTTCTGCTTTTTCGAGTTGCTTATTAATACGTGAAAGCTCGGCTTCTACATCAATTAAGCCCGCCATTGGGATCATGATCTCAAGGTTGCCAACATAAGACGTTGCACATGCAGGTGCGTCGTCTTTGTTTTCAAGCATTGTAAACTCTTCAATTTTTGCAAGTGATGCTAAAAATGATTTGTTTTCTTCAATACGGCGCACGTCGTCGCTTGATGCATTAGCAAGTAATACGCTAAGCGGTTTACTTGGGCTAATATCCATTTCACCACGAATGTTACGAATAGCTAAAATGAATTGTTTAACCCACTCTAAGTCGTCCATCGCTTTAGCATCAACGCTTGCTTCATTATATACAGGGAACGGCTGAACCATAATGCTGGTGTTTGCTGTTTCAAGGCCTGCAAGCGGTGCAACACGTTGCCAAATCGTTTCAGTGATGTACGGCATCATTGGGTGCATTAAACGCAGTAAGCTTTCAAGTACGGTAATAAGTGTATTACGTGTACCACGTTGTTGCGCTTCATTACCTTTAAATAATACCGGCTTAGTTAGCTCTAAGTACCAATCACAGAACTGGTTCCATGTGAATTCGTAAAGCGTGTTAGCAGCTAAGTCAAAACGGTAGTTATCAAGGTGTTCAGTGAACGTTTTAACTGTTGACTCAAATTGACCTAAAATCCAGCGGTCAGCTAATGAAAGCTCTTTTTGTGCATCGTTTGCAAAACCACAGTCTTGCTCTTCTGTATTCATTAATACGTAACGGCTCGCGTTCCATAATTTATTACAGAAGTTACGGTAACCTTCAAGGCGGTTCATGTCCCAGTTAATATCACGACCGGTAGATGCCATTGCAGCAAGTGTAAAGCGAAGGGCGTCGGTGCCGTGTGCCTCAATACCGCCTGCAAATACTTTACGCGTATCTTTTTCAATTTTAGCGGCAAGTTTTGGCTGCATCATGTTACCAGTACGTTTTTGTACTAGGTCTTCAAGTTCAATGCCGTCAATCATGTCTAGTGGGTCAAGTACGTTACCTTTTGACTTAGACATTTTATCGCCATTGTCATCACGTATTAAGCCCGTTACATATACGGTTTTAAACGGAACTTGTGGTTTGCCATTTTCGTCTTTTACAAAGTGCAGCGTCATCATAATCATGCGCGCAACCCAGAAGAAAATAATATCAAAACCAGTTACCAACACGTCAGACGGGTGGAAGGTTTTTAAATCATCGGTATTTTCAGGCCAACCTTGTGTAGAGAACGTCCAAAGCGCTGATGAGAACCACGTATCAAGTACGTCTTCGTCTTGGCTTAGCGTTACGTTATCTGCAATGTTGTTTTCACGGCGAACTTCGGCTTCGTCGCGACCAACAAATACATTGCCTTCACTGTCGTACCAAGCTGGAATGCGGTGACCCCACCAAAGCTGGCGTGAAATACACCAATCTTGTACGTCGTTCATCCACGAGAAGTACATGTTTTCGTATTGCTTAGGTACAAATTGAATGTCGCCGTTTTTAACAGCGTCTTTTGCAGGTTCAGCAAGTGGTGCAACACGTACATACCATTGGTCGGTAAGCAGTGGCTCAATTACCACACCAGAGCGATCGCCGTAAGGAACCGTTAAACCATGGTCTTCAATTTTTTCAAGTAAACCTAGTTCTTCAAATTCTGCCACAATTGCTTTACGCGCTGCAAAACGATCTAGGCCGTGCAAGCGCTCAGGTATTGGTGCATCAAACTCAAGCTCTTTACCGTCAAAGGTGTATGTTCCACCTTGGGTAAGAATAGCGGCGTCTTTATCGAAAATGTTGATCATAGGCATTTGATGACGCTTGCCCACTTCGTTATCGTTAAAGTCGTGCGCTGGGGTTATTTTTACACAGCCCGTGCCTTTATCTTTATCGGCGTGTTCGTCAGCAACAATTTTAATACGACGATTAACGATGGGTAATAAAATCTCTTTACCGATTAAATCTGTGTAGCGCTCATCATCAGGATTTACTGCAACACCTGAGTCACCCAACATGGTTTCAGGACGTGTTGTTGCTACTACTATGTAGTCTTTTCCGTCTTGTGTTGTAACGCCATCAGCTAATGGGTAACGTAAGTTCCACATGTGGCCTTGCTTGTCTTTGTTTTCAACTTCAAGATCAGAAATAGCCGTGTGTAATTTTGGATCCCAGTTTACTAGGCGCTTGCCTCGGTAAATTAGGTTTTCTTTATGGAGGCGTACAAACACTTCTTTAACAGCTTCAGATAAACCATCATCCATGGTAAAGCGTTCACGATCCCAATCAACCGATGCGCCAAGGCGACGAAGCTGCTTAGTGATAGTACCGCCAGATTCTTTTTTCCATTCCCAGATTTTATTAATAAAATCTTCGCGGCCTAAATCGTGGCGTGTTTTGCCTTCTTCGGCATGCAGTTTACGCTCAACCAACATTTGCGTTGCAATACCTGCGTGGTCAGTACCTACTTGCCATAATGTGTTGTTACCTTGCATACGTTTAAAACGCGTTAGGGTATCCATTATTGTATCTTGGAAGGCGTGGCCCATGTGTAAGCTACCAGTGACATTTGGCGGCGGGATCATAATTGAATATGGTACGCCTTGGCCAGATGGCTTAAAGTAGCCTTTTTGTTCCCAGTCTTGATATAGAGACTGTTCAATATCTTGCGGATTGTAGGTTTTATCCATTACACAGAACCTTAAATAAGTACTTAAATTAGTTGGTTAGTTTGCCTGATTGGCTAGCTATTAATATCTTGCGTGGTGAGATTGGCACCGAGTTGGCGTAGCTTTTTAAAACGCTCGCGGGCTGCTTGCTTAGCAGCTGGTTCTACGGGTACAAAATCAAAAACTTGGTTAAACCGACGAATGTAATCCGGTAACTGAGTAGCCAAGTTAATTAAAACTTTACGATTGCCAACAGGTGGCGTAATACCAATTTCTACAGGTGCGCCGCCTTTAGGGCCTTCACCTTGTAAATTATGTGGCACAAAACTATCTGGATCGAATGCCCAAATTATTTCATCAATGGCACAGGCTGCTTCGTTATCGTTAACACAAATAAACACACGCTGCCCATTTCGATACTGATCGGCCGCAATTTGAGCTGCCAATGCAAAATGATCGTCAGCCTTCGCTTTAGACTCATCTTGTTGCTTTAGAACGAAAAATTTAGCGTTCATGTTCATTGTATCGGGGTTTCCCATGACATTGAATGTATACCAAATTGATATACACAAATTAAGAGGCAGATTTTGCCATATAACGGGGTTTGCTTCAATTAATACACAAATAAATAAGGCGCCAAATGGCGCCTTATAAATAGCTAAATAGATTATTAATCGTGCGTAGCTTCGCTTACACCCGCTCGATTTAATAAATACTGAGTAAGCATAGGAACAGGACGGCCCGTTGCGCCTTTTTTAGCGCCACTGCGCCACGCTGTACCGGCAACATCTAAATGTGCCCAATTATACTTTTTAGTAAATTTAGATAAGAAACATGCCGCAGTAATAGTACCTGCAGAGCGTCCACCTAAGTTCGTAAAGTCAGCAAATGGGCTTTCTAGTTGATCTTGATAGTCATCCCATAACGGTAACTGCCATGCACGGTCGCCACTTTGCTCAGACGCTTTTAATAAATCGTGCGCAAGTGGGTTATGGTTTGATAGTAAACCAGTAGCATGCGCGCCAAGGGCTACAATACACGCGCCAGTTAGCGTTGCTACGTCAATAACCGTATCTGGATTAAAGCGTTCAACATATGTTAGTGCGTCACATAATACTAAGCGGCCTTCAGCGTCGGTGTTTAATACTTCAACTGTTTGCCCTGACATTGTTGTTAAAATATCACCTGGACGATACGCATTTGAGCCAGGCATGTTTTCACAACCCGCTAAAACACCAATAACGTTAATCGGCAATTGCATTTGTGCAAGTGCACGCATTGCCCCAATAACGCCTGCTGCTCCGCCCATGTCGTATTTCATTTCGTCCATGCCTTCGCCTGGTTTTAATGAAATACCGCCTGAATCAAACGTTAGACCTTTACCAACAAGTACAATAGGGGCTTGGTCATCAGCGGCGCCTTTGTAGTTAATAATCGACATAATCGATTCGTTATCACTACCTCGGCCAACAGCTAGGTAAGAATTCATACCAAGTTCTGCCATTTGCTTTTCGTCAATAAGATCAACAGTGATGTTGTCAAAATCAGTTGCCAGCTCTTGTGCTTGTTCACCTAAGTACACAGGATTACAAATATTTGGTGGCATATTAGCTACGTCTTTACATAGCTTACTACCTGCTGCAATGGCTAAACCATGCTCAATAGCGCTTTCGCCAATAGTTAGTTCGCGTCGTGTTGGTACGTTAAACACCATTTTACGCAGTGGACGGCGAGGGTCTACTTTTTTACTTTTCAGTTGGTTGAACGTATATAAGCAGTCTTGCGTTGTCTCAACTGCCTGACGTACTTTCCAGTAGGTGTCGCGACCTTTAACGTGTTGCTCTGTTAAAAAGCAGACTGCTTCCATAGAGCCCGTTTCGTTTAAGGTATTAATAGTTTTAGAAATGATTTGTTTATATTGCTTATCATCAAGCTCACGCTCTTTACCACAACCAACAAGCAATATGCGCTCGCTTAATACATTAGGTACATGATGCAATAATAAAACTTGGCCTGGCTTACCTTCTAAATCGCCACGGCGAAGTAAATTAGAGATATAACCATCACTAATTTTATCGAGTTGTTCACCAATGGGGGATAACCTACGTGGCTCGTAAACGCCAACCACAATACATGCGCTGCGCTGTTTTTCTGGGCTACCACTTTTTACGTTAAATTCCATTGTTACTCCTGGTTTTGAGTCGTTTAAGTTACTAAGTTGGGGCTAAAAAAGTATTTTCTAGTCTTATCTACGTAACTTATGTAAGGATAATTCTTATTTTAGCTGATTTTGTTAGACTCTTACTGTGTAATTGAACTTTATATGCTTAAGGGCTACTAATGCAACATTATATCGTGCACTTAGGTAGGATAATTAATTTTGATGGCTTATAATAATAGCCTATTTGCCGGTATTAATTGGGTAAAATAGCTATTTAACTATTCAATTCTCACTATCGTAGTGAAATTCCATGTTTAACAGGGGCGAGCATTGCTAATTTTCCGTTATTTGACCGCTGAGGTTTTAAAATCGCAGGTCGCCGTATTTTTAACTTTGATGACAATATTTTTGTCACAAAAGTTAGTTGGTATTTTAGGTGATGCCTCTGAGGGCAGCATTCCTGCTAAATTAGTGCTATCGATGATTGCACTAAAACTTCCACAACTAGCCTCGCTAATACTTCCGCTGAGTATATTTTTAGGCATTATTTTAGCCTACAGCCGTATTTACGCCGATAGCGAAATGACCGTACTTAAAGCCTGTGGCGTAAGTGAATGGTATGTTGTGCGCGTAACACTTATATCAAGTGTAGGGCTTGCTATATTAGCCGCAGCACTGACTATGTATATAGCGCCGTGGGCAAGCGAGCAAGAGTATCAATTAAAAGAACAAGCCAAAGCCGATGCGGGGCTATCCGCACTCAGAGCTGGGCGGTTCCAAGAAACCGGTAACGAAAAAGCCGTGGTGTTTATTCATAATATTGAAAAGGGTGGCAAAGAGCTCAATAAGGTATTTGTTGCACAGTTACCCGATAGCGAAAAAGGCAACCTAGCGCGCTTAGTATATGCAGAGCAAGGTGTTGTGGTTGAAGCAGTAAATGGTGAGCAACAGCTCGTGCTAACAGACGGTAAACGTTACGAAACAGATGGCACAACGCCTGCACTTAACTTAACAGAATTTGATGGTTACAGCGTACAAATACGAGAACAAGAAATAGAGCACCAACGCCGTAAATTAGAGGCTGTGCCTACTAATCAATTACTCGCCATTAATACTCCTGAATCTATTGCTCAATGGCAGTGGCGACTCGCTATTCCATTATCAATTCCGTTACTTACCTTACTGGCAGTACCGCTAAGTGTGGTTAATCCTCGCCAAGGTAAATTTGCAAAACTAGTGCCTGCTATAAGCTTGTACTTAGGCTATTTTATTTTACTAAATGCCGCTAAATTTGCAGTTGAAGATGGCAAAATTCCGCCTTCAATTGGCTTGTGGTGGATTCACCTAAGTGCCTTGTTTATAGGTGGATTATTAATTATAAAAGGGCGGCCGCTGGGCGCTTGGCTTAAAGCCGTTGTAACTAAGCGGGAGTTAGGCTCATGATGAAAACGCTTGATTGGTATTTAGGCCGCAGTATTTTACAAACTACCGGCTTTGCATTGTTGGTACTTGTTGGTATTAGCACCTTAATTAAGTTTATCGACCAGCTAAAGTCGGTAGGGCGTGGCAGTTACGATTTAATGACCGCAATGCTTTACACGCTTTACACAATACCTGGCGATTTAGTGGTGTTTTTTCCGATGGCTGCGCTAATTGGTGGCTTAACGGGGTTGGGGGCACTTGCCTCAAACAGTGAGCTGGTAGTGATGCAAGCGGCTGGTATGTCGCGCTTACAAATAATTGGCTCTGTAATGAAAACGGCTATATTTATGGCTGTATGCATGATGGCACTTGGCGAATGGGGTGCACCTGAAGCGCAATTACACGCCAAAGAAATGCGTAACCAAGCAATACATGGCGGCGATGTATTTAACACACAAAAAGGTGTATGGGCTAAAGACGGCAGCAATTTTATTAATATTGAAGATGTTGACGAAAACGGCAGGCTCAATGGGGTACACATGTACCACTTTGACAAATCGTTAGAGCTTACCCAAATCACTAAAGCAAAAGATGCACTGAGCCGAAAAGAAGGCTGGCTACTTCGTCATGTAAATAAGGTTATTATTACGAGCGAAAAAACCACAACAGAGCAACTACCAGAAGAGTTTTACCCTTCACAATTGACCGCTGAAAAGTTAGGGGTTGTTTCGGTAAAACCAGAGTCACTTTCATTTACTGGGCTTTGGTCGTATTTAACTTACTTAGAGCAAAACGAACAAGACACCAGTACCTACGAGCTCGCTCTGTGGCGTAAGCTTATGCAGCCTGTATCTGTAGCGGTAATGCTGCTGGTGGCGCTCTCGTTTATATTTGGCCCGCTGCGTACCGTTACTATGGGCGCACGTATTATTATGGGTGTTGTAACGGGGATCGTGTTTCACTTAACTAATGAAATATTTGGCCCTGTAGTTATGGTTTACCAAATACCTGCCATTATAGGTGCGGTATTGCCCAGTATTATATTTATAGGCTTTGCGACATATTTGATGAATAAACGGGTATAGAGTACCTATTCAAAGCATTAAAAAGGGTGACCAGTAGTCACCCTTTTTGCTTTTTAATTACCAGTTTTGGAAAGCAGGTATTAATCAAGCTCACTATAAATACGTCTGTTTTCTTCTTTAGTAAGTGCAATAACTTCTGTTTTAGAGATGTAATCTTGCAGTGCTTTTTTGTTTTTAAAATCGACTAACACCACCAAATTACCTAGACCGAGTAAAGCGCTAACGCTTCGGATAATTGATTGCGGCCAGCTAATTAAATTACCTTCAAGAGTTTGTACTTTTAAACGCCATGCACGCATGCCAATGGTTTGCCCGCTTTTAGTCCAAAAGTAGCCAAAAAATACTAAGCTAACAATAATTAAAAGAGCGGTACGAATACCCGAAAGAAGATTTGAATTTTGAATAAATGCAGATACATCCTCTGCGCCATTTAAACTAATTACATCGAGAGAAATAAGCCCCTGTACTGCAAATAAATACAGCACTACAGTTAACATCGCAAACGCAATAATGGCTAACGTATCGTAGACCAACGACGCAAAACGGCGCCAAAAACCAGCACGTGGAAACTCACCCGACATAATTACACTCTCACTATTAATATGCGAGCTAGTTTAACAAAAAAGCTTACAAATACTAAGACATGTTAATATTTAGAGAGAATTGATTTTATTGCTGTAAATTACTACCTACGGAGGGGAATGAAAAAGACCCTACTATTTACAGTAAGGCCTTTTAATTTATAGCGAGTTTAACCTAGCTTAATGGCAAGGTATTTTATGTCGTCACCACTTATTTGCGGTAAAAAATAAATATCGCCGTATTTAAAATACTGCTGTGAGTTAATTATTACGGCCTGTGCTGTCTGAGGCAATGAATCGTAAGTTTGGCCCAAGCTATAGTCATTCACATTACCCACTTTTATTGCCTGATTAAGGCGAGTTGATGGCTCATCAACAACCGTATAACCATTATTATCTGCAATGTAGTACACATTTTGATAAGTGTAGTAAGTCGTATTATGGTGTTTAAAATGCCTATAATTTCTTGGTAGCGTATTTATACGCAGGCCTCTAGGTGGTTTAACAACATGGTAGCCTCTTTTAGCTTTACGGTAATAAAGGCCGTCGTTAAACGTAAACGAAATACCATTAAATCTGATTGATGCGCTATTGCGTGGTAAATGGTTTATAAATCGATTTTGTCTGTAAGGGACTGAATTATGATGGCTTGTTAAGTAGTTATATTTTCGCTGGTTGGAGCGGTATTGTTCACGCTTTTCCTGTTTGTACTTAGCAAGTTTACGTTTTTCTTGCTTACGGTCTTCTCGTTTTTCTTTTTTATGCTCAATACGCTGCTTTTTTTCATGGCGGCGTTCATCGCGTTTATATTCAACACGTTTGTCGTGATCGCGTTTAAAGCTTTTATCATTCTCTCGCTCGTTTTGTGCTCCAAGCGCAGAGCCTGATACTGCGCCAATGGCGAGCAGGGCAGGTAGTAAAAAAGTAAGTTTCATAGTATTGCCTCGTTTATGTTTTTACATAACTGGGTTCAATACTAGCGGCTCAAACTGAATGTTAACTGACATACAACAGCAAACGGAGTTATGCTTACAGCTTTTTACATTTTACTGACGGTTCTTGACATAATCTCTAGTTTTTGACGATTATAGGAACGTTTTAATATACCAAAATGATTAGTCGTGTCATAAAAAATGGCTATTAAATTAGTAATTAAGCCTTCCTTGGCTTTGCTGGTTAATTACTTTTGATAAAAAGGATAATCGCTATAACCTACTTCAGTACCGCCATACATAGTGGCTGCATCAGCTTCGTTAAACGTCCAATTATTTGCTATACGCTCTGGTAAATCAGGGTTAGCTATAAATGGGCGACCAAATGCAAATAAGTCACCGTAACCTTCACCTAAAATACGCACTGCTTTTTCTACTGTGTATTTACCTGCATAAATAATGCGCCCTGAAAATTCAGCTCGGACTGCTTTATAAAATTCTTGTGGTAAATCGGGAGCGTTATCCCAATCAGCTTCCGCAATCGATAAGTAAGCAATACCTGCTTGCTCAAGCACTTTAACGGCCTGGATATAAGTGTGATGAGGGTTTGATTCAACAAGTCCTAAATACACTCGTGTTTCATCTGTGCTTTCAAATAAAGGAGCAAAGCGAACACCTAAACGATCAGAGCCTACAACGTCACTTACCGCTTCAACTATCTCTTTTAAAAAGCGCAGGCGATTACTAAGCGTTCCACCGTATTGATCGTCACGGTTATTAGTATGCTCAGAAATAAACTGATTAACTAAATAGCCGTTAGCACAATGAAGCTCCACACCATCAAAGCCAGCTTCTAAAGCATTGCGTGCAGCTTGAGCGTACATGTTTACCAGTTCACCAACCTCAGTTGTTGTTAGCGCACGAGGCTCACTTGGGTCAGCCAATGCGCCTTCACCAGGTGCGGTTTCAATAAATACTTTTACATTGTCAGCAATAATATCTGAAGGGCCAACCGGTTTACCTGAATTTGGTTGTAGTGTGGCGTGCGATACGCGCCCTACATGCCAAAGCTGAGCAAAAATAACGCCGCCTTTAGCGTGTACTGCATGTGTTACTTTTTTCCAGCCTTCAATTTGTGCTTGCGAGTGAATACCTGGGGTCCAAGCGTAACCTTGCCCACGAGGTTCTATTTGTGTGCCTTCGGTAACCATAAAACCAGCCGATGCACGCTGCGAGTAATACTCAGCCATTAATTCATTAGGAATATTGCCAGGCTGAGTGCTGCGAGAGCGAGTAAGAGGAGGCATCACAATACGGTTTTTAAGTGTAAAAGGGCCAAGCTCAATTGATGAGAATAAAGGAGCGGTATTAACTAAATCTGATTTCATTTTAAATTCTCTTATAAAGCAAACAAAGGCTTAAATAGTGGTTAAGCAACATTGGCAGCATAGAGATTTAAAGATACAATTTGAAACAACACTTTTTTGTGCAGCATACAATTATGAATGGTATCAGTCGGCTCGATATAAAGCAGTTAAGAGTACTCAGTAGCTTATTAGAACTGCAAAATCTTTCACAAGTAGCCAAAAAAATGGGGTTAACGCAACAAGCTATTAGTGAGCAACTACGAAAACTACGAGACTTATTTGACGATCGCTTGTTTATTCGCCAAGGCAATAACATGGTTGCTACTCCTAAAGCGCAAGGGCTCAAGGCACCTGTTAATAATATTTTAAAGCAATTAGAGTTGTTACTAGAGCCCGAGCAGTTTAGCCCGCAAACTTATAAAGGTGTGTTTACCATAAGCGCAACCGACTACGCCACGCAGGCCTTATTGCCGCAATTATTTAATATTACCCGCCGCGAAGCGCCAGGTTTAAAGCTGATTGTGCGCGACTTTGCATCAGATAACGTTAATCAACTTATAACGGCAGGCGAGCTTGATTTGCTGATAAGCTTTCCAGAATTTATACCCGACAACCTTTCTTATATCACTTTGTTTGAAGAACAGCATTTGTGTATTACCGGTATAGGTAACACGACTTACACTGAACCTTTGAGTTTGGCGCAATTTGCAAAGCATCCACAGCTAGTGGTGTCGCCATCTCGTGCAAATTTGCGCGGATCGCACGATCAGTGGTTTGAAAGCCAAGGGCTAAAACGTAATATTGTAATGTCGGTGCCGAGCTTTTCAGCGGTGCCCGACATTTTACATACAACCGATATGCTCGCGTTTTACCCATCAAGATTATTACCAAACAGCAAAGTTAAACAGCTAAAAATAGAAGCTCTGCCTCCTACATTTAAAGTAATAGCCGCATGGCATCCGCGTACTAATAACAGCCCAATTCATAAATGGTTGATAGAGCAATTACAAAACTTATAACGATATAAAACATCTAAAGTGACTACTTTTTACTGTTAAATTAGCAACCCAATATTTAGTTTATACCATTTAACCCCTTCTTAACCCTCGACCTAATAAGCTATGTGTAATAGTACGAATTAGGCGTAGTTAAATGGTTTATTTTAAAAAGCACTCAACCGGTTTTTTACTTGCACTTAGTTGTACGCTTGCTGCATGTAGTAGTCAGCCAAGCTATCAAGGTAATAGTACTGAGCAGTCGCTAAAGCAACATACAAACTGGCAGTACACGCAAAGTAACGCACAGCAAGTAAATTACATTACCGATTTGGTGGATATTGAAGGGCTTGATTCGCTTATTGAGCAAGCTGTTACTAATAACCCATCGTTTAATCAAGTGCATGTTGCATTAAAACTAGCTTATGCGCAGCGTGATGTAACTGCTGCAAGTCAGTGGTTTAGTGTAGATGCAGGATTTGACGCGCAGCGCAGTGAAACCGAAGGCACGCAATACAGCTCATCAGTAGGTATAAGTTGGGAAGCCGATATATGGCAAAAAATTGCTGACAACGTAGCCGCGCAAGATATGACTATTGCCAGTAATCAAGCTACTTATCAAGGCGCTAAAGACACCTTAGTAGCCAGCGTGATACGCACGTATTTAAACATTATTTTGCAGCAAAATTTGCTCGATATAGAGCAGCAACGTTTAGTTGTTTTACAAAATAATGAGCAAAGTATTGTAGAGCGCTACCAATATGGGTTAGGTGATTTAGAAGCGCTTGATACCGCCCGTACTAGCACGGCATCTACCCGCGCGACCATTGCCGATTACAAAGAACAAATAGCAAAAGCAAAGCGTGCTTTAATGCTAATTGTAGGCACTGATAAACTTCAAAACCTGCCAAGTACATTAACTCTACCAAGCGTTATTGAGCCATTAAGTATCTTACCAGAGCAAGATTTAGCGCGCCGACCTGACTTACAAAGTGCCTATTACAACATTCAGGCAAAGCATTACTTGGTTGATGTATCGTACAAAGAGCTACTACCGAGTATTTCGCTTTCGGCATCACTGAGTGATTTAGCAAGCACGCCAAGCCAATCATTATTAACTAGCCCAGTGTGGAGTTTATTAGGCAGTTTAAGTGCCCCTTTATTTGAAGGTGGAGCACTGCGTGCGCAAGTTGATATTGCAAAATTAAATGCCGAGCAAGCGTTTTGGCAGTACCAAGATACGCTGCTAAGTGCGGTAAACGAAGTTGAAAATGCACTCGGGCAGGAGCAATCATTAACCGAGCAGCAACTGCAAATTAGCAATGCACTTGCTAGCGCTAAACGCAGCTTTAGTAACTATCAAAGTAAGTATCAACAAGGTTTGGTTGATATTTTAGATTTGCTAACAGTGCAACAAAAAGTATACGACCTGCAAGCCCAGCTTAGCCAAATAAACTACACCCTTTTAACTAACCGCATAGATTTAGGCCTCGCTTTGGGCCTTGGAGTATCGTCATGAAAATTTCGCCAACACCGGTTGTTGTAACGCTTGTTGCTATTGTTTGTATAGGGCTTGCTATTATGTATAACGGTCAAAAAATGGCTGAAAAAGCAAATAGTCCACAACCTGCCGCTATTAAAGCTATTGCCCCAAATGTATCGGTAATTAATGCAGCTCCGAGCACTTATCAGGCTTATGTTAGCGGCCACGGTGAAGCTAAAGCGCATTGGTCACTTAGCTTAAAAGCACAAGTTAAAGGCGAAGTAACCAGTATGAGCGAGCAATTTGCGACCGGTAACTTAATAACTAAAGGGCAGGTGTTTGCACAAATTGATGACACCGAATACTTACAAGCTCTAGCTAGCGCAAAAGCAACATTGGCTGATGCAAAACTAGCACTGCAAGAAGAACAAGATTTAGGTAATCAAGCAAAACGTGAATGGGATCGCTCAGGCGTTACGCAAGCGCCAAGCTCGCCGCTTGTATTTAGAACGCTGCAGTTAGAAGCCGCGCAAGCTACGCTCGATAAAGCACAATATGCACTTAAAACCGCACAGCGTGATGTAAATAACACCCAGTTAAGTGCACCATTTGACGCTGTTATTTTATCGCGCGATATAGATTTAGGTACTTATGTGAGTATTGGCGATACGCTTGCCACGCTAAACAGCACTGACAAAGTAGAAATAACGGTGCCGCTTTCATTAAGTCAGTGGCAAAACCTAGCAAATAATAAATCAGGCGATGTTATTTTAAGTGATGTAACCACTAATACTAAATGGAACGGTTATATTGCACGTTTTGAGCAACACCTTGATGACAGCTCGCGCCAACGCAGCGTAATTGTTGCCTTAGATAAATCGTTTGAGCAAACAACGCCGTTACTGCCTGGTACATTTTTAGCGGTAGAAATTGCCGGTAAGCAGTTAACTAACGTAATAAAACTGCCTGCTTCGGCGGTATCTCAAGATGGCTTAATTTGGTACGTAAATGATCAAAATAGCTTAGTAAGCACACACGCTAATAAAGTATTTGAGCGTGGGGATTACGTATATATTACGCCAGTAGATGGTGCTAAAAATCTAAAAGTGGTGGCGCGCCCACTTGTTAGTTACTTAAACGACATGAAAGTAAATCCAATAGTTGAGGAGATACAATAATGAGCCCTCATCAACCACCTCAATTACCCAGCAATAATAACCCGCTGCACGGTATTATTAATTGGTTTGCAAATAACTCTGTTGCCGCTAACTTATTGTTAGTTAGTGTGATTGTAATGGGTATTATGTCGCTTACGACTTTACGTAAAGAGGCTTTTCCGAGTTTAGAGCCAGATACTATTTCGGTATCGGTGGTTTACGACAGTGGCGATGCATTGCAAGCCGAAGAAGGAATAGCGTTAAAAATAGAAGAAGCGCTCGAAACCGTATCGGGTATTAAACGTATTACCTCTACATCCGATGCTAGCGGCAGCCATGTAAGCATTGAAAAAAGTACTGATTACTCACTCGATGAGTTACTTGTTGACGTTAAAAACCAAGTTGACGCTATTAATAACTTTCCGGCAGATGCTGAGCAACCTGTTATTGATAAAGCCCGTAGGCAAGATCATGCATTAACGCTGCAACTTTTTGGGGATGCAGATCGCCATACATTACAAAACCTGGGTGAAAAACTTAAAGCCGATTTATTAGCGCAATCAGGCATTAGCGACGTAGAGCAATCGGGTGTGCTCGACCCGATGATGTCCATAGAAATCGACGAAGGTAAATTACAAGCGTATGGCTTAACTATTAGTGATGTAAGTGAGGTCATTAATAATGAGTCATCAAGCCCGCTTTCGACTAGTTTGCGCGATAGCAGTAAAATTATACGCTTAAAAGCCGCCGACCAAGCTTACTGGCAGCGCGACTTTGCCAATATTGTATTGTTAACAACCGCATCAGGCACACAAATTAAGTTAGGCGATGTAGCAACCGTTACCGACTCATTTGCCGAAGATAGCAACTCATTAAGCCGTTATAACCAACAAAATGCCGTAGGCGTTGAAATTTTAATGGGCGATAACAGCGATATAACTACCATTGTTGAACAAGCTAATAGCGTAATAGATAAATGGCACGAAAGCGGTTTATTACCTCAAAACGTAGAGCTTGAAAGCTGGCACGACAAAAGCACCATGATCACCGAGCGTTTATCGCTACTTACTAAAAATGCCGTGACCGGTATTATTATGGTGTTTGTAATACTTGCCATATTTTTAAACGTACGCGTAGCGCTATGGGTGGCTGGTGGCTTGCCGTTTGTATTTTTTGGCACGCTTTATTTTATGACCGATGGCTACACCGCACTGACCATAAACGAAATGACCACCTTTGGCTTTATTATGGCGCTGGGCATAGTGGTAGACGATGCCGTTGTTGTAGGCGAGAGTATTTACACCACACGTAAAAAGCATGGCGATACATTAAATAATACAGTTTTAGGCACCATGAAGGTTGCTGTGCCAACAATATTTGGGGTGTTAACCACGGTGGCTGCGTTTGTGGCGCTTTCGAATGTGTCAGGTAACTTAGGTAAAATTTACTCTCAATTTGCCACTGTAGTGACTATTTGTTTACTGCTTTCAGTTGTTGAATCAAAACTTATTTTACCCTCGCATTTAGCCCACATTAGTACTAAACGCCAAGTTAAAAAAGGCTTAGCAGGTCTGTGGTCAAAAATACAACATGGTGCTGATAGCGGCTTAAGCTGGTTTAGCAAAAACATTTACTGCAAGGTTATTGAGTTTTCACTGCGCTTTAGATACGCCGTAGTGGCTGCGTTTATCGCCTTTTTTATATTAGTTATTGGCATGCCGATGACAGGCACAGTTAAAGTTGGTTTTTTCCCAAGTATTGCAGGCGACACTGTAACAGCCGATTTAGTTATGCAAAACGACGCCGCTTATGGGCAAACAAACACAAACTTATTAACGCTTGAGCAAAGTGCATTACAAGCAGAGCAAAACTTAATGACTAAGTTGAGCTCTGACAAAAGCGAAATAACCAGCCTACAAGTCATTAGTAGCAGCGACACCAGCGGTGAAGTAAGTGTTGAGCTATTAAACGAAGGCGCTTTTACAGCAAGCGAATTTGCTCAAGAGTGGCAGCGCGTAGCAGGTAGCCTTGAGGGCAGTAAAAAATTACAAATATTAGCCACGCGTAAAATGGTCGATAACTTTAAAGTTGAGCTTAAAGCGTGGGACGACGAAACCGTAATGGCGGCGGGCGCACTATTTAAGGAGCGCTTACAAAATACCGCAGGCGTTAACGGAATAGACGACAACTTAAACCCAGGTCAGCCACAGCTTAAATTTACCCTAAATGCACAAGGGCGCGCGCTTGGCATGGATACAGCCAGTTTATCAAAGCAAGTACTGCAAGCCTTTGGTGGTGCAGTTGTACAGCGCTACCAACGTAATAAAGACGAAGTTAAAGTACGTGTACGCTACCCAGAAGATGCTCGTAAAACACCTGCCGATATAATGCAGTCGCGTATTCGCCTGCCTGATGGCACCGTTGTCCCTTTAGTTAACGTAGCCACAGTAAGCAGTGAATATCAGCAAGATGAAATAACCCGCATTGATGGACTTCGTGCAATTTATTTAAGCGCCCAAGTGGATAAAAACGTGATTGCTCCAAACGAGTTAGTTGCTAACTTAAAGCGCGACTTAATTCCAGAGTTAACACAGCAATTTCCTAACTTAAGTGTGTATTTTGCAGGAGAGGCAGAGCAACAAAGCGAAACCACCAGCTCAATGAGCACTATGTTTGTAGCAGCTTTATTAGTTATTTACGTGTTGCTGGCTATTCCGCTTAAATCGTACATTCAACCTATGTTGATTATGGTAGCAATTCCGTTTGGCATTGTGGGCGCTATTTTAGGACATTGGTGGAACGACTTAACCATTAGTATATTGTCGTTAAATGGTATTTTGGCGCTCAGTGGGGTAGTTGTAAACGACAGCTTATTACTTGTTTCACGCTTTAACGAACTAGTAAAAGAAGAGAGCATGAGCACGCACGATGCCATAGTTGAGTCGTGTACGAGCCGATTACGTGCGGTATTACTTACCTCAATTACGACGTACGCAGGCTTAGTGCCGCTACTTAGCGAAACCTCAATGCAGGCACAGTTTTTAATTCCTGCTGCGGCATCACTTGGCTACGGTATTTTGTTTGCCACGGTTATTACCTTAATACTTATACCGGCATTATTGATGATTCAAACCGATGCTAAACGCGGTATTGATGCTGTGCTAATATCGCTAGGTGCTAAAAATAAAACGCAGGAAGTAGCCTCTTAATGATAAACGTACTACTGGTTGAAGACGACATAGACTTGGCAACCACCATTGTTGATTATCTCGAAATTGAGTCAATAGAGTGTGACCATGCAAGCAATGGCGTAATGGGTTTAAATTTAATAGAACGTAATCAATATCAAATGATTATATTAGATGTAAACATGCCCAAAATGGACGGTTTAACCATGTGTAAAACATTGCGTGAGCAAGGCATTGATATACCAGTATTAATGCTGACAGCGCGCGATAGCCTCGACAATAAGCTTGAGGGGTTTGCAGCCGGTAGTGACGACTATTTAGTAAAACCATTTGCGATGAAAGAGCTAGTAGCGCGGGTTCAAGTATTAGCAAAACGTAAAAGTGGAGAGGTTAAGCGACTTACCTTTGCTAACTTAACACTTAATTTAACTGCGCATACAGCAACAGTGGCTGCGCACAGTTTAAAGTTATCACCCATTACTTTTAAGTTATTAGAAGTGCTTGTACGAGAGCAGCAAAAACCAGTAACCCGACAGGTAATTATGCAAGCAATATGGGGAGACGAACAGCCAGACAGCAATAGCTTAAAAGTGCATATTCATCATTTGCGTAAACAGCTAGAGCAAGCGCATTGCCAAGCCGTACTAGAAACAATACCCAGTGTAGGGTTTGCGCTAAAATTAAAAAATGAGACACAAGCATGAAAATTAGACCCAGCCTGAGGTTGTATTTTTTTGCCACCATGGTGCTTTTAAGTTCATTAATGGCAATTGGCTTTTCGTTTTTAAGTGTTAATTATTTTATTGATGGCTTAGACCGAGGGTTAAATGGCGTAATGCATGCGCTTTCGCAATCTACTGAGGTTAAAAACGGTGAACCTGCAGAAATGATTGGCTTTAAAATAGCGAGTCGCTGGGAAGACATGCCTAGCGAAATTCAGCTACGCTTTACAAAGCCTACAGAGATTGGCGTACTACAAAAAAGCAAAGTAAAACCATCGTTTTTTTCAATGCCGGAAGACCTCTATTTTGTAGCGTATTTTCAAAACCCTGCAGGGGAGCCCCGTTACGTATCACGCATTATGCTTGAAAAAGAGCGCCTTAAAAAACAAAGCTCACCCGATAAACCTATAAAAAAGTTGGCATGGATAGCGTTAACAGGGGTTACGGCAATTGCTTTATTTACCTTCTTTTTGTTTATGGTAATGAAAAAAATAGCTAAACCAGTAGAGTCACTACGCGGTTGGGCTAAGTCGCTAAATCAAAATAATTTACAAAACACGCCGCCCGACTTTACCTATAACGAACTAAATACCTTGGCAACGCTAATACGCAGTAGCTTGCTTTCTGCTCACGACAGCCTTGAGCGAGAGCAGCGCTTTTTAAGTTATGCGAGCCACGAGTTACGTACGCCAATTTCGGTTATTCGCAGCAACGTTGAGTTACTTAACCGCTTAAGCGAAAAAGCGCCTTTAAGCGATAAACAGCAACTTACACTACAGCGAATAGAGCGCGCCGGTTTAACTATGAGCGATTTAACTGAGACGTTATTGTGGCTTAGCAGAAATGACGACCAGCAAAGTGCACCAGAGCCTGTAAACCTAGCCGAAAAAATAACGACCTTGAGTAACGAACTCGATTATTTACTCAATTCAAAACAAGTTGATGTACTTATAAATACCGATAACCAAAATACGACTATTAATACCGAAGCCACCGCATGCCATATTGTGCTTACTAACTTAATACGTAATGCGTATCAGCATACGCAACAAGGTCAAGTGCGTATTACTCAACAAGGTAGCCGCGTAATTATAGTAAATAGCAGCGAACAAACGGATATGCCCCACGCGACTAATAATACAAATAAGCCCGCCAATATTGGCTACGGTTTAGGATTAGAGTTAAGCGAAAAAATAATAAAACGACACGGTTGGGTATACGAAGTAAACGATATGCCTGGGCGTTATGAAGTGGTGGTTGATTTTAGTTAATACGCTTTTTTTAATACTTGTATTTGAAATATAAAAACCGCGCTAAAGCACCTTTAAAAAGAGCTTTAGCGCGGTTTTTTTACATTCAAAAATATTTAATTTAACGCTGAGAATATAAAAAACTTAGTGATAGTAATGTGTTAAGTAATTTGCTAAAACTGTATAAAGTATAGAAATGATGGCGACGGTAGTAGGAACATGTACGATTCGTGACTATTAAATTATACCCCTAATGAAATTGAGTTTTAGTATATGAAAAAGGAATTTTATAGATTCAGGCGCATCAATAGCTTGATCGGCGAATTTAAAGAATTAGAAAATCAAAGCATATATTTTGCAGAGCCAGAGTTATTAAATGATCCGATGGAAGGTTTTCGAGATATGTACTGGAAAGGTGATTTCATAGTATGGAGAAACCTATTCCAACATTATCTATTATGTCTTGAGAGACTTTGTTCTTTGTTGTTGATTTCAGGCGAGGATCATCCTATATCTAAAGCTGATATACCGGTTTTTTCTAGTGAAGATGATTTTCCTACACCAATATATAAAGAGTTGTTCTCCAGTATTACAAACAAATTCTTCGATAATAAAAGTTTAGATAAACTTATTCTTTCAATTTCTAAACGAACAACTCCTGTTAGAAGAGATGAGTTGTTTTTTTATTTTCGAAATACACATAGTTATGCGCTGGAAGTTATATATTCAGAATATGAGAAAAATGGTCTTATTCCAAAAAGAGATTGGATAAATTCTGAAGCAGATAAACCGATTATTGATCTTTTAAATAAAGATTTTATAGGTACTCTGGAAAAAAGCTTGAATGAAAATGGAGGTGACGAAAAAATAGCAAATACTATATTTTCAGCACTCCAACATAGTAACCAACAAATGGATCTTATACATCGATATAATGGAAGAATCGATAATGATAGTAAAAATAGAAACTTAGTAATTATTGAGTTTCCTAAAGAATATATTTCACAAATTGAAAAGTTAGTTTTTCCTGATTGGTATACAGCATGCTTTATGTCTGAGTGTAAGAGCTCTTCAGTATGGGGACATTATGGCGATAATCATTCTGGTGCATGCTTAATTTTTAATGCCGATGTAATTAATGATAAATCCTTTCTTAAGTTGAAGGGGCGAAATGGTTACAGCTCAACATCTGGTCCTACTTATGGGTTTAGTAACATAATGTTTTTCCCTGTAAATTACATACAAGGTTATGGTCAAATCGACTTCTTTCGCATGCTAGGTCGTCTTCCCATTCCGAAGTTGAATTCAGTATGGTACTCGTTAGATGAAGCTATGAGTGAATGCGCAGATGATATGATTAAATCTGAAAATAGTTGGCGTAAAAAATACTGGGAAAATTTCTATAGAGATGTGACCGTTAAATCTAAAGATTGGTCGTATGAAAACGAACATCGCCTGATTCTTACTAGCTCATCAGATAGCTTCTCAGCCCCCAAGGATAGGTCATTAAATTATGAATTCTCTTCTCTTAAAGGCATTATTTTTGGTATTAAAACGACAACCGAAGATAAATTGAAAGTAATAAAAATAATTGAAGAAAAATGTAAAAAAATAGGTAGAGATGATTTCAAATTTTATCAGGCGCAATACTCGTCGGATGAAAAATGTATAACCCATTTTGAAATGAGCCTACTTAGCCTCACATAAAGTTTCTAGGCGATCTTAGTTTAGTGGATACCTCCTCAGCACATTGAGGAGGCTAAAATGTCTAAGTATATCCAACGTTAGCGCTGCCAATATCACTCAACTCTGTATTAATAAAAAGCGCAATTTACTTCTTTTACCTAAGCGAATTTACTTAGCAAAGCGTTTTTTATCGAGCCTTACAATGCCAATGATCATTGTGTTTAGTGCAGGCTTGTTTTGTGGGCTTGGCTTTTACGATCACAATGTTGGGAGAGTTGTGCTCAGTTACTAAAGCAGGCGTAACTACTTTAACGACTTTTTTATGTGGTTTATGCGCACTGGGACCATGTTGATATACTGTGCAGCCGCTCATAATAAGCGCGGTCGTCATTACTAAAACTACTTTTAAAGATAAGTTCATGTTTATTAGTCCTATGTAGCTTAACACAAAGCCTAGGATAAACTTTTTTTTGTATAGTGCTGTAAGCAAACGTAAGGATATTGTAAAGGTGACTTATATGGCTTTTGACGTCTATTTAACTAATTAATAAGTACATTGGTACTGCGTTAAATACGCCAATACCAATGCTTACAATATTGAGTTTAGAGCTCAGAGCTTAGTCCACTGAGTTCAAACTTATAAATCGCTGCGCCAACCCATACCAGACTCTTCCATTAAACGCTCGTACACGCCTTCAATGTTAAGCGGTAACCATGCATCAAACTGTTTAAAGTCACTAAATTGGTCTAATTTTACATTTTGTTTAATTTCGTCAAGCGTATTACCGGCTAAAACGCCTGCGGTTACTTGGCTATACAAAAGCTCTAAATAACTTAAGTAACGCGCTACATCTGCTTTACTGCCAATATCGGCATGTCCGCCTACAAAAGTATTAAAGTCATATTTGAGTACCGCTTGAGTTGAATTAATCATGCCTTGAATATCGTAACTCCACAGTTTTTGCCATGGCATTCTGCCAATAACAATCCAATCAACTACAAATAGTGTTTTTTGTTTTTCGAACAGCATACTCACTGAGCCTCGGCCATCGTTAGGGCCGTGGTAGTTAAGTTTTAAAGTTGAGCCGCCAAGAGAAAGTATTAGTTCATCATCAAAGGTAAGGTTAGGCATAACCGTTTTTATTTTTGTATTTTTGATATCTTGCGCGGTAAGTTTGTGCGCTACAAAGGTAGTGTGAGGGCTTTTAAATACCTCTGCGCCGTAAATATGGTCGCTGTGATTATGGCTATATACAACATATTTTACCGGTACGTTATAGCGAGTTTTAATTTGCTCGTTTAACCAGGTGGCGGCTTTTTTGTTAAGTGGGTCGGTAACAATTGCACCCTCAGAAGTGATTAAAAATACTGAGCGGTGTCTGTCGTCTATAAAGCGGTGTAAGCCATCTCCTAAGTCTTCTATTTCATAGGCTTGCGTGGCAAAGCCTATAAACAATAGGGCTGTGGTTAATAGTTTTTGTAGCAAGCGGGGCATACACCATTCCTTTTTAAATTGATTAAATTAATAACGCTATTATAAAGAAGAAAGCATTAAGCCGTAAAAAATTTCAGCTATTGGTTAAATTAAAGCTTAAGCTTAAGCTTAAGTAAAAGGATCAAATATAAGGATGAAATAAAAAGCCATTATAAAAATGGCTTTAGATAGCTTGGTTGGGTTTATCTTTGCGTTAGTTGTTGGTTTATTTCTTCAAAGATACTGGCATCATCTATGGTTGAAGGTATTTGTAGCTCTTCGCCATCGACTAGTTGGCGCAAATTTTTACGCAGTATTTTACCCGAGCGAGTTTTAGGTAACCTATCTACGCTAACTATATTTTTAAGGCACGCAATAGCGCCAATCTGATTACGAACACTTAAAACAAGCGCTTGTTCTACGTCGGTACTTGAGCCCATAAAATCATTTTTAAGCACGATCATTCCCATAGGAAGCTGCCCTTTTAGAGGATCGTTCACACCAAAAACAGCGCATTCGGCAACAGCAGGGTGCGCGGCTACTATCTCTTCCATTTCGCCGGTAGAAAGCCTATGTCCTGCTACATTTATAACGTCGTCGGTTCTGCCCATAATAAATAGGTAGCCATCTTCATCAATATAACCACCATCGCCAGATAAATAATAACCTTCGTATTCATTTAGGTAGCTTGCTTTAAAGCGCGGAGTATCTTGCCAAATTGTTGGTAGGCAACCCGGTGGAAGTGGCAGTTTAATTACCACGGCGCCTTGCTCGTTAGCTGCGCATTCATTGCCATCCATATCTAATATTCGCACGTCAAAACCTGGAGTAGGCACGGTAGAGCTGCCAGGTTTTGTTGGTAAGTACTCAAGCCCTACAGGGTTACAAGCAATAGCCCAGCCGGTTTCTGTTTGCCACCAATGATCGAGCACTGGCAGTTTGGTTTTTTCTTTAAGCCACTCATAAGTGGGAGGGTCTAACCGCTCGCCAGCTAAAAATAAACGTTTTAAGCTTGAGGTATCGTATTGATTAAAACCATCGGCATTGGGATCTTCTTTTTTGATTGCTCTAAAGGCGGTGGGGGCACTAAATAATGCATTTACTTTATATTCTTCTACCACGCGCCAAAATGCACTAGCATCGGGCGTTTTAACGGGTTTACCTTCATATATTACGGTCGCGCAGCGATACATTAGCGGTGCGTAAACTATATAAGAGTGCCCAACTACCCAGCCAATGTCAGACGCTGCCCAAAATACGTCGCCGGGCTTCATACCATAAACGGTTGCCATGCTGTATTGCATTGCCACTGCGTGACCGCCATTTTCGCGTACTACGCCTTTGGGTGTGCCTGTCGTGCCTGAGGTATATAAAATATAAAGCGGATCATCTGCATTTACAGGCACCGGAACTGCGCTTGCAGCCGTTTGCATTGCCTGAGTCCAATCTATGTCTCGTTTAGGCTTAAGAGTGGCGGTTACTTGTGGACGCTGATAAATAACGCAGTGTTCTACTTTGTGCGTAGCTAAGTCTATTGCGTTATCAATAAGTGGTTTGTATTCAATAACGCTGTTTACTTCAACACCGCATGAGGCGCTAAGTATAAGTTTGGGCTTGGCATCATCAATGCGTACAGCTAATTCGTGTGCAGCAAACCCACCAAATACCACCGAATGAATAGCACCAAGACGAGCGCACGCCAACATACCAATAACAGCTTGTGGGATCATTGGCATATAAATAACAACGCGGTCGCCTTTTGTAACACCTAACGATTGTATTACGCCTGCAAATCTAGCAACTTCTTGTTGTAGTTGTGAGTAGCTATAAGTTTGCTTTGTATTAGTGACTGGGGAGTCGTAAATCAGTGCAGTTTGCTCGCCAAATCCGGCAATAACGTGTTGGTCTAGTGCTAAAAAACTGGTGTTTAATTGCCCGTCACTAAACCAATGGTAAAGCCCGTCGTCGTCTTGTGTGTATGCTTTTGTGGGGGGGTTATACCACGGAATATTTTTACTTTGTTCGAGCCAAAATTGGGCTGGGTTTTGTTTAAAACCATTATATTGCTGTTTATATTTGCCTGACATGTAAGGCTCCTAAAACTAAATTTGTGTGTGAGAGACCTTACAAAATGTAGGCTTTTTTTAGCAAGCAAGCTATTCGACCTTGGTCGGCTAAAAGTTAATCAATACACTGGTTTTAAAAATACAAAATTGACAACACAAAGCGTGTGGTTCAGCATGGCGGGCAGTAAAAATAAGAGAAAATACGATATGAGTAACGTAGTAAGAGTAGGGGTTGCGGTTATCATAAAGCATCAAAACACAATTTTACTAGGTGAGCGCATTGGCGCGCATGGTGCTAATACATGGGCAACACCTGGTGGACATTTAGAGTTTGGTGAAAGTGTTGAACAATGTGCAATACGAGAAGTGTTTGAAGAAACAGGTTTAAAGGTAAGTAAAGTTACTAAGCTTGATTTTACCAATGATATTTTTACAGCAGAGAACAAACACTATATTACGTTGTATGTAAAAGCTGATTTTGAAGGCGGAGAGCCTGAGCTTAAAGAGCCTAATAAATGTTTAAAGTGGCGCTGGTGCGATATTAATAATCTACCAACGCCACTGTTTACATCACTAAAAAATTACTTATCTGAGGCTGTACTAGCCTAGTTATTTTGTTGGCGGTGTCGCTGGGCTTAACTCTAGTTTACTAAAGCTTACTTGAGCGTAATCGCCATTTTGTTTATCTGTAGTCCAATCGCCAGTGCCTAAACAACCTGGGTACCAAATACCTTTAGCGCTCTTAGTGCTACATTGGTTATAAGCGCCGGCTTTAAAGTAATGCCAATCTGCAGCGTAACCATGTGGATGGTCTTTTTCGTCCACTTTGCCATAAGCATCTACGTTATTACCTAAGTTAATAGAGTAGTTAACGTCTTCTTTGCCTTGTGCGCTAAATGTAAGGTGCATAACATTTTTATACACATTGACCGTGTAGCTAAATTCTTCACCTAGTGCAATACCGGCACTGCCAGGCTCATTAGGGTTTTCCCATGTATTACCCCAAACTGGGTAAGTAATGTCTTTACGGTCAGGATTGGTTTTAGGTAAGTTACGTTCGTAGTTCCAAAAAACTGAGCCTGTTTTATGCCCTGGCCATTTTTTGTAATATATTTTAAGTGGCTCATTGCCCCAGCCATAACCAAGCTTGGTATCAATAAGTGCCTGATCTTTACCTGCGTGAATTTGCCCTACAACAACCGAGTAAGCCGCTTTTTTATCAGGATCAGTTGCACGTAGCGCAACGTGATCTACTTTTAACGTTGCTTCCATTTTTCCACCAACAGAGCCAAATCGGTCAGATAGCGGGTGAACAGCTAAAGCAAAGTTGTTTTTAGAGTGTTTAGTTTTAATTTTAGTATTTGATCCACGGATCATTTGTCTAAGTTCACTACGGGTATTAGTAGAGTTAGCACTTGTAAGCGCTTTATTAGGCGAGGTAAATACCATGTAGCCTTTATCATCAAGATAGAAAAAATCAGGGTGTGCGTAAGTCTGAATTTCTTCTACATCTATTTCATCAATTTTACCGTCGTTGTTTAAATCCACTGGTACATTTATTTTCCAGTGTGATAAATCAAACTTTGTTGCAGGTACCGGCGCATCGCTTTGCTGATTAGTACTTTGGGTACTTGAACAAGCCGTAAAAAGTAGAGGTGTGATAACGGCTAAAGCCGTAAGTTTAAATCTGGATGTATTTTTTATCATTATTGTCTCTGTGTGATGAAGTAAAAATTGCGCGGTACAGGCGTCACTTAACTTCAATCTAACATACCAATTTAAAAATTAAAACTTACCAATTTGTAGTTTTTTATAATTAATTGTTATTTTAATGACGGTTTTTTGGTTAACCAATAGGGTTGGTTAACGTTATTATGTTATTTAAAATTGTTAAACAGAGGTGTTTTTCATCATATTTGGTAGCGCTTGATGTTTGCTAATATACTTATTTAAATAGGTTTAATTTATAGAAGGAGGAAGAGGGAGTTGCCACTTTTTTAAAATGGCTTGGTATTCGCCACTTACTTTTATAGTTTTTAATGCCTGCGAGATTAAGTTTGCTGTTTTATCGTCAAGCTGATTATTAGCAGCAAAATAGAGTATTGAAGGAAAATCAGCTAAATGAAGTCGTTTAGTTATTAAGTCTGGGTCGAGCCCTGACATTTTTAGTTCATTATCTAAGGTGAGTGTATTCATAAGGACAAAGTCAGTTCTACCCTTATAAAGCATTTGCCATGCCTGCTGATAATAACTAGCTAGTATTAAATTTTTATCTTCTTCAAACCCCATCTTTATTAAATATTTGGCACTCAAATATCCACGAATAGTGCCTACTTTATAAAATTTTGCATGATTTAAATGAGTTACTTCGTCTTTATGGCTTTTTAAACTAACTAGGTAGGCATCAGTAAAGTATACCGCTCCTAACCATTTAAACTGACTTTGCCTAGCGGGAGTTTTTAATAAAGAAAGCATAATTGTGTTTGGATTAGCTGCTAGCTGATGAAAGGCTCGTGCCATTGGCATTATTTCAAATTTAGCTTGTAGCTTTGCTTCTCTTAAAACAGCCTTAGCAATATCAACGGAAGCTCCGTCAGCTTCACCGCTTTTGTTTTTAAAATGGTAAGGATGTAAATCTTCGGCAATAAAAGTAAGAGAGCTTACTGCCCTTACATTACTGCAAAAAATAAAAACGAAAATGAAAACTACAACACGCAGATACATAAGAGAATCTTTCTAACTACAATACTTTGAGTTTAAAGGGTCTTGTCTGAAATATATACTCAAATGTATAAAATAAGTAAATGAATAGGTATGTAGAGAGTCTATTGCATAATTAAAGAAGTGAAAATTGAACGTGTATTGAGTAAAGTTTTATATACCCACAAGCGCTGTAAAAATAATTGAGCCCTTATGGGTATATGCAATGATTAAAAGTAGTATTGAATTGCAAATTTAGCCGATGTACTACTTGTATACCAATGTTGGTTTTTAAGTTCAGTACGTATAGATAAATTACGTGATAAGGAGTAATTCCACTTTATTGCAAAGTCACTGTGTTTATCTGCTTGGCCATCTATTAACCATGTTATGTTTGCTGTAAGAGCGAGTTTATGACTGTTATTTATTTGCCATATTGCACCAGCTTCACTACCAATGCCTGTTGTTAGGTTGTCTGTTATGTCACCATTATTAAATTCAACTTGGCCAAGTAAATAGCCGTGTAACGTGTTTGGGTTACCGATTGATTTTCCGTATCCACCTTTAGCAAACCAACGACCTTGTTGAATATTATTATTAGGCTGACGATCAAAGCCCATTTTAAAGTTCCAAGACCAGCTATCAAACACGCGGTTATCGGGTGCAAGTGACATAGCATCTAATAAATAAAAATGCTCAAGTCGCGTGTTACCCTTATCGCTTATGGCTCCTTCAATATCAAAAAAGCTAATTTGAGCACCAGGAATAAATCCAGCTGAGCTATCTAATAAATCATGGTATGCAAGGCGATACGCAAAGCTTGTTAAGTCACTTTGATGGGCGTACTCAGTTCTTCCAAGCGTTACTTTAGAAGATCCATGACCTTGCTCTGGAGAAGCAATAGGACGACTTGGCTTAGTAAATGGCGAAGCTACTTTATATTTGCTGCGCATTAGTAGTAGCTTAGTTAGTCGCGGTGCAATTTCTTCACGCTTTAATGCTTTATCGTAAAATTCAAAATTTAACCATTCATACGCCATTTCTAATATTGCGACTAATTGCGACTGTGAGTAATTAAGAGTATTGAGGGAGCCACCTTGCATTAACTCTCTTGCATCATCAAGTTGTTCGTTAGTCATTTGAGTAGAGTAATGGTAAAGCTTAGTGCCAAAAGCAGGGCGGTAATTAGGAGTTTGTAGTAAGTTGTTATTTCTTAGTACTGCAACGGTATCTGATGGAATAGCTTGCATATTAAATGACGATGTTAAATCAAGATCCTCTTGTGCGAGTTGTAATAATGCAAGTAATTGGTAGGAGCAGTTTTCATCAATAAAAAAGTAATCAAATGTAGCTGATTGTAGCTCCCATAAGTGCAATAAAATAAGCTCTACTTGTGGCTCAGATAAATTAAGTTTGTATTCCCAAATATCACGAGATTCTAAATCATTATATTCGCGTACTTTTTTATAGTACGGCATAAGCGAAAATTTACCAGGATAGCTGCCAATCAGGCCTTTTAGTGCGTACATAGCTGCATTGTCTGAGCCGTTTGGTTCTGCTGCAAAATTAACTGCGAATGCGAGCAACTCTTTATGGCGGGTCTGATCTTTTGCATCAATACGAAGTAAGGTGTGACCAAACATTGATGATGGGCTATTCATAAATGCAGTAGGAAAAACTAACGTAACCCCTTTTGGGTTGATTATTTTTTGCCACGCCTGAAGCTCTGGGCAATTAAGCGCGGGCCAGTTATTTTTAATTTTTGTTTTTAGCCATTTATAGCGTGCTGGAAACCGACAGCGAGATTGTGTTGTTTTTGGGTCAGTATTTTTACCACTAAATGCGGCTATAGTGGCTTCAAGTTCGTCCAGTGGACTTGTTTTACCTATAGGAGATAAAAAAAACTCAGCACTATCTACTTCACTTTTCCAACCACCTAATGTGGCCCCACGGTAATGACCTAATTTGAGCCAGTAAGGGTCGGTTGCTAAGGTGTCATTTTTAAAACTTTGAGCGTTTACGTAAGTACTAAACAGCGCAATTGATAAAACAAAGAATATTTTTTTCATAATCACTAAACAATAAAAGCCGCTAGAGAAATACTCCAGCGGCTTTATTTATACGTATAAAACCGGCTAATTTAGCTGATTAAGAAAGAGTATAAGAAGCAAGTTGTGCGTTACTTGCAAGAACAGTGTTTAGGTTTTCTAAAACTGTTTGCGAAGTTACGTTTTCAGAAGTAAATACTGAAGAAAACTGTGCTTGAGCAAGCGCGTTGAATGCTGCTTTATCTTGATCTGCAACACCCCAAGCTTCAGCTAGAGTAGCTAAAGTTTCGCCTTCACCTTTTGACATATCACGAGCAAGTTGCTCCATGTTACCGTCAATGAATAAAGCAATTTTTTCTGAAGAAGTTACTGTACCAGTACCATCACAACCTAAAGTACCAAAAGTGATACCAAAAGTTTGGTTACCAGAAGTACCGTTTGTTGTAGCGCCTAAAATTTTAACGCCTTTACCTTGCTGACCTGCAAATAACATAGAACCAAGACCACAACCAATATCTTGGTCAGCCATAGCATTTGAGAAAGGTAGTAAAGATAGTGCAGCTACTGCGATTAGTTTTTTCATTTTCATAAATCCATATATGATTGTCTTTATTTAGGGTAAATAAAGTTCGCGAAAGATTCTAACAGACTTGCAGAGAAAAAGAACAGCTTAAAACATGAATATTTTACACTCTAATTTCTCTACTATATTAAAGCGAAAGCTGGGAGAAACTAGACCAGCTCAATAATTTTTTATTGAACTGGTGGTGGTTTTTTACTTCTTGGGGCACCTAACAAAATACAGGTATGGCAAATACATACAGATAAAAATGCACTAATACCTAGTGCACCACCGTAGCCGTCAAGTTTTGGTACAAGAAATTCAAATAATATTGAAAATAAAACAGATGAGCTTGCTACCGTATAAATACCAAAACGATGCGGGGCGCTCATGCCAATAAATGTACCGCCAAAAAATATAATCGCGTATAAATCGGGGTTTAAATTCAATGCGCTAAAAATTAAGTAAGCAATAATAGAAAGTGAAGAGGATGCTCTTATACCATCAAAGCGACTATGTTTAGCTAAGTAAAACGTTAAAAAAGCACCAAGCAGTACAAGTAATGGGTATTCAATACTCATAGTACGATTCCTTTAGCTAATACAAAAAGTGCCACGCTTGCAAAAGCGACACTGCCAAGTTTGCCACCAAAGCCTGTAAACATATTCATAGTAAGCACATACAAACTTGAGCCAATAAGCGAAATAATAGCAATTTCCCAGTAACTGGTAATTAAATGGGTTGAACACATACCGGCAAAACTACCAGCATAAATTGCAGCATAAGGATGGTTTTTATAACGCGCAGGAAAAGGAATAAAAGAGCCAATAAGCCCCGTTAGCGCGGCAGAAATTACTAAAGGCAGTGCAAAAGTAGTGTGCATAGCAAAGCAAGCTACAAAGCCTAAAAAGAAAGTAATGAATTTTAAAAGTAAGAATTTAATCATAGCGGCGCATTTTAAACTAATCCTTTTGCGCTTTCTAATACTCTCTAACAAATAAATGTTATAAGTAATTACACATTTAAAAAGCGTGTTTTTTAAACGACTCTTAGGTATTAAATATGCTTAATAGCGTTGCTGTTAATGTTCTATAAATCACAAATTATGTATAATGGCGATAATTTAATGTATTAAAGTGTTAACCAAGGGTTATTTATGTCTAACTGTTTGCATCTGGCTATTCCGGCTGGCGATTTAAAAGTGGCTAAAGCGTTTTATTGCGACGTACTAGGCTGTAAAACGGGTAATAGTGAAGAAGGTCGCTGGGTAGATATAGATTTTTGGGGCAATGAACTTACCTTACACCAAAGCGTTGAGCGCCTACCAACAGTTCGCCATGATGTTGATATGGGAGCCGTAGCAGTACCTCACTTTGGTATTCACTTATCTGAAGATGAATTTAACGGGTTAAAAACACGTATTGAAGATGCGGGTATTGAATACCTAGATAAACCATACCGCCGTTTTATTGGTGATGAGTTTGAGCAAGAAACGTTTTTTATTGAAGATCCAAATGGCAATGTGCTTGAAATGAAAACCATGGTAAACCCAGAGGTTTTATTTAAAAAAGTATAAATGCTGTTGCTTAAGTTAAGCTAAAAAACCACTTCAATAAGTGGTTTTTTTATAACTATTAATCAGTGTTTTGATAAATTAGTTAATATTTACAGGTAAAAAAATTACGCTACATACATGATTTTTATTCACTCTACAATATAAGTATAGACACCTAGACTTAATTTCAGCTCTCATATTTTATTGTTATTTATGCTGCTTAAACTCATAATTGCACCTTTGCTTATTTTACTAATAACATTCGCCCAAAAACGCTTTGGTAGTTTTGTTAGCGGCATAATTCCTGGTTTGCCTATTACCTCTGGCCTATTTCTTATTTTATAGCATTAGAACAAGGTAAATTATTTGCAGCTAACTCAGCGGTGGCCTCTCTTTATGGTATGAGCGGTATAGGCTTATTTTGTTTTAGTTACTTGGTTGTTTCACAAAGATTTGGAATGCTTAAATCGCTTTTTACAGCGTTGAGTATTTGGTGTGTATTTAGCGTTATTACTTTATTTTTACCAGTGAATATTATTGTGGCGAGGGTGATTTCGCTTTGTATTTTACTCGGTTTAGCTATTATCTCTACAAGGCTAAATATATCAGTTGATGCAAAACCATTAAATGCCCGCTGGGAGCTTTTGGTAAAATGATATTAGTGACGGGCTTTATCGTACTTGTTACGTTTATATCACAGCATATAGGGTCTGCGTGGAGCGGTTAATCTCTACCTTTCCGGTTATTTTAGCGGTAATGGGTAGTGTTGCCCACTTTATTGGCAAACAAGCCTCAACGTTATTTACTATTATTTTTAGCCACTATATAAACCGTAAGCAGTTTGCTAAGCCAGCTACGGTTTTAAATACTTAAAGCTAGCTATCAACTAAAGTGAGCGGCTTTACTTTACGCTGTAGTTTTTCATGATACATAGCGGTGTCGCCGGCTTTTAAAATTTCGTCAATATTTTTAGGAGGCTCACTAAATACGCTGCTACCAATGCTTGCCTTTATAGCAATAGGCTGGTCGTTATGCGTGATGGCGAGTTTATCTAACTCTATTTTTAGATGGTGTGTTTTTGGGCTTACTTGCGCTTTGCTGTAAAAGTGGGCAAGTACTACAAATTCATCGCCGCCTAAGCGGCCGACTGCATCGCTGGTGCGTACAATACTTTTTAAACTGGCGGCTACTTTACATAAAGCTTCATCGCCTACGGCATGCCCATAATTGTCGTTTATCTGTTTAAAGTCATCTAAATCTATATACATTAAACATAAAACTCCGCCTTTTTTTGCATGCAGCTCAATCAGCTCTGATGATTTTTTACCCCAGCCACGGCGGTTTAAAATGCCACAAAGGTGATCGTAATCGGCTTCGGTTTCGGCGCGTTTTTGTGCGATTCGCATACGGCTAATACGCCTAGAAACAGCTACTGCTAGTAAAAATGACTCCACAGCGAAAGCCAAAATAAATCCGTAACGTTGCATAAATGGGCTTTGATTAATAAGTAATACTCTAAATATCATGCTTACGAGCACCAAGCTCAATGCTACAAAAACAAGCGTTGCTTCGCGTATTCCTTTGCGAGCCTGTTGTGCCGCTAAAACAAAAATAACAGTCACAATAATTAATGAGCCGTAAGCCATGATGTTGCCAGCTATTTGCCAAATCAAAGTGTTACTGAACAATATTTTTATTAAAGAAAAGCACATAACAATACCGGCCATAATTTTTAAAATCTTACTTGTTTTTGGCCATCTATTGTTTAGTTCAAGTAATGCGCACATAAACCATGTAGCACTGAGTACTGTTAAACCTATGCTGAGTAAGTATAAATCAAATAGGAGTGATGAAACGTGGTCAGTTATAAATAAATAGAGTTGGCCTTCTTGAAGCAAAATAAAGCTGCCAATACAAAAAATATAAGCGCTGTATAGCTTAAATATCTTGTCGTGAAGCCTGTAGCCCATTATAAATACGTAAAAAATGAGTGTGATACACAGCCCATAAAAAGCACCCATAATGAGATTATGTTGCTGTGTTTCTTTAAAAAAAACTTGTGTATTTTGCCACTTAAAGCGTGGTGTATAGTTAAGTTTTGACTCAACTGTAATAATGGCTGTAAAGTTTCCTGAGTCCATTAAAAATGCCACTTGTGCCGATTTTAATGGCTGCTTTATTACACCGTTTTGCTGCCATGTAAAATCATCAAGACCTGGGCGCAAAAACGAAAGTACGCCGCCACGCTTTAACAAGCAGTTAAGCTGAAATTGGTTTGTACCGCGTTTTGCCTGAAGTTCAGAAGTTGTATTAGGTTGTAAAGATGATGGAGGGGACTGACTATTTAAGGGGGTAATATCGCAAAAATCGCCTGCATTGCTATTAAATGCTATTAAGTAAATAAAAAAAAGAAATACGTATTTAGCACCTCCGTGTAAAATATTAGGAACTGTATTTTTATGATGTTTTTTGTCAGCCATAAGCACTTCCAAGCTCAACTACATTTTTTTATACTAGCAGAGCCCACCTATTTAGCTATTAGTTAATTAGTTAAATTAACTGTGTAATTGAGTTAATACTTCGCTAGGTGTTTTATTAAAGTGGCGTTTAAATTCGCGGCTAAATTGCGATGGGCTGGTATAGCCAACCTTTAATGCAGCTTCGTTGGCTTTACTTCCACTAGTGGTTATAAGTTCTTTAGCCTTAGCTAAGCGTACTTTTTTTAAATACTGTAGAGGGGATTCAAACGTTACTTGCCTAAAAGCACGATGAAACGACGATACGCTCATGTTTACATCTTCAGCTAACCCTTCAACCGTAATTTGATTGGCATAACTACTGTGCATAGTTGAGAGCGTGCGGGCGATACGTGCATAATGCCCATCATGCATAGCAAGCCCTATTAAAGTATGTCCTTGTGGACCACAAAGTACGCGATATACCAATTCTTTTACTATATCCTCGCCAAAAATGTCAGCCTCAATGGGGTTATTTAAAACAGCTAATAACCGGTGAGTAACGAGCTCCATTGCTGTATCTAAAGTTGCCGACTGTACTGCGCCAATTTGTGCAGAAGACGATGATGCTGAAAGAGGCTTATGCTGCATTATTTGATTAACGAGTTTGTGTAGCATTGCAGGGTTTATATCTATGGCAATGCCCATAACAGGTAAGTCGTTATCAGTAAATGCTTCACACTCTAATGGCACCGGTACGCCAAGGACTAAGTAGTCGCCTGCGCCGTATTTTATTTGATGTTCAGGAAAGTGAATTATTTTATGACCTTGCCCAACAATAATAATACCTGAGTTATATATAAGCGGCTGGCGCGGCGAGCTTTTAGTTGCTCGATGAAAATACACGCCTGGAATGATAGTTTCCATGGTGCCTTCAAAGCTGAGTAATTGATTATGCTCGGCGTATTGTTGCAACATATTGGCTATGGTGGGCATAAAAGGCATCTTTAATTGAGTGTATTTTACGTAAAATAACAATGTTAGTAGTTTTAGGCAAGCTTTTGCGAGTTATTGGGCTTTTTTTATGTTTGTTTTGCTACTAATATGCACTCATTGGAATTTAGCTTAGCTAGTGTCTAAGCATTCTATTTAGTATTTAACCGTCACCTAGGAGCAAAATAATGAAATTTAGCTACGTAAATCCAACTCTTATCCAATTCGGTCAGCAACAAATTGCGGCACTATCTGATTTGATCGCAAAAGATCAAAAAGTACTTGTAGTGTACGGCGGCGGTTCAATTAAAAAGAACGGCGTGTACGACCAAGTTGCAGCAGCACTTGAAGGCTTTGACTGGGTTGAGTTTTCGGGCGTTGGCGCTAACCCAACAATTGAAGTGCTAGACCAAGCAGTAAAAATTTGTAAAGAACAAGATATTGACTTCGTATTAGGCGTAGGCGGCGGTTCAGTGATCGACGGCGTTAAATACATTGCCGCATCAGCCGTTTATGATGGCGAAGGTTGGGATATTCCTACTGGTAAGCATACTATTACTAGTGCATTACCAATCGGTGCAATATTAACATTGCCTGCAACGGGTTCTGAATCTAACCAAAACTCAGTTGTGAGCAAAGAAGCAACGAAGCAAAAACTACCGTTTGCATCACCAGAAGTACTTCCTAAATTTGCGATTATGGACCCTGATGTAATGAAAACATTACCGCAGCGCCAACTTGTGAATGGCTTAGTAGATGCATGGGTTCATACATGTGAGCAGTACCTAACATTCCCTGAAACGGCATTAGTTCAAGAAGGTTACGCTGAAGCACTTTTAAGAACGCTTAAAACATTAGGCGATAACTTTGAAAACCAAGATGACGCATGGCGTGCAAACCTTATGTGGGCTGCTAACCAAGCACTTAATGGTTTAATTGGTTCTGGTGTATCGCAAGATTGGGCAACACACATGATTGGTCACGAGCTTACAGCGGCTTACGGTGTTGATCATGCACGTTCACTTGCTATTGTTCAGCCTTCTTTATTACGTAACCAATTTGCAGTTAAAAAAGCAAAGCTTGAGCAAATGGGTAAAAACGTATTTGGTCTTGAGCAATCTGAAGATTTAGCAGAGAAAACAATTGCAGCAATTGAGGCGTTTTACCATAGCCTCGACGTAGCGACCCAGCTTACTGAACATGGCGATGATAAAGCCGCTGCTATTGACAATATTATTGGTAAACTTGAAGCTCACGGCATGGTTGCTCTTGGCGAAAACCAAGCTATTACGCTAAAAGAAAGCCGCGAAATTTTAGAGCAAGCGGTTGCTTAATTTTCAAAGCTAAGCGCTTACTTAAATATACTAGGGCGTGTTGATCTTTGGTGGGTGAATTTGCAGCAGTATGTTTGGTTTTTAGGCAAGGCGGAGCCTATGTAGTGTGGTTATTCCCCATGAATAGGCGATAACGCAGCATAAATACCAAACATGCGCTGCCCTTTGGGTTCTTTCTAGGGACGATTAACTCTTTGTTGCTCGGTTTTTACTTAGCCCACTAGGTTACAAACCTCGCGCCGCGATTTAATCGCCCCTAGATTGAACAAATTTCAATCCACAAAGATCAACACGCCCTAAGTAATACGTTAATAAAAAACCGTCAACCTTTGGGTTGGCGGTTTTTTTATGGATTATTATAAATACTGCGTTGCTAATTAACCAATAAATTTCGTATTAATGTTTTTTAATGATGATAGTAAACTGTGCTCAACGGTTAGGAAAAACCTAACGATTAAATAAATTTAAACAGGACTAAAACTCATGAAATTACTAAACACATTACTTAGCTCAAAAGCAGGCGTAGCAGCATTAATTTTACGAGTACCAGTTGGCCTTATTTTAGCGGCGCATGGTGCACAAAAGCTATTTGCTTGGTTTGGCGGTTACGGGCTTGAAGGTACAGGCCAATGGATGGCGAGTATTGGTTTAGAGCCTGGCTATTGGTTAGCAATGATGGCAGGTAGCGCTGAGTTTTTTGGTGGCATTGCATTAGCAATTGGTTTGTTAACTCGCCCAGCTGCTGTAGTTGCCGGCTTTACTATGCTGATTGCTATTTTTAGCGTACATATTAGTAATGGCTTATTTATGGCAAACAATGGCTATGAATACGCATTAACTTTACTAGTAGTAACTGTAGTTTTAGCAATTCAAGGAGCGGGAAGCTTTTCTCTTGATAACGTATTAGCTAAAAAGCTCGCTAATAAATAGAGTGTGTTAATTAAAAAAATAGCGGCCAATTTGGCCGCTATTTTTGTTTAAATTATTCAGCAGATAATGTTAAAGAATAACTGTACTGCTTTTGCTCAAGTAAATATTCTTTATGGGTACTTGGGCTCCATGAATCATCGCCACCAACCCCCATATGTTGATGATCAATGTGTACATGTACGCAATCATCAGCAATGAGTTCGTTAGTGTGTTTCGCTTGCGTTAACATACTTTGCGAATACTCACTGGCGGCAAATAAAAACGCACCGGTTACGGTTAAATTATTAATACTCAGTAATTGGCAATCACTACGCAGGCCATTATCAGTTGGGAAAATATACGGGGTATGTAGCTCATTTAAACTTAAGCTGTAATAACCTAAACGTGCTGCGGCTTTGCGATCTGGGTAGTTTTCAAAAGGCCCTAAACCACGCCAGTTTACTTTTGTATCGCTTTGCTTGTTAAGCGTTGTACTTAGCCCTATACGCGGCATTGGCGGAAGTGTATCGTTTAAGTGCACATCAACATTTAAGCTAATATTGCCGGTATTATTTAGTGTATATAGCCATTGTGTTTTTGCTTGTAGCACGCCGTTAAATTCATAATTAAATACACAAGTAATACGTATATCAACGCTTGATTGAACTGCGTGAATTGAGCTACATGTGCGCTGCCATTGCCCTATACCTGCACGTAACCAACGTGCCTCCCATGCATTAGGGTCTAGGTTATCTACTTCGCTTACGCCTATGTCGTTATCAAGCGGGGCGCGATAAAAGTTATCAACCAGTGGGCTACTAATAACCTGAGTATCGTTTTGTAACCACTGCTCTATAAGCCCTGATTGCTTGCTAAAAACAAGTTTAAACTTATCGTTTTCAATACATAGGTGGGAGTCGGTTTCGTTAACACTTATAGCGCTTTGCTCTGTAGTTGATGCAAATGATTCACTGTTTAAATTATTACTATTTATAAGCTTAAACTGCTCGGTGTTTAATACATGCTCGGCACTTGCAAAGCTACAATCGTTAATTAGTGCTACATCTAAATTAAGGTGGTATTGCGCACCTTGCTCAAACGTTGTTTTAGTTTTAATTGTTAACGTGTGTGTACTTTGCGGAGCAATATTAAGTACATGCTCGCCTTGTTCAACACAGATGCCATTTTGCATTAACTGCCAAACGAGCTTTTCGTTATCTGTGTGTCTAAATACGTAATCGCTAAATATATCAATGGTGTATTGATTTTTAGTTTGCTCGCGCAGCGTAAATTGTAAATGCTGCTGGCTGTATTTTGCTTCAAACAGGCTAGGGTGCGGCGTGCGGTCAGGGAATAATAAGCCGTTAATACAAAATTGGCGGTCATTTAGTTCATCACCAAAATCGCCGCCGTAAGCCCAATAATGCTCACCATTTTCATCAGTTTTAGATAAACCTTGGTCTACCCAATCCCAAATAAAGCCACCTTGCAGGCGAGGGTATTCTCTAAATGCTTGCCAGTAATCGTCAAAGCTACCTAGGCTGTTACCCATTGCATGGGCGTACTCACATAAAATAAGCGGGCGCGTTTCACCCGGTAGGCTTAGCCATTTTTTTATTGAATATTTTGGTACGGCGTCATCGGCAACATGTGTATCTACACGGGCATACATAGGGCAAATAATGTCGGTTGCTGTGGTATTTGCGCCGCCACCTTCGTATTGCACTGGGCGAGAAGGGTCAAAGCTTTTTGACCATCCGTACATAGCATCGTGGTTGGCGCCGTGTCCGCATTCGTTACCCAGTGACCAAATAATAATAGAGGCGTGGTTTTTATCGCGCTCAACCATTTGTGTATAGCGCGACATAAATGCGCCAGCCCACTGCGGATCGCTTGCCAAACGCCCCATAGGAAACATGCCGTGGGTTTCTATGTTTGCTTCGTCCACTACGTATAAACCTAGCTCGTCACACAGCTCGTAAAAACGCGGGTGGTTAGGATAGTGAGCAGTACGCACGGCGTTAAAGTTATTTTGCTTCATCAGCTTAATATCTTCAATCATATCGGCGGTAGTAACTGTATGGCCGTTTTCTGGGTGATGCTCGTGGCGGTTAACACCGCGAATTAGTAGCGGTTTGCCGTTTAAGCAAAGCTGCCCGTTAAGCATTTCCACTTTTCTAAAACCAATGTTATAGGCTTCAACATCTACTGTGTTGCCTTGCTCATCTAGCAGGCTTACAACGCAGCGGTATAAGTATGGGGTTTCGGCGGTCCACTTTTTAGGGCTTTGTATATCAATTGTTTGAAATACAACATCGCTCCAGCCGCCTTTTTCATCAACGCGTTTATTGTTAGTGCTTTGTATGTCTGGCTCGCAGAGTGCTTGCTCATTATCAAAAACCTGTACTGCTACTTGGTAGTTATTTGGCGCATTTATCGCGGTTTTTATATGTAGCGTTGCATCGCGATAGCAAGCGTCTAAATCGGGGGTTATAAACACATCACGTATTTGGTTTTGTGGTTTTGTAAGTAAGTTAACATCGCGAAAAATACCGCTTAGCCACCACATGTCCTGATCTTCTAAATAACTGCCATCGCTCCAACGAATAACCATAACCGCAATACGGTTGGTGCCTACTACTAACAGTTCGCTTAAATCAAATTCGCTTGGTAAGCGGCTATCTTGTGAGTAGCCCACCCACTGACCGTTACACCAAAGGTGAAACGCCGAGTTTACGCCTTCAAAAATAATATGGTTACGCTGCGCTAATTGATCCGGTGTAATAGTAAACTCAGTGCGGTAGCAACCTGTTGGGTTATCGCTTGGTACAAATGGCGGGTTAACTGCAAATGGGTATTTAACATTACAGTAAATTGGTTTATCAAAGCCGTGTAATTGCCAGTTAGAAGGCACTGTAATGCTTTGCCAGTCTTTGCTTAGTGTTTCACTTAGTAATGACTCATCAACCGCTTCGGGTTTATCAAATAATTTAAAATCCCATTGGCCGTTTAAACTTTGTTTTTGTGATTGTGTGTTAGTACGGGCATGGTCAACGCTTTTAAATCCATTGAGTGGGCTGTGCGCTTTTACTTGATTAACTTGTACTGAAATTGGGTTTTCCCAATCACGGCGATTAATTATGTGTTGTAGTGAGTTCATTAGTGTCCTATTGCATGTATGGCAATTATAGTGGCTTAAATATAGCTAAAATAATGCGTTGGGGTTATGCTTAAAGCTCTCTTTTATTTGTCCAAAACTATCATTTTAAATTATGCGCAACACTATTGTAGATGTACTCGATATTGGCCCAGAGTGTACAGAGCGGTTTATTGATTTAACGACGCTTTCGCAAATGCCAAACCTTGAAATAGAGCTGGCAGGTTGCTCTAATTTATTGGGTGGCTATTGTGTTGCACGTACTAACCCGCTCGAACACACTCTTTTTTATACTTTGGCTGGTCAGGGCACACTTAAAACAGTTAATAACCAATACTCATTAACTGAAAATAGCTTAGCTATATTGCCTGCAAGGCAAAGTTTTGAGGTTAAAATAGCAAGCGAAAAGTGGGATGTTATTTGGCTAAACCTTGCAAACACTAAACGCTGGCAACACTTGAATTTAGCACAGGCTAAGGTATTAACTAATCAGCAATTAGCGCCATTACATTTAGCTATGGAGCTTTTATATAGCGAAAGTAACGCTACTTTGCGCGAAGGTGTTATGCCTATTTTAAGCCACTATTTAAACACTACGCTTCAAAGCGAGCCGCAAATAGGTGGGCAAAACAGATTAACCAGCTTGTTTTTAGAGGTAGAAGAGCGCTTACAGTTTGATTGGACAATAGAAGTTATGTGCGAGCACGTGCATTACTCAGCACCGCATTTACATAGGTTATGCCAAGCGCAATTTGGTAAAAGCCCTATGCAGCAGCTTATTTATTTACGCATTAAACGAGCTAAAAGCTTACTACTAAATACCCGCTGGCCTGTTGCCCATATTGCTGCTTACGTGGGGTATCCTAATATATTTAATTTTTCTAAACGGTTTAAAAAATCAGTGGGTGTATCACCAAGTGAATTTAGAAAATAACGTAAGCGGCTCTCTACATTTGAATAAATTTAAGGTATTGTGCGATTTCTTAAATTGCATTTTAGAGTTTTTAGGTAGGTAATGCGCTCAAACTACTTTTTAGTCGTGATACTTTTAGTGCTTGTGCACAGCTTTATTAGCTGTGATGCGGCGGCGTATCACCTGCAAGAAGAAGTTGATCACGTTACGCATGTTCATTCTCAAACAAATGCAAACGATGAAGATGCGCAATCACCTACTGAAATACATGCCCATCAGCATTGCCACTGTGGTTACTACAGTACGCTAAATCACTCTATAAGCCCTGAGCAAAGCCAAGCTACACTGCCTGCGTGCTATAGCGGTTTAAACTATCCACCAGATGTTCCGCCACCAAATTTTTATAGCTAGTTTTTAATTTTAAACACTTTGTAAATAACTGCCTGCGCCTGTGCGCTATAAGGCTAGTTATGTACATATTTAGGTTGCTTAATTGCGCTTGTTTTTAAAATAGGCGTAGTGATTAAGTCAACTCTGTTTGTTAAAAAACGGACATGCTATATGAATAAAAAACCACTTATGCTGGTGGCGCTACTGTGCGCATTACCTGCAATGAGCGTTTTGGCAAAAAATGAGCCTCAAAACGTATTAACGCTAAAGCAAGCGCTTAAAAATACCGAGCAGCAAAATGCTGAACTTAAACGCTACCCGTATCATCAAAAAATATTAACGGCGCTTAAAACCCAAGCTGCGCTTTCACCTAATCCTGAGCTGAGTTTTGAAGCTGAAAATTTTTTAGGAACCCACGGCTCCCATGCGTTTTCGGGGGCGCAGTACACGCTGGCTTTAAGCCAATTAATAGAGCTGGGTAATAAACGGCAAAACCGCATTAACTACGCCACGGCAAATATAAAAGCGCAAACAATTGAGTATAAAAATACTCGGTTAGCACTTTTAGCAACCACCGCTGAGCGCTATTACCAAATACTTAAATTTCAGGCGTTAATTGCTTTAAATAGTGAGCGTAAAAACACCGTTAAGCAGGCACTTAACGCAATTGAAAAACGCGCTAAAGCGGGTGCAGCCTCAAGTGCTGATGTAACCCGCATGCGTTATGCATTAAGCCAAGTAGATTTAAATACGCTGATGCTAAATAGCGAATTTGAGCGTGCGCGCTTAGCTCTAACCGAGCTTTGGCAAGAGCCGCAAGTGAGTGATTACTATGCTGGCGATTTATCACAAATAGCTGCTGTTAAAAGTGAAGCAGTGCTACTTGATGCGGTAAATACAGCACCTGAATTTGCACTGCTGCAGCAGCAATATATGCAGCAAACGGCTAATTTATCGCTGCAGCGCTCAAGCGGGCAAAGCGATTTAACCCTGGGTGGTGGCGTGCGATATAACCAGCAAACTAATGCCAGCTCGTTGGTGTTTTCTTTTTCAATGCCACTGCAATTAAGCAATTCTAATAGCGGTAATATTGAGGCTGCAAAGCATCAACTTACGCTACTTAATGAGCAACAAGGGCAATTACGTGTTCAGCTACGCCAGCAAATACGCACGCTCTATGCGTATTACCAAGGTAAAACTGCGCAGGCACAGCTATTAACACAGCAAGTTATTCCACAAGCACAAACGCTTATAAAACAAAGTTTAAAAAGCTATCAACAAGGGCAAATATCGGTGTTGCAATTACTCGACGCACAGCAAGCTTTATTTGATTCTAAACGCGCACTTATCAACATCCATAGCGAGCTATATCAAGTGCTGCTTACCCTTGAGCGTTTAACTGGCCAACCTTTAATTGAGACTCATCAATCATGAATAACACTCTTATCGCATTATTTATAACGCAATTATTTACATTCCCATTTTTAAGTAGCACGGCTATGGCATCTGATAGCCATCACGAAAAAGGTCACGAAGAAGGCCACAAAGACGAACACACACAAAAAGGCCCACACGGCGGATTTTTACTAACCAATAACGCCCTTGATTTAGAGCTTAAGTTAACCCAGTTTGCAGGTAATACCGAGCTGCGAATATATGGCTTTAATAACAATAAAGCCATTGATATAAACCAGTTAGACGTAACCATAAACGTGCAGCGTTTAAGTGAAGAGCCACAGCTTATTCGTTTTAAAGCTGAAGATGACTATTTAGTAAGTACCGTGAGCGTAAACGAGCCGCATTCTTTTAAGCTTGATGTAATGGCACGCTATAAAGGCGTTGAAATAAATTATCATTATGAGCAAGAAGAAGGGCGTACAACGCTAAGCTCCCAAGCAATTGAACGCGCAGGAATTAAAACCGACATTGCAAAAGCAGGTAGCGTTGAACTAACAGATACTTTATTTGGTGTTATAGCACCCACCGCGCACGGCACCGTTGAAGTAATGGCGCCTTATACCGGCTTAGTTAACGATATCTTTGTAAGCATTGGTCAAAACGTTAAAAAAGGCGATAAACTTGCCAGTATTACCAACCGCGAAACCCTACAAAATTACACCATAAAAAGCCCAATTACAGGCGTTATTACCGAGCAATATTTAAAGCGCGGTGAGCTTGCCAACAGCGCATTAATGCAAATAGTAAACCTTGAAACCGTATGGGTCGAGCTCTCGGCTTTTCCTGAAAATATTGAAAAGCTCGCCATAGGACAAAGCGCAAAAGTGTACGATTTACATCATCATTTAAATGCGCAAGGTGAGGTGTTTTACATAGCCCCGATGATGAGCGGCGGGCATATTGCGCGTGCGCGAATCGAGCTTACAAACCCTGATGGTCATTGGCGTCCTGGTATGCATGTTAATAGCGACATTAGTACTGCAAAAGTAGATGCTGCAGTGCGAGTAAAGGCTACAGCTGTGCAGGAATTTAACGGCAAACCTAGTGTGTTTATTAAAAGCGGCAATGTATTTGAAGTACGCCCTGTAAAGCTTGGTGCTAAAAACAGCGAGTGGGTAGAGGTACTTGAGGGGCTCTCGCCAAATAGTGAGTACGTAACGCAAAACAGTTATGTAATTAAAGCCGATATTTTAAAAAGCGGCGCAAGCCACTCACACTAGGAGGCAGCATGATTGATTGGATAGTTTCTTTTGCGGTTAAACGCCGAATGATGGTGCTTGCGCTCACGCTTTTATTTGCTGGGTTTGGTGTATACAACACACAAAATTTAGCCGTTGATGCCGTACCCGATATAACTAATGTGCAAGTACAAATAAATACAAAAGCGCCTGGGTTTACCCCGCTTGAAGCAGAGCAGCGCATTACCTATTTAATTGAAACCGCTATGGCGGGCATACCAAAGCTTGATTACACTCGTTCGATTTCGCGTTATGGACTTTCGCAAGTTACCGTTATTTTTAACGAAGGCACCGATATTTACTGGGCGCGCCAGCAAATATCAGAGCGCATTCAAAGTATTCGCTCAGACTTGCCAGCCAATATTGAGCCAAACTTAGGGCCAATTGCCAGCGGGCTAGGGGAGATTTTTACTTACTCTGTGCATGCAAATAAAGGCGCATCAAAAGACGATGGCACGCCATTTAACGCAGAGGATTTACGTACTCTGCAAGATTGGGTTATTCGCCCGCAGCTATTAAAAGTAAAAGGCGTTACCGAAATAAACAGCCAAGGTGGCTTTGAGCGCCAGTACCAAGTAGCGCCCATGCCTGAAAAACTACTCGCTTATAAGCTCACGCTAAGCGATGTAATTACTGCACTTAAATTAAATAACAGTAATCAAGGCGCAGGGTTTATAGAACGTTTTGACGGACAATATTTAGTGCGCTCGCCAGGGCAATTAAAAACCATTGATGACATCGCTAACACGGTTATTGCTAAGCGAGATGATGCACCGGTACGGATTAAAGATGTAGCAAATGTGCGTTTAGGTAAAGAGCTTAGAACCGGCGCTGCTACTTATAACGGTAAAGAAACCGTGCTCGGCACCGCCATGATGCTAATTGGCGAAAACAGTCGCGTAGTGGCAAAAGCCATGGCTGATAAACTCAAAGACGTACAGCTAAGCTTGCCTGAAGGTGTTGTGGTAGAAGCAGTTTATGACCGCACAACCCTTGTTGATAAAACCATAGCAACCGTAAAAACCAACCTGTTCGAAGGCGCGGTGCTAGTGATTGTTATTTTGCTGCTGTTATTAGGTAATGTAACTGGTGCGCTTATTACGGCAATGGTTATTCCGCTTAGTATGTTATTTGCCGTTACCGGTATGGTAGGTAATCGTGTATCGGGTAACCTAATGAGCCTAGGCGCAATCGACTTTGGTTTAATCGTTGATGGCGCTGTAATTGTGGTTGAAAACTGTTTAAGGCAACTTGGCCTTGCGCAGCATAAACATGGCCGGCTACTTACATTAAATGAGCGTTTAAGTGTTGTAACCGCCGCTACTAAAGAAGTATTTAGCCCAGCGGTGTTTGGCATTTTAATTATTATGCTGGTTTATTTGCCGCTGTTTGCGCTTAGTGGGGTTGAGGGAAAAATGTTTCAGCCAATGGCATTTACGGTTGTAGCCGCACTAGTTGGCGCACTTATTTTTGCTGTTACCTTTGTACCTGCCGCTATTGCGGTATTTGTGCGAGGAAAAGTAAGCGAGAGCGAAAATGCCGTTATGCGGGGTATTAAAAAAGGCTACAAACCACTGCTTGGTTTATCGCTTAAGTTGCCGTGGGTGATGTTAAGCATTGCTGCTGTGCTTGTAATTGCACTTGGCTTTAAAGTTAAAAATATGGGCGCTGAATTTTTACCGCAGCTTGATGAAGGCGATATAGCCATGCACGCACTGCGCATTACCGGCACCGGTATTGAACAATCGGTAAAAATGCAAAAAGAGCTAGAGCAAGCCATTTTAGACATACCTGAAGTTGAAAAAGTATTTTCAAAAATTGGCACCCCAGATGTAGCAAACGATCCTATGCCACCTAACGTTGCCGATACCTTTTTAATGTTAAAGCCGCGTGAACAATGGCCTGATCCCGCTTTAAGTAAAGAAGAGCTGGTTAAGCAAATTCGCCATTTAGTAAATGAAGTACCAGGTAATAATTATGAGTTTACGCAACCTATAGAAATGCGTTTTAACGAGTTAATAGCAGGCGTGCGCGCCGACGTTGCGGTGCGTATTTATGGCGATGATTTATCAACATTAAAACAGTATGGCGAAAAAGCCACAGCCTTGGTGCAAAACATTACAGGCGCAACTGATGTACGCCTTGAGCAAATGGAAGGTTTGCCTACACTTTCGGTAACGCCGCTTCGCGATCATATGGCGCTGTTAGGTTTAACAGTAACCGATATACAGCAAAGTGTAAGTGCTGCGGTAGGCGGTGTACAAACCGGGCTTATTTATGAAGGCGATAAACGCTTTTCGTTATTAGTGCGTTTAGATGAGCGCTGGTCAAACGATGTATCACAGCTTGCGCGTTTGCCAGTGGCCGTGCCCAAAAGTGCCAACCCAGACCTTGCATTTGTTCCGCTTGGCGAAGTAGCAAATATTAGTATTGATAAAGGGCCTAATCAAATAAACCGTGAAAGCGGTAAGCGTAATGTTGTTGTTACTGCAAATGTAGAAGGGCGTGATTTAGCAAGCTTTGTAAGTGATGCACAAGCCGCTTTAAATTCAGATCTTAATTTACCAAGTGGTTATTGGATTGAATACGGCGGTACATTTGAGCAATTAGAATCGGCAAGTAAGCGGTTATCGCTGGTGGTGCCAGTTACTTTATTGCTTATATTTGGCCTGCTTTACAGTGCGTTTAATTCACTTCGTGATTCGTTAATTATATTTAGCGGCGTACCACTTGCACTGACCGGAGGTGTGCTTGCGTTACTATTACGCGATATGCCGTTATCAATATCGGCAGGCGTGGGGTTTATAGCGCTAAGTGGTGTAGCGGTATTAAATGGCGTGGTTATGCTGTCGTTTATTAAACAATTAAGAGCCGATGGGCTCAGTTTAATCGATGCGATACAAACAGGTGCACTTTCGCGCCTGCGTCCAGTACTTATGACCGCTTTAGTGGCAAGTTTAGGGTTTATTCCTATGGCGCTAAATACAGGCACCGGCGCTGAGCTACAAAGGCCGCTGGCTACGGTTGTGGTTGGCGGGATTATTTCATCAACCTTACTTACGCTATTAATATTGCCTGCACTTTATAAATTAGTGCATGCAAAGTTTAATAGACATCAAGCAGCTTAGCCAGTTGAAGCTCAATACATAACGTAAAAAGCAGCTGAAATTTCAGCTGCTTTTTGTTGTTAAGTAAACTTTGCAGGTTAATTATATTGAAAAAGGTTATCCCAGCGCTCATCCAAAATAGTTTTTGCGTGTTCCAAATTTGTTGCGCTATACACATCATTAGTGCACGTTACTAAGCGCATACGCTCCAACTTTTCAAGCGCATCGCTAATTTCAAAATCAAGATCGCACTGGTATTTGCTTTTAAACCAATGCTCTATTTGTTCATCAAGCGTTTGGGCGGTTAAGCCGTTTTCTGATTTTAGTAAAAACGTATACGCAAGCAGCGCTTCTTTTATGTCTTCCTCTTCGGCGGCGTCTATAAGGGTGTGAAAAACACCGGCGTTATTATCAAGGTTTTTAAAGTAGAGGTTATCGCTAAGCGCTTTCATAAATTTAATTTTACGGTTTTTAAACTTACTCCACTCTTTAAAAATAAAGCTGCCAAATACTCCCATGCCAATAGCAAAGGTAATAAAGTGTTGTTGCGTCATTTCGACAGCTTCACTTCTAAAGCCCCCCCAAAAAGCAAACAGAGCAAGCAATAATACGATTGATGCGCCAAGTTTAGTTATAAGTACCACTGCACCGCCAACTAAAGCCGATGAGCCAATAATTGCTTTATCAATAGGGCGCATACGTACTTCACTATTAGGAAATAGCATTTCGAGATCGGCCTTTGGCACATTTTGAAACAGCTTAACTATGGTCGAACTTGGCTCAAACCCTAAAGGCATTTTATTTTTAGCTTCAAAATAAGCGCTGTCTTTAAAGCGAATAAACACGGCTACTCGGTCGTAATTAGTAAAGTGCAGCGGTTTTTTACGAAGGCCCCAAAAGCTGGTTATGGTTTCAGTGAGTTGCGACTCGCCACGGCGATAAAAAACCACTTCTTCAAAGTCATCAAATTCAACCTCAAGGCGCACCTTAAATAGTGACTCTTCGTTCAATGCATCTTGTAAGTCTTCATTGGTGATCACTTCAAAGTTAGCTGCATTAAGTACCTTAGCAAAATCTTTAGCAAAATCTCGTTGGCACTGCGCTTTTTGATCCTCCGATACTGGCGCTAATGATCGCGTGTCACTATTGGGATCAAAAGGGGCGTAGTTGTTTTTAAGTGATTCAAGTGTTGCGTGGTAATCGTAATGAATAAGGCTTGCTAGTAAATCGCAAAATTGTTTAAACGATGTTTTTTGTGTACTGCTTTTAAGCTCTTCGCTACACATATCGACAATATCTTGCTTTCTAAAGGGAATAAAACGCGCACTTTGCATAAGTTTTTAACTGCTTTGGTAGGTATTTAACTGCATTGACACATAATAAAATATTCTTATGGATATTACTAATTTGTTAATGCAGTAGGGCGTATTGATCATTGGTGGTTGAATTTGCAGCTGTGTGTTTGGTTTTTAGGCAAGGCAGAGCCTATGTAGTGTGGTTATTCCACATAAATAAGGCGATAACGCAGCATAAATACCAAACATGCGCTGCCCTTTGAGCTCGATCTAGGGACGATTAACTCTTTGTTGCCTACATGGATGTAGGTAAGGGGGTGAGCATGACGCGGAAGCTTTGCTCGATTTTTACTTATTCTTACATGGATGTAAGCCAGTAGGGTAACGCAGGAGCAGTTACCGAGCCCACTAGGTTACAAACCTCGCGCCGCGATTTAATCTTCCTTGGATTGAACAAATTTCAATCCACAAAGATCAATACGCCCTAGGACCTGATAAATTTACTACACTGTTTTCAGCGTGTATTAACCTAAATGTGTAACTATTGGCTTATTGAATACTCTTGTTCTTACAGATAAGTGAAAAGGATTTACTATGGCAATTCAAAAAAAGCTAAAAGAAAAAACGCGTAATTTTATTGACTCTAAGCATATGCTTAGCGGTATTACAGTGGCGTCGTTTTTAGAGTCAACCATAGTGCCTATTCCACTTGAGGCTGTATTAGTACCGCTAATGCAAGCTCGTAGAGAGAAGCTATGGCTTATCGCCTTAATGGCGACTTTAGGTTGCATAGTGGGTGCATTGTTTGGTTATGCGTTGGGTTATTATTTATTTGATGCGGTTGGTGATTGGATTATTAATACGTTTTCGAGCCCTGAGCAATTTGAAAACGTTAAGCAGCAAATGCAAGATCAAGGTTTTTGGTTTGTTATAACGCTTGGCATTGTGCCAATTCCGTTTCAAATAGCGATGCTTGCAGCAGGCGCGACTAAGTATTCTATTTGGCTATTTTTATTGGCCTCAGGTATCGCGCGTTCTATTCGTTACTTTGGTCTGGCTATTATTGTTTATTATGCAGGTAATGAAGCTGAGCGAATCATTAGTAAACACAAAACTAAGGCAATGGTTTTAATAACGTTACTTGTGTTAGGGGTTTGGGGATTAAGCTTGGTGATTTAAGCTCATTATTAAAGATTATTAACCACCTTATTCTAATAAGCCTTTTTGGTAATGTGCTATAGTTTTTTAATATAGTATCGAAAAGCTTAGGGTTAATATGATTGAAACTGTAAAGCTCACTATCAGGCTTTCTAATTTTTTTAAAATGAGCTGGAAAAATAAAACTGTAAGCCTATTTTTATTAGCTTATATTGTTATTTTTTCAGCCTACTCCCTAACTAACTTTCCTCCCTTACAAGTTCAAAATAATGTTTACGGTTTTACAACTGATTTTATTAATTTAATTGTTCTTATTTTTTTATTTTGGATGGTTCAGTGCTCCAAACTTTCAAAGCTTGCATATACATTTTCGACTCTCGGATTAATGCTCTGGTCCATGGGTAATACAGCTGATTTAATCGATGAGATAGTGATACAGCCTTACTGGGTAAGTATTTATTTTGAAGATTTATGCAGAACCAGCGGCATGCTTTTAACTTCCTATGGTTTATTTAAAACTATGCGCTTTGTACAAAGTATTAATAACCGATTAGCGCGTGAGCTCATTATTGACTACATAATAGACGTTATTTTTATCAGCACGCTAAAGGTGCTCAGCACTCACCTTACGTTATTTTAATTATCGATATAGACCACTTTAAAGCAATCAATGATGAGTTTGGTCATGATGTTGGTGATGTAATGCTTAAAGAACTAGCAACTAAATACGACAATGCTTTTACGCACCAAAACAAATTTGCTCGCCTCGGTGGTGAAGAATTTGGTGGCTACTTGCCTACAAATAATATGACGCAAGCGTGTGATTTTTCGCAGCAATTAATTGACCTTGCGCACACCATAAATATTCAAAACTCTCGTCACTTAACAGTAAGTATAGGTGTTGCAATGCAAACGCCTAATGAGCCTTTAGATAAAGTAATGAAGCGCGCTGATCAAGCTTTATATTTAGCTAAGAAGAGTGGCCGAGATCGTTTTGAAATTGCCCCATAAGCGTTTTAATTATATAAAAACACGTCCTTATTGTTTGCACATTTACTACACTTTTTAACGTTTTCGTAAGGAAGTGTCAGTGAGGGTAATGCTTTGTAAATCATGAAATTAAAATAGAATGTTTGGGTCATAATGGGGATATTAATAATAAGGAATAACCTTAATGACTAACTCCCTTTTAAAAGCTGCATTACCCTTAAGTCTAATTACTATTTTGTCGGGCTGCGGCTCTGACGATAGCTCAAGCTCTACAGGTTACATCCAATTGTATAACGGCTCTTACAATAGCCCATACACACGTTTGTTTGTCGAAGAAACAGAGCGCTCAGGCGCTGATTTTGCTGATGTAACTACTCGCCATAACTACACCACAGACACTTATGATGTAAGTTTTGAGTACCTAGATGCTAACGACAGCTATATAACAATTAGCGATCAAGAAATTTCTATTAAGGGTGACAAAACACAGTTAATAGTAATGAGTGGTAACTTTGATGAACCTACATTTACAGAGCTTAGCGTACCTATTACAAGCGATACGGGTGAGTTTAACTTAGGGTTTTATAATATTGCAGGAGAGGACACTAACTACGATATTTACTTAGCAACTGATGATGGTGTATTTGAAAGCGCGACACTTTTTTCATCGGCTCAATATTTAAGTGAGTTAGATCTGCAAAGCGTTGATGAAGGTTATTACACTATTTACATAACAGAAGCGGGCAGCAGTGATGTTGTGTACGAGTCGTCATCTGTTTATTTATACGATGAAGCAAGTTATGTAGCAATGATCCGCCCAAGTTATGCAACAGAAGAAGGCGGCATTACGCTTGATGTAGTAACCGATAATAACTACGTTACTGAGCTTAAACATCAATCTGCCCTAGGGCAATTACGTTTTATAAATACGGTTGATGACTACTCGCCAGTAAGCTTTTCTGCTACACGCGGTACAACTGTAAATACAACAAATACAGTCGCTAGTGACTCTTATACCGATTATGTTGAACTTTCGCCTAATAGTTACAGCGTAGCGATGTACGATGAAGAAGGTACAAAACTAGCTGATAACTTTTTAATGACGCTAGAGCGCGAGCAAAGTGCGGTGGGTATTTTCTATAACGACGCAGATAACGGTTTACGTATGATGAGCGTTGAAGAAAATCTAACACCAAGCAGTTACAGCCATACGGTATCGGTTGTAAACCTAATTGAAAGCTACGCAGGGCAGTCGGTTTCAGATGTAGATGTGTACTTTACACTTAACGGCGAAACGGTAGACGACACTAGTAACGTAGTCGATGGCCTAGATAAGTATGACCAAGAAGAGCAGGTTGTAGATAACGAAATTTACACGATTTATGTTGTTTACGAAGACAACGGCCAGCAAATTGTGCTTATTCAACAAAGCGATATGGACTTTACACAAGAGGGTAACTACATATTGATTTTAGAGCATGATGAAACAACAAGCTCTGGTTATAAGATGACCCTAGAGCGCACTATTACCGATAGTGTTGAATAAACCTAAACATATTAAGTAGCATAAAGCCTAAGCACTTTAAGTACTTAGGCTTTTTTATTGAACAAAATTTACCTACTCATTAATAATTAGGTACACTCAGGGCATAATAATTAATAAGAGTGTGCCATGGATGATTTAGTTGGGTTAGCCGTCATAGTAATACTGGTTGTAGTTGCCGGTGCTATTTGCGGCTTAATAGCGCTAGTGCAGTTAAATGCATTAAAACAAGAAGTTGCTGTTTTAAGGGCCAAAATAACACATCTACAAACACATAAATCGATATCGCAAAGTGAACCTCAAAGTGAAGCATCTACGGCTCAGGCAGCGCTTTCAAGATCAGAGCCAATTGCTCATAAAGCACAGCCAAGCTTAACGTCCCAAAACGCGTCGCCACCTGTAATAAATCAGCTATCAGCGCCTCCTAAAAAAGCCAAACCAGCTGAAGCATCAGCCATAGAATTACTATTTAATAAATTGCGCGCAGGGTTTGAAGAGAACTGGATGACCTGGATAGGCGCAATAGCGCTTGCGTTTGGGGGCATCTTTTTAGCTAAATACAGCCTAGAAGCGGGATTATTATCGCCTGTAATGAGGTTGAGTTTAGGCGGCTTATTTGGGCTTGGCCTAATTGCAGCCGCAGCTTATTTACACCATAAACGCATTGTATTTGAAGGCTTTAATAATTACATACCCGCAGCGCTTGCAAGCGGCGGGTTTATTACCTGTTTTGCTTTAACGCTTTTAGCTTACAGCAGTTACGACATGCTGAGCCCTACCGTGGCATTTTTTGCACTGGCAGTTATTGCAATTAGCGCAAGTGCTATGGCGCTTAGGTTAGGCCCGCTATTGGCCGTGCTTGGTATTATTGGCGCTTACAGCGTACCAATATGGGTTAATACAGGCAGCGGTAACTTGTTTACGTTATTTATGTATGTTGGTTTTGTAAGTTTGTCGGCTGCGTTAGTTGCACATAAAGTGCAGCGAGCTTGGTTGTGGTATTTATTATGGGCAGGGCACATTGGCTGGTATTTAGTTGGTTTTACGCTACTTAAAGTTAATACCGTTTGGTTAATGGGGGCATTTGCTTTACTTAGTATTGTAGGGTTAATTGCTATACCGCGCTTAGGTCTAAAACTGAATGTTATTGAACATCGCCCGCACAGTTTAAAACGTTTACTTAAAGTGCTTCCAGATCATGCATTACTACTCGCTTTTATAGCGCCCTTAATATCTACTATGTTGATCAGTCACTTTGATATGCAGTGGCAAGCAATCGGCGTGTTAAGTATTGTATTGGTGTTATTTTTAGTCCTTAAAAATAGCCGTTGGGATATTTGGCAGGGCGTAGCGTTAGTTATTTCAACGCTATTAGTATTAGGCGCTCAGCGCACGCATCTTTCGCCAAATCTATTTGATGACGCCCTCTTTATATTCAAAAATGAGTATGGTTTGGGTTTATTACTCGGGTTGTTACTTACCGCTTTTGGGCTTTATTACGGTAAAAAACAGATTAAGCGTTTAGCGTTTCATATTACGGGGGCATTTAGTGCATTTGTAATGATAGCGACTTTATATACGCATATTCCTAATTCTGCGTTAAGTACTGCATATCCACTTTGGGCCGTTGCATTGTTTGTAGTGGCGGCTATTTTAATAAAGTGTGCGCAACATAATACAACGCTTTTTCAGCGTTTTACTTATTGGGTAGGGGCTAATGCCAATATTACGTTAGCAATTACCATGCTACTAAGTGACAGCGGCCTAACCATTGCACTTGCTGTACAAGTATTACTTATAAGCGTACTTATTAAACGCTATAACGTGCCTATGCCGCATTGGCCTATAAAAGCCTTGGTTGCTGCGTTATTACTGCGCTTAACGCTCGCACCTTGGACACCAAGTTCCGATGCACTTACGGTATTTGGCTTACATTGGAGCATTGTGGTTTATCCGTTATGTATCGCGTTATTTTTTGCCGCAGCTAAGTGCTTTGACTCATCAAAACTTAAAATATGGCTCGAAGGTGCAGCTCTTCATTGTTTAGCGCTTTTTATTACTACCGAAACAAGTTATCAGTTAGTAGGGCATTATCCGCAATTTGATTCACTTAACTTTTACGAACAAATACTCCTTACCTGTAACTGGCTGGCATTAGGGTGTGTGTATTTACACAGAGCAAAACTTGCCGGTACTTTAGCTAAGTTATATAAAGTGGCGGGTTTTGCACTTGCGGGGTTAGCAGGGTTTTTTGCTATTAAAACACTACTTGACGATAACCCATTATTTGAATCACTTTACATAGGTGAGCTGCCAATATTTAACTGGTTATTACTATTGTGGTTAGTTCCTGCAGGATTAACGCTTTGGCTGGCCAAGCTTGTAAAACCAATAAATGCTAAAGCTACGCCATTTATATTGGCCGTTGCAGGTGGCTTTATATTATTGGCAATAAACAGCTTTATTCGTCAGTACTGGCAAGGTCCTTATATGTACTTATCCAAAGGCGCAAGCAATGCAGAGCTTTATAGTTACTCTGTTATTTGGTTAGTATTGGGGGCGGGTACTGTTATTTTTGGGCATTTAAAAAATCAATTATTAATACAAAAAGTAGGCCTGGGCATACTAGCTGCCGTTATTGTTAAAGTGTTTTTAATTGATATGGCTAACTTGGAGGGCTTACTTAAAGCGCTTTCGTTTATTGGATTAGGGCTTTCATTGGTGGGGTTAAGTTGGTTGTTCCAAAAGCTTAGAAGCCGAGTAAATCCAGTTTAATTTTATGAACACTTTATAAAGCAAAGCCCAGTGAAGATACTGGGCTTTTTGTTTTACGCTATTACTTGATAGCTTTTAACTAGAACACTTTTAACTAGATCACTATGTACTGTGATTAAGCAGTGCCTTTAGTTTGCCCGGTTTAATTGGCTTACTTAAATAATGAATATTAGCGGCTTTGGTTTCCTGTTTAAGCTCGGTGTCGCGCACTGCGGTAATTAAAATAGCAGGGACTTGGCTTTGCCAAATTTCGCGCAGGGTTTTAATTAGCGTTATCCCATCGCAGTCGCTACCTAATTGATAGTCCATTAAAATAACATCGGGTGCACCGTTTTGCTTAGCATGCGCCAGTACATTATCTACGTTATCAAAAAGGGTGTAATTAGCTTGCCACTTTTTAAGTAAGCTTGCCATTGCTGCTAAATTTTCAGGGTCGTCGTCTACGGCAACAATATTAATTGCTGCACGGTTTTCTATTAAGCTGTTTTTAGTACTTTTTTGTTGTACAAACTGCTCGTCACCATAAGGTACCTCAATGCTAAAACGGCTACCTTTATTTGGTTCAGAATGCACATCAAGCGGCAAACTTAATAAGTCAGCCATACGTTTTACAACACCTAAGCCTAAGCCTACGCCTTTGTTATCGCCCGACTCAACACGGTAAAAGTCGTTAAATATTTTAGCTTGCTCTACTTCGCTAATACCTGGGCCTGTATCCCATACTTCTATTCGTAAATTGTGCTTCCGGTTCCTGCAGGCAATTAATACACGACCATTATCGGTGTATTTAACTGCATTAGAGACCAAGTTTTGAATAATTCGGCGCAGATAGGTTATATCGCTGTGCACAATTTGCTGGTTTGAACGCACACTAAGTTTAAGACCTTTATCACTTGATAAAATAGCGTATTCACTTTGCAGTGGCGCTAAAATATCTTCAATATAAAAGTGGCGAGGGGTAGGGGTCATAGCGCCTTGCTCAAGCTTAGCTATTTCAAGCAATGCCGACATTAAATGCACGGTTGAATCGAGACTGTCGCCTAACTTTTCAAAGCTGTTTTGGTTAGTGCTGTCGAGTTGCTTTTCGTCAATGGCGGCAAGGTATAAACGTGCTGCATTTAACGGCTGTAAAATGTCGTGGCTTGCCAGCGCTAAAAAACGCGTTTTACTGTCGTTGGCTTGCTCTGCTTCTCGTTTAGCTAAAGTAAGTGCTTGCTCGGTTTGTACACGGCTATCTATTTGAGCTTGTAAGTCTTTATTAATAGTTTGCACTTCTTGAGTACGTGCTTCTATGCGGTTTTCAAGATCCATGTTTACTTCTTCAAGCGCATTTTGCGTACTTATGTGGTTTGTAATATCTGAAAAGCTGGTAACAAATCCGCCATCGGGCAGCGGATTACCAATCATTTCGTATACTTGGCCATTACGACGGTGGCGAATAAAATGATGCGAGCTGCCATATTTTAAATGCTGTACACGTTTTTCTACTTGGCGTTCTATTTCACCAGGGCCACATTCACCACGGTTAGCGTTGTATCTAATAATGTCTTCTATGGGTTGGCCTACTTCTAAAAAGCCTTCAGGGTAGCCAAACATTTCATTGTAGCGTTTGTTCCATGCAACGAGTTTTAAATCTTTATCAACAACTGAAATACCGTGGCTTAAATTTTCGAGTGAGGTAAATAACAGATTTTGATTAAATTGCAGCGCTTGTGTGGTTTCGTCAAAAAAGTTTACAACTTCTTCAAACGCCATACGCTTACCCGACGATACCGTATGTATTAATGCTTGCGCTGACGATGCGCCAAGCACGCCTGTTAATGCGCGTTCGCAGTAGGCTATAAATTCAGGCTCTGGGTGTGCGTTGTTATCGCTTAAATGATGGGCGAGTGCGTAATGGGCCAATACTTGTTGGCTGCGCTGAATCCCTAGAAATGTTTGCAGTAGTATTTTAAAGTCGTAAACGGTGGCTTTTACGTCTTTATTTAAGCGCCTTGATAAAATAGCCTGATCTTTAGGGTTAACAAAAGCAGCGGCCTGAATTTTATCAATTAAGCGCTCCTCAGCCCCAAGTGAAAAACTAATATAACAACCAATATTGGCAAACAAAGCTATCAAGGTTCCACGCGTTATAAGCGTTTGTTGCAGCTCGCTATCAAGGGTTGTGCCGGCATCGAGTATTGGCAGCATTAAAAATAGTATCCAGCAAATAAAGCCTGCTACTAAACCTGCATACACCCCATAAGCATGACCTTTTCGCCAATATAAACCACCCACAATAGAGGGCAGCAATTGGGTAACAAGTGAAAACGCCACCAAGCCCATACTGGCCAGTGCGCTACTATGGCCAAACCATTGCTGATAGAAATAGGCCAAAATTAATATGCCTGCAATAGCAAAGCGCCTTACAAGTAATATGCGAGACTTATAACTGCTGGTAATTAAGTTACGTTTAAACTTTCTACGCAGCATTAACGGCAGTACCACATCGTTTGAAATCATCGTGCTTAATGTAAGCGTTGCTACCACTATCATTGCGGTGGCGGCAGATAGTCCACCTATAAATACAAAAGTGGTTAAGAATGCATTGTCGTTAATTAGCGGTAGGGCAAGTACAAAGCTGTCGGGTGAATAACCGCTGCCAATTTCAGGATGAATGGCCGCAGTCGCAATAGGTAAAATCATTGCGGCTGTTAGTAGTAAATACAGCGGAAAAGCCCAGCGAGCGGTAAGTAAGTGGCGTTTGTTTTGGTTGTCGACCACGGTTACATGAAACTGGCGAGGCAAACATATAATAGCCGCTGCAGCCATTAAAGACTGGCCAATAAAGTTAAAGCTAAAAAAGTTAAAATCGCTCCAGTGACCCCAAATAGACTCAGTTACTTTGTTCGTGGTGGCTTCGGGTAAATTAAAAAGTGTAAATACTGCAAGCCCCGCAACGGCAATAAGAGCAATAAGTTTAATCATAGATTCAAATGCAACAGCGAGCATTAAGCCAGAGCGATATTCAGTTACATCAACTTTGCGAGTACCAAAAAATATAGCAAATAAAGCCATAATTAGTGTGGCAGAAAGCGCGAGCATATCGCCGGATATTTTATTACTGTTTTGCAAAAGTAAAAAGCTTGTACTAAGCGCTTTTAATTGCAGTGCAATGTAGGGAATGGTTGCCAGTAATGCGATTACAGTAACCATTATTGCTGTAGTTTGACGTTTGCCGTAACGAGCTGAAATAAAGTCAGCAATAGTCGTTATATTTTGTTTTTTACTTACCAGTACCAGCTTACGTAAAAATCCTTGGCCGAATAAAAACAGCAACGCAGGGCCTAATAATATTGGCAAGTAACTCCAACTGCTGGTGGCGGCTGTTCCTACCGAACCGTAATAAGTCCAAGAGGTACAGTAAATCCCAAGTGAGAGTGAATACACAAAAGGGTGATGGCTAATACGCTTTGCTAAAGGGGTTGTTTTATCGCCCCAATTGGCAAGCCAAAACAGCACACCTATATAACTTAAAGCAACAATAATGAGTACGGCAGTCATGTTGTTATTAAACCTTATTATTTTAAATAATCCCTCATCCCTATGAGGGATTAACACAATACCAGAACTGAGGTTAAGTGTGAGGGTTGAATTTAAAATAAAACTTTTATTTTATTTATATCTTACTGAATATTAACAGTAAAAATAAAACACCCTTGAGCATTAGACTAATGTCGCATTAATGACCAACTTATCAATTTAATCATAAAGCCAGCTAACAAAAACAGCCTAAGTAATTGAAATAATATAAAAATATATAAAACACGCTTGAATGACAAATACAGTTTACGTAAACGTTAACAATCTGTTACGACTATGGTCTCAATTCAATATGTAACCAGCGTTGCTAAATTGGTAAGCGAAGATAAAAAACCACTCATCGCGATATTGCGGTGCTTAAAGGGGAAAACAAAAATGGCTTTTAAAGATGAAGAACAAGCAAAAGCTTATTGGGCAGAAAACATTTCGCTGTTATTTAAACTGTTAGCAGTGTGGTTTGTCGTGTCTTTTGGCTTTGGCATATTACTGGTTGATGTACTTAATGAAGTACGTTTTTTTGGGTTTAAACTTGGCTTCTGGTTCGCCCAGCAAGGCGCGATTTATACCTTTGTTGCTTTGATTTTTGTGTACGTTTTCAAAATGAATACGTTAGATAAAAAATACGGCGTAGACGAATAGGAGCTAAGCAATGGATGTTCAAACACTCACGTTTTTAATTGTTGGTTTAAGCTTTGCGCTTTATATCGGCATAGCAATATGGGCCCGAGCGGGTTCAACCAAAGAGTTTTATGTAGCGGGCGGCGGCGTACCTCCTCTTGCTAATGGTATGGCAACAGCTGCCGATTGGATGAGCGCCGCGTCGTTTATTTCAATGGCGGGTATTATTTCGTTTGCAGGTTACGATGGCAGTGTTTACTTAATGGGGTGGACAGGTGGTTATGTACTATTAGCCATGTGTTTAGCGCCTTACTTACGTAAATTCGGCAAGTTTACTGTGCCAGACTTTATTGGCGACCGTTACTATTCACGTACCGCGCGTTTAGTTGCTATTTTTTGTGCCATATTCATTTGTTTCACTTATATAGCAGGGCAAATGCGTGGCGTAGGCGTGGTATTTTCACGCTTTTTAGAAGTAGAAATTGAAACCGGTGTTTACATTGGCATGGTGATTGTATTCTTTTATGCGGTACTTGGCGGCATGAAAGGCATTACCTACACACAAGTAGCGCAGTATTGTGTACTTGTATTTGCCTACCTTGTACCAGCCATTTTTATCTCGATGATGATGACGGGTCACTTCTTCCCACAAACCGGTTTTGGTGCCACATTAATTGGCAGCGACGGCGTATACGTACTTGATAAACTAGATGGCTTAAGCGCTGAACTTGGTTTTGCGCAATATACCGAAGGCTCTAAGAGCATGATTGACGTGTTCGCTATTACTGGTGCGTTAATGGTAGGTACTGCTGGTTTACCACATGTAATTGTACGCTTTTTCACTGTACCTCGCGTAAAAGACACACGTATTTCTGCTGCATGGACTCTTGTGTTCATCGCGATTGTTTACACAACAGCACCTGCGGTTGCAGCCTTTGCTCGCGTAAACATGGTTGATACTATTAATGGTAAAGACGGTAGCGGTACAGCTTACGCAGAAGCACCAGGATGGATTAAAAACTGGGAACGCACAGGTTTAATTACATTTGATGATAAAAACGGCGATGGCAAAATGTTCTACACGGCGGGTAAAATCACCGATCCGAACAGTGCTAACGAAGTAAATGTAGACCGCGACATTATGGTATTAGCAAATCCAGAAATTGCTAATTTACCAGCATGGGTAATTGCACTCGTAGCTGCTGGTGGTATTGCCGCTGCATTGTCTACAACAGCAGGTTTACTACTGGTTATTTCGACCTCCGTTTCGCACGATTTACTCAAGCGAACCCTCAAGCCCGATATTACCGACAAGCAAGAGTTACTTGCAGCGAGGTTGGCAGCCATGGTCGCTATTGTTATCTCCGCGTACTTTGGTATTAACCCGCCTGGATTTGTGGCATCGGTAGTGGCATTTGCATTCGGCTTGGCGGCAGCGAGTTTCTTCCCAGCAATTATTATGGGTATATTCTCTAAAACAATGAACCGAGAGGGCGCAATTGCAGGCATGGTAACGGGTATTGGCTTTACCGCTGCGTATATCATCTTCTTCAAGTTTGTAAGCCCTGAGCTTAATAATCCTGAACATTGGTTTTTAGGTATTTCGCCTGAAGGTATTGGCTTAATTGGTATGATTATTAACTTTGTAGTAGCTGCAGTTGTTCTTAAATTTACTCAAGCTACACCTATTGAAATTCAAGAAATGGTAGAAGGTATTCGTAACCCTAAAGGGTCAGCTGAAGCGCACGATCACTAGGCAACATTTATAGATATAGTAAAAAAATATAAAGCACCCAAAGCCCGACTTTAGTCGGGCTTTTTATTTGTTTAATAAATAAGTACATTAGATTGGTACATCACCATTTAAAGAGCGAATACAATGAGTGTAGAACAACAAGAAATAGCCCAATACGTTTGTTTGCAAGCGCCTTTTACTATGCTTGATAGCAGCGCATGCGAATACTTTGTAAATCATCTTGATATTATTTACCTTACCCGCGAAAACCAAACTCAGTGGTTACAAAGTGAAAACCCTAAACTATTTTTAATTCGCTCTGGTTTGTACGACCTAGTTGATGGCAAGGGCGATGTTGTTACGCGCTTAGCGCAAGGTGACTATTTTGGTTTTCCGTCGCTATTAACCGGTGAGGCAATTCAAAATAGGTTAGAAGTACAAAAAGAGGGGATAGTGTATATGCTCTCTCAAACGCACTTTGATTTTTTACGCAGAGAATATAAATCGTTTGAGCAATACTTTGTACGCGCTCATGCTAACCGGTTGTTGTCATCGCATTATAAAAGTAAAAACGATAGCTGGTCGGAACGTAAAATATCAGAGCTGATGACGCGCACAGCAATTACGCTTACGCCCGATGCAAGTATTAGGCAAAGCGCTAAAAAAATGAAAGAGCATGGCGTATCGTCAATAATGATAACGCAGCACGCGCACTTAGTAGGGGTTGTGACCGACCGCGATTTACGCAACCGAGTACTTGCCGACGAGGTAGATCCACAAGACGCAGTAAGCAGTATTATGACCGCAAAACCTAAGTTTATATTTGAAAATAACCGGGTGTTTTCGGCGCTGCACTTAATGCTTAAATACAATATTCACCATTTGCCCGTGCTTGACGAAAACCATAACCCGATAGGGATGATAACCAGCACCGATTTACTGCGCCAACAAAAAAGTGACCCCGTACAGCTTATTGGGCGCATATATAAAGCGCACACTGTTACTGATTTAAAACGCTACGCTAAAGAAATTCCCGAACTTTTGCGTAGTTTTTCGTACAACATTGACGACATATCGCTAATTGGTAAATTACTCAGTGGTTTAACCGATGCGCTTACATCGCGCCTGATTCACTTATTTCAAGAAGAGCATGGCGCAGCGCCAACCAGCTTTAGTTTTATTTGCTTTGGCTCGCAAGCACGCGAAGAACAAACCCTGCATTCAGATCAAGATAACGGCTTATTACTCCCTAACGACTTAACCACCGAGCAACACGCTTACTTTAAAAGTATGGGCGAGTTTGTATGCGAGAATTTAGTTGAGTGCGGCATTAGGCGTTGCCCAGGTAATATTATGGCAAGCAGTGATGAGTGCCGTATGAGCGTAAACGACTGGAGCGAGCGCTTTTTTAAATGGATAAAAAGCCCCACACCCAATGCAATGCTTAACTGTAAGATATTTTTTGACCTGCGATTTATTGAAGGTTCAAACGCTTTATACACGGCTTTTTGTGAGCAACTAATTCGTATATCGCGTAACGACTTATTCTATGCCGCAATGGCAACCGACATAAGCAGCAACAGCGTGCCAATTGGTTTATTTAATAAATTTAAAACAGAAAAAACAGATCAAAATAATAAATACATAGATTTAAAAAAACGCGGTGTCGTAATTATAAATGACATAGTGCGATTATACGCTTTAAAAGCGGGTATTAGGCGCGCCAACACGCAAGAGCGATTAGACGCACTACTAAAATATAAACTGATCAGCAAAGAAGATATATACAACCTAAAAGACTGCTGGCGGTTCTTAACGCAGCAGCGCTTGAGTACACAAATAAACGAAGAGGGCTTACCGAGTAATTGTATTAATCCTAATAAATTAAACTCACTAGAGCGCCATCAACTAAAAGAAGCGTTTTATCTTGTTAAACAAGCGCAGCAAGCCGCTGCGTTTAAGTTTGCTCGCGGCAGTTTATAATGATGGATTACTAACATGGTAAAAAAGCTGCTCACTCGGTATTTAAAGCGCCGTAAATTACTAGGCAAAAATGCCTTACAACAACGTTATTTGGTGATTGATTTAGAGCTAACTGGCCTTGATGCAAAACAGCACGAAATTGTATCACTAGCGTGGGTGGTAATAGATAACCAATGTATAAAAATGAGCGAGTCGCAGCACCTTATAAATAAAGACGTAAAAAGCCTTGAGCAAAGTCCTGTTTTTCATGGGATTAGCGATGATGCTATAGCAAAGGGGCTAAGCCTAAACAGTATATTAATGCAATTAAGTAACCATTTTAGCGACTGTATTTTAGTGTTTCATAATGCCATGCTCGACTGGGGCTTTTTAAAAATAGCGCTTAAAAATGCCAATATAACAATACGGCCTAAACTCATAATCGACACACTGCATATTGAGCAAAAGCGCTTACTCCATCATTCAACTGAAATAAAACAAGATGATTTAACCCTTAATGCTTGCCGCACACGTTATGAGTTACCAAGCTATCATTGCCATCACGCACTGACCGATGCACAAGCCACTGCCGAGTTACTGCTAGCCCAGTGTCATCAAATAAGCCGTGGCAAAGAGTTAAAAGTAGGCGAGTTGATGTAGGTTGGCTGAAGGCGGGGCTTTATGCCGCGCGAGATAAACTCCCGCCTACAATAAAGAGCAGTTTACTTTTATTGTTATCTGTATAACTATAGCTACAGTTACGTAATCATTATCTAACTAATCACTTCAAGGACGATCATGAAACTCATCACTGCCATTTTCTTAACCTTATTCCCACTCATCACTTTTGCTAATTCAGGCTTACCTACAAGCCGTCAAATTTCGGTTCAAGGGACTGCAGAGGTGCTTGCCGTTCCTGATATAGCTAAAATACTATTTCAAATTATAAGTATTAAAAACGAACCTTTAGCAGCTAAGAACGATCTTGATAATAAAGTTAATTTACTAATTGACGGACTAAGTCAATTTGAAATAACTGCCGATGATGTAGTCGCCTCAAGTGTTAAAGTTGAAAAAACGGGTATGGATTACATTGAAACAGGGCATCAGGCTCCCGCTGAATACGCAGCTATAAGGATTTTTGAAGTAACACTAAAAAATATTGAAAGAGTGAATGATTTAAGTGATTTTTTATTGAATTTAAAAGTAAATGCGATTCAAAGTACTGAGTTTTTATCTTCAAAAGCTGAGCTGTTACAAGCACAAGCTACACAACAAGCACTTAATAACGCAAAAGAAAAAGCAAATATGCTTGCTAACTCCTTTGATACAAAAGTGGGTGAAGTACGCACTATTAGCTCAACTCAAAAAAGTGTTTACAGTGGTTTTGGTGCAGCGGTTAAAAAAATAGATAGAGTAAATCCAATAAGCGATTCCTTTCCTAAAGCTCGCAAAAATTATCTACAACAAACGGTAAGCTTTAAATCATCAATAAACGTGGTGTTTGATTTAGAAGTAAATGATTAAGTTAAAATTTTCATTTCAAATACATTTTCATAATGTAAGCTGGCTTTAAGTTTTTGATTAATTTGAAGGTAGCCATATTATGAGCGATGAAAGCAACACGTTAAAAGCACAAACTGAGGCAAAAGTAGCAGCAGGGCGCAAAGGTAATCCTGATTTTATGAAAGGTGTTGATGAAACGATTGCACAAGCAAAAGCGTTTCAACAAGGTGCTAATGCACTTGATTTAAACCAAATTGCACCAAGTTTTGAGTTACCAAATCAACATGGTCAATCGGTGCAGTTAACTGAGTTACTTGCTAAAGGGCCTGTGGTTGTTACTTTTTATCGTGGTAGTTGGTGTCCGTACTGTAATTTACAACTGAAAGCACTGCAGTCACGTTTACCTGAAATTCATGCTTTAGGTGCGCAGCTGGTGGCTATTAGCCCGCAAGTACCCGATGGCTCAATGAGCGAAAGCGATATAAGTAACATGGATTTTTTAGTGCTGAGTGATAAAAATGCCGATGTAGCAGCAAGCTACGGCGTAGCATGGCAAGTGCCCACATTTTTACTCGAGCATATGCGAGTAGACCGAGGCCTAGATTTAGAGTCGGTTAACAATGGCAATAGTAGTGTTTTACCGATCCCTGCCACCTTTGTTTTAGATAAACAAGGTAAAGTGACTTGGCGTTATGTTGATGTTGATTATCGTACTCGTTCTGAGCCAGAAGATATAATTAACGCCTTGAAAAATTTAGTATAAAAAACTTAATTTTAAAAGTCAGACCCCTTGAAGAGCTTGCAATGCCTAAGCTCTTCAACGTTAATTTAAAGTTTCTAATGCTTCCCTCTTATAATCAGATGCAAGGTCGATTACAATACAGACATCTAAAAGGCGTATTGCCTTTATCTGCACGCTAAAAGAGTGGATTTTATATTTCATGGCAATCAAACTTGCAATTAATGGTTTTGGTCGTATTGGTCGAAATATTGTCCGCGCGTTATACGAGTCTGGTTTGAGCGACGATATAAAAATTGTTGCGATTAACGAACTTGCTGATCCTGAAGCTATTGCTCATTTATTAAAATACGACACATCCCACGGTCGTTTTTCTTTTCCTGTAAAACTTGGTGAAGACACCATTAGTGTTGCAGGCGATACCATTGCACTTTTTTGTGAAGAAAACCCAATTGAATTACCTTGGCAAACGCTCGATGTAGACGTTGTACTTGAATGTACGGGTGTTTACCACTCGCGTGAACATGCGCAGTTACATATTACCGCAGGTGCTAAAAAGGTGTTGTTTTCGCATCCGGCCGATAACGATGTTGATGCTACGATTGTGTATGGCATTAACGACGATGAGCTTAAAAGCGAGCACACAATTGTTTCTAACGGATCGTGTACAACTAACTGTGTTGTGCCGGTTATTAAAGTATTAGATGATGCATTTGGTATTGAGTCGGGCGCTATTACAACGATTCATGCGTCGATGAACGATCAACAAGTGATTGATGGTTATCATCATGATTTACGCCGTACTCGCGCTGCAAGCCAATCAATTATTCCAGTTGATACAAAGCTCGCTCGTGGTATAGACCGTATTTTACCTAAATTTAAAGGCCGTTTTGAAGCCATCGCCGTACGTGTACCTACTATAAATGTCACGGCAATGGATTTAAGTGTAACGGTTAATACCGATGTAGATTTAAATGCAGTAAATAATGCACTTAAAGCACAAGCAAAAGACCGCTTAGAAGGTATTTTAAGTTATACCGAAGAGCCGCTTGTATCGGTTGATTTTAATCACGACCCACATTCTTGTATTATTGATGGCACACAAACACGTGTTAGTCACAAACGACTGATAAAGTTATTAGTATGGTGTGATAACGAATGGGGTTTTGCTAATCGTATGCTCGACACAGCGCGTGCTATGATGGCAGTGAATAAGTAATTTATTAATATAATAATTTTAAACGTATTTTTCAGGTTCAGTATCGTTAACTAAGGAGATGTTCATGTCGGTCATAAAAATGGCAGATTTAGATTTAAACGGCAAACGCGTATTAATTCGTGAAGATTTAAATGTACCAGTTAAAGCAGGTAAAGTGACGTCAGATGCGCGTATTCGTGCAGCACTACCTACTATTAAACTAGCCCTTGAGAAAGGCGCTAAAGTAATGGTTATGTCACACCTTGGCCGTCCTACGGAAGGGGAATACGATGAAGCGTTTTCGCTTGCACCTGTAGCTGATTACTTAAACGATGCCCTAGAGCAAACTGTACGTTTAGAAAAAGATTACCTAAACGGTGTTGATATTGCTGATAACGAAGTGGTTGTTTTTGAAAATGTGCGCTTTAACAAAGGCGAGAAGAAAAACGACGAAGCGCTATCTAAGCAACTAGCAGCACTGTGTGATGTATATGTAATGGATGCATTTGGTACGGCTCACCGTGCACAAGCGTCTACCCATGGCGTTGGTTTATTTGCTGATGTGGCATGTGCAGGTCCATTGTTATCGGCTGAGCTTGAAGCGTTAGGAAAAGCACTTGATAATCCAGCGCGTCCATTAGTAGCGATTGTTGGTGGTTCTAAAGTATCTACTAAGCTTACCGTTTTAGATTCACTTTCTAAAATTGTTGACCAATTAGTTACCGGCGGCGGTATTGCAAATACCTTTATTGCTGCATCAGGTAGCCCAGTTGGTAAATCGCTTTACGAACCTGATTTAATGGATGAAGCGAACCGTTTATGTGCAGCAGCGATTGCTAATAATGGTGAAATTCCGGTACCGACTGACGTAGTGGTTGGTAATGAGTTTTCTGAATCTGCTGTAGCTACACTTAAAGATGTAAGCGAAGTAACAAGCAATGATATGATTTTTGATATTGGCCCTGATACAGCGAGCAAGCTTGCAAAAATTATTGCAAATGCAGGCACTGTTGTATGGAATGGTCCAGTTGGCGTGTTCGAGTTTGACCAGTTTGGTAATGGTACTCGTGCTATTGCACAAGCAATTGCTAACTCAAATGCGTTTTCAATTGCGGGTGGTGGTGATACCTTAGCCGCAATCGATAAATACGGCATTGCCGATAAAGTATCTTATATTTCTACTGGTGGTGGTGCGTTCTTAGAGTTTTTAGAAGGCAAAAAACTTCCAGCAGTTGAAATGCTAGAGTCGCGCGCTAAGTAATTTTAGTGGCGTAAGGTGAGGGGGTAATAGCCCTCACCGACAATTAATTACTAAATACCTCTCACCCTAATTTAGTCGTTAATTTAGACGGAATATTACTGCAAAGCAGTGGTTTTTCGTGGCGTTGTTATAACGCCAAACTAACACATCCGTTCAAACTAGATGGTAGGGAACTACTGTCGATAAATTGGAGAATACCCAATGGCTTTAATCAGTATGCGACAACTTTTAGATCATGCAGCAGAGCATGGTTACGGCGTACCTGCTTTTAACGTTAACAATCAAGAGCAAATGCGCGCAATAATGGAAGCGGCTGACAAAACAAACAGCCCAGTAATCGTTCAGGGATCAGCTGGTGCACGTGCTTATGCTGGTGCTCCATTTATTCGTCATATGATTTTAGCAGCCGTTGAAGAATGGCCACATATCCCCGTTGTTATGCACCAAGATCACGGCACATCGCCAGGTGTATGTCAGCGTTCAATTCAGCTTGGTTTTTCATCAGTAATGATGGATGGCTCGTTAATGAGCGACGGTAAAACCCCTTCAAGCTACGAATACAATGTAGAAGTAACGCGCGAAACTGTTGCTATGGCGCATGCCTGTGGTGTATCGGTTGAAGGCGAGCTAGGTGTACTTGGTTCACTTGAAACAGGTGAAGCTGGCGAAGAAGATGGCGTTGGCGCAGAAGGGTTATTAACAACTGATCAAATGCTAACAGACCCTGAAGAAGCGGCTGATTTTGTAAATAAAACACACGTTGATGCACTTGCAATTGCTTGCGGTACTTCACACGGTGCTTATAAATTTACTCGCCCACCAACAGATGACATTTTAGCGATTGATCGCATTAAAGCGATTCATGCCCGTATTCCTAACACGCACTTAGTGATGCATGGCTCATCTTCAGTTCCTCAAGAATGGTTAGAAATTATTAATCAGTACGGTGGCGAAATTCCAGAAACTTATGGTGTACCAGTTGAGCAGATTGTTGAAGGCATTAAGTTTGGTGTTCGCAAGGTAAATATTGATACCGATTTACGTTTAGCATCTACCGGTGCAATTCGCCGTCATATGGCGCTTAACCCATCTAACTTTGATCCACGTAAATACCTAGCTGAAGCGACTAAAGCAATGACAGAGATTTGCGTTGCACGCTATAACTCGTTTGGTACTTCTGGTCAGGCTAGTAAAATTAAGCCAATTTCACTTGATGAAATGCACCTTAAATACTTAAGCGGCGAACTAGACCCTAAAATTAGATAATAGATCAATTTATAATTGATCATTATTAGGGCCTGTTTATCTTTCGAGGTTGAATTTGCAGCAGTATGTTTGGTATTTAGGCAAAGCAGAGCCTATGCAGTGTGGTTATTCCCCATAAATAGGCGATAACGTGGAATAAATGCCAAACATGCGCTGCCCGAAGGGCTCTGCCTAGGGGCAATTTACTCTTTGTTGCCTACATGGATGTAGGTAAGGGGCGTGAGCAGGACGCGGAAGCTTTGCTCGGTTTTTACTTAGCCCGCTAGGTTACAAACCTCACGCCGCGATTAAATCGCCCCTAGATTGAACAAATTTTAATCATGAAAGGTCAACAGGCCCTAAGCCAGTAAATTTGTTGCTGGCTTTTTTAATGTCAGCCCTTTTTATATTACAGATTACGGTTTTTTGATCAGATCACTGCATTACCAACGCGGAATTTTGGGATCACGCATTTACTAACACAGCCTTTTTCGGATCATTACTTTACTAAGCCAAATACACTTTAATGCTATATATGGGTTCTGAGATAATTTGATCGTTATTTATTTGTACAAACAATCAACAACTTATGGCTTTGACTAGGTACAACTCTGATCTGAGGGTTGATCGGCTTGGTAAAAATCTGATCCTTTATTTGGAGCTTAGTAAAATTTAGATCTATTTTTGAGCGTATTGTTTGTTACACAGGCGGGTTTGTTGATTTTAAAAGGGCTTTAAAGCTACTTTTAAACGATCGATCTGTAAAAATGTCTTGGTTAGTAAAACAATGATCCCAGCTAGTTTAATATTGTTTAGTGGTTTAAATAGCGATACAAAAAAGATAATTTTAAAAAGTTAGCTATTACATAAATTTATCGTAAATCTCTTTTTATTACGTTAAATATTAAAAAGGTTTTAAAAATATGACGTTAATGAGGTTTTTTGTCACTAATTTGTGTTTTTTTTACCACCATTTTAATTTACACGTTACACTTTCATAAAAATGTCATACTTAGTCATAATAATGAAAACTAATTCGATAGCGTAAGAGATAAATTGGAATGTCACGTAAAGTACTAGTCGTAGATGACGAAGCTCCTATCAGGGAGATGTTGGTTTTTGTTTTAGAGCAAAATGGATTTCAAGCAATTGAAGCAGAAGATTACGACTCTGCTATTGCAGCTATGGTTGAACCTTACCCAGATATGGTTTTACTTGATTGGATGTTACCAGGTGGAAGCGGTATTCAAATTGCTAAAAAGTTTAAGCAAAACGAACACACCCGCCAAATCCCAATTATTATGCTTACAGCTCGCGGCGAAGAAGAAGACAAAGTACGCGGCCTTGAAGTAGGTGCAGATGATTACGTCACCAAGCCGTTTTCTCCTAAAGAGCTTATGGCACGTATTAAAGCGGTTATTCGCCGTGTATCGCCAACCTCATTAGAAGAAGCTATTGAAGTACATGGCCTGCGTTTAGACCCTATTTCTCATCGTGTTACCTCAGAAGGTAACGAGCTTGATATGGGGCCAACCGAATTTAGATTACTGCACTTTTTTATGACTCACCCAGAGCGTGTTTATAGCCGTGAACAACTGCTTGATCATGTGTGGGGAACTAACGTTTACGTAGAAGATCGCACTGTTGATGTTCACATTCGTCGCCTGCGAAAAGCAATTGGCCCACTTGGACATGACCGTTTGGTGCAAACAGTACGTGGCGCTGGGTATCGTTTTTCAAGTAAGCTGTGATCAGCTTAAAGCTTAGCTAATGTGTAAAATACGCATGTATTACTACTCTAAGGTAAAGTGAGTGTATGTATCGAGTTGTTAATAAGCAGGCGTTAGTAAAGCGCCTGTTTATCTATTTTTTACCCTTACTATTAATTGGTGTGCTGGTTGGCGCGCCATTTTTGCTTTTATTTTTAGGATCTTTTTCCCTCCTTATTTGGCACTACCATCAACTTTATCGTTTGAGCGATTGGCTACTTAATCAACGCAGCTTTAATCCACCAGAGGGTGAGGGTGCATGGGAGCAAGTGTTTGAAGGTATTTACCATCTCCAGCACCGTAATCGTAAAAAACGTAATGAGCTTGCAGATTTAATTCGTCGCTTTCGCGATGGGGCTGAAGCGGTACCTGATGCGGTTGTGGTATTACAAAATGATTTAAGTATTGTGTGGTGTAATCAACTAGCCCTTAAAGTGCTTGGTTTGCAGTGGCCTACCGATCATGGTCAGCGCCTTGATAATTTAATTCGCGAACCTAAGTTTGCTAAATACATGCACAAAGGCGAATTTGACGACGCGCTTGAGCTGGATAACGGTCACACTATTGAGCAGGTGCTTGAGTTTAGGGTAATGCCATATGCAAGTACTCAACTTATGGTTGTGGTACGTGATGTAACGCGCTTAAAACAGCTTGAACAGATGCGTAAAGACTTTGTAGCCAATGTGTCGCATGAACTACGTACACCGCTTACAGTGGTTACAGGGTATCTTGAGATGATGGATGGCGACATGATGCCGCCGCCAGCAATGTGGAACAAAGCGCAAAATACTATGCTTGAACAATGCAAGCGCATGGATAGCTTAGTCAGCCAATTACTATCGCTTTCGCGTATTGAAGGTGCTCGTCGCCAAGACAACGATAAAGCTATAAATGTGCCGCAACTACTTGGTTATATTCACACTGAAGCAAACTCGATTAATCAAGACAAAGGCCACGAACTTATTTTTGATATTGATAAAACCCTTGATATTAAAGGCTCTGAGGATGAACTGCGTAGTGCGTTTTCTAATTTAGTATTCAACGCGATTCATTACACAAAACCAGGCGGTAAAGTAGAAGTATGCTGGCAGCGCAAAAACAATAAAGCGTGTTTTAGTGTTACCGATAATGGTGATGGTATTGCGCCTGAGCATATTAACCGATTAACTGAGCGTTTTTATCGTGTAGATAAAGCTCGCAGTAGAACAACAGGTGGCTCAGGCTTAGGGCTCGCTATAACAAAACATGTGTTAACTCGCCATGATAGTAAATTAAATATTCGTAGTGAAGTTAATAAAGGATCGTGTTTTTCTTTTGAATTTTCAATAGATAAGATAGTTTCGCTGACTAAATAATTAAGCTAATAGGTCAAGTCATAAAAGTGTCATTTAAGAGTAATGTAACTGTCATGTACTCACTTTAGAGTGGGCAGCAGTTAGAAAATGGAACGAACAAACCGGAGAACTCTACATGAAATTTAAAAACTTAGTTGCCGCAATGGGTGTGGCTGTTACAACTTTCGTATCTGCACAAGCAGTTGCTCTAGACCAAAATATTCCTGAGTATCAAAAAATTAGTGGTGTTTCAGGCAACTTTTCATCAGTAGGTTCTGACACTTTAGCCAACATGATGACGTTTTGGGCTGAAGAGTACAAACGTATTTACCCAAATGTAAATATTCAGATTCAAGCAGCAGGTTCTTCTACTGCTCCACCGGCACTTACCGAAGGTACAGCTAACCTAGGTCCAATGAGCCGTAAAATGAAATCTAAAGAAATCGAAGCGTTCGAAAAACGTTACGGTTACAAGCCAACAGAAGTTCGCGTAGCTATTGATGCACTTGCTGTATTTGTACATAAAGACAACCCAATTGAAGGTCTTCGTATTGACCAAGTAGATGCTATCTTTTCATCTACTCGAAAATGTGGCGCACCAGAGCAAGTTAACCGTTGGAGCGATGTTGGTCTAACAGGTGATTGGGCAGCTAAAGATGTGCAACTTTACGGACGCAACTCAGTATCAGGTACGTATGGTTACTTTAAAAAGAAAGCACTTTGTAAAGGTGATTTCCGTAATAACGTAAATGAGCAACCGGGTTCTGCATCAGTAGTACAGTCAATTTCATCTTCATTAAATGCAATTGGTTACTCAGGTATTGGTTATAAAACATCGGGCGTACGTACAGTACCGCTAGCTAAAAAAGGCGATAACTTTGTTGATGCAACACTTGATAACGTTGCACAAGGCAAATATCCATTATCTCGCTTTTTATACCTTTATGTGAATAAGCACCCAAACAAGCCGTTGTCTCCAATGGAAGCGCAATTCTTAAAAATGGTACTTTCAAAAGATGGTCAGCAAATTGTAGAAAAAGATGGTTATGTACCACTTTCTGCAAAGCTAGTAGAAACAGAACTTAAGAAGCTTGGTTTAAATTAATAAACTATAAGCAATAAAAAACCGCTCATTGAGCGGTTTTTTTGTGCCTAAAACTAAAAACTTTAAGGAATTAAATATTACCTAATTTTTCGGCTTGTGCTTTACATTGATTATAGCTCTCAACACATTTGCCAGAGCATACTTGTTGCTTTAAGCCCTCAGCAGTTGTTTGCTGTTCACAACTACTTTCACACTGGTAGTTTTGTTGAGCACACTGATTCATTTCAGGGTTTTCAACTTGGTTTTGACAACCTGCCAATAGTGCAAAAGTAAGGGCGACTACGCTTGTTTTTATTAAAGTGTGCATGCTTCTTATCCTTAAAATGGAGTCGCAATAATATTAAATTTCGACTTGGATATTGTCGATCAATCTAACACCACCAAAATAGGCTGCGGCTAAAATAACAAATTGAGTATCTTCGATTGTAGCAGTTTTTAATGTATCTCGTTGAGCAATCTCAAAATAGTCTGGTTTTAGGCCTGCTTTCTCTAAACTTTGTTTAGCTAAGCTTTCAAGTTTTACAAAGTCTTTCTCGCCACTTTTAAGTTGCTCAGCGCACGTATTAAGGGCTTTAAATAATACGGTTGCAGTCGCTTTTTGATCATCAGATAAGTAACCATTACGTGAGCTCATAGCAAGGCCAGAAACTTCTCGCATTGTAGGTACACCAATGACTTCAACCGGAATTGATAAGTCGCGTGCCATAGTTTTGATTACTTGTAGTTGCTGAAAATCTTTTTCACCAAAGCAGGCGTAATCTGGTTGCACTAAGTTAAATAATTTAGTTACGATTGTTGCAACACCTCTAAAGTGACCTGGACGTGAGCCACCGCAATAGCCTAATGAAATGTCAGGTACATCTACAAAGCTTTGTGCACCCAGTCCGTTAGGGTAGATTGTTTCTACACTTGGGGTAAATACAATATCAGTGCCTAGTTCAGCAAGGCCTTGTTTGTCTTCGTTTAGCGTACGAGGATAGTTATCTAAATCTTCGTTAGCACCAAATTGCATTGGGTTTACAAAAATACTTACAACGACTTTGTCGGCCAAGTTTTTTGCTTTTTCTACTAGCGAAAAATGCCCACGGTGCAAGTTGCCCATTGTTGGCACAAGCGCCACGCTAAGACCTGCTTGGCGCCATGCTTTAATTTGACTACGTAACGATCTGATTTCAGTTATTGATTGCATTATTTAAACTCATGTTCAGCGCTTGGAAATGCGCCACTTTTAACATCTGTACAATACTTTTGAACGGCTGCAGGCATATTGCCTGTTTCGAGCAAAAAGTTTTTAGAAAATTTAGGAATGTAACCTGCCGAAATACCAACTAGGTCATGCATTACCAGTATTTGGCCGTCAGTTAAGCTGCCTGCACCAATACCAATAGTTGGGATACTTAAAGCGTCTGTAATGCGTTTTGCCAGGGCACTTGGAATACACTCAAGTACTAATAATTGCGCGCCAGCGGCTTCAAGTGCTTTCGCATCATCAATCATTTTTTGTGCTTTATCTTCTTCGCGACCTTGTATTTTAAAGCCACCAAATACATGAACTGACTGTGGTGTAAGGCCTAAATGCCCGCAAACTGGGATACCTTGTTGAGTGAGTGCTTTAATGCTCTCGTAAAGCCACTCTCCGCCTTCAAGTTTAATCATGTTTGCGCCAGCGCGCATAAGCTCAGCTGCATTTTTACAGGTATCACTAACGCTTGAGTAGGTCATAAAAGGTAAGTCAGCAATTACAAATAATTCGCGGCTACCAGCGCGTACACAGCGGGTATGATATGCAATATCTTGATTTGTTACGCCAAGGGTGTCATCGCCGCCTTGTAGTACCATGCCCAATGAGTCGCCCACTAAAATAACTTCAACGCCGTTATCATGAAATAACTTTGCAAAACTAGCGTCGTAGGCTGTTAATGCAGTAATTTTGTTATTTTCTGCTTTCATTTTATTTAAAGTAGAAACGGTTATTTTAGACATAATATCCTCGCAGGCAAAAGCCTAGGTTAATTACAGAGGTAATTGTTGTAAGTCGTTGAGCGGTAAGTTATTTGCAATGGTTTTTAATGCAATGCCGCTAGGTAAAATAAGTTCAGGTGCAAGCTCTAATAGTGGGTAAACCACAAACTCGCGATCACTCAAACCATAATGAGGCACGGTTAAGCGCGCCGTATTTATAATTTGATCATCAAATAATAGGGTATCGATATCAAGTGTGCGTGGACCCCAACGCTCAGCTTTTCTTACTCGACCATGCTCAAGCTCAATACTTTGTGTTAAATCAAGTAATTGCTCTGGATCAAGGGTCGTTTTAATACAGGCTACGGCATTGATATAGTCTGGTTGATCTTGTGGGCCCATAGGCTTACTTGCATAGTAATGCGATACGTTTACAAATTCACAATTAGGCAGCTTTTTAAGCGCAATTATCGCGTTATCAAGCTGCTCTTTTGGTGAGTTTAGGTTGGCACCTAAACCCAAATAAACACAATGCATGTTATTACTCAGTTGGCTTTTTAGTAGGGCGACGGCGCTTTCGCGGCTTAGGACCACCTTGATGGCCTAAGCTTTTAACCATCTCTTTTTGGCCGTTTATATCTTTACTTAAGTATTGTGTCCACCACTGAGCAAGCTCTGTATGCTGAGTTTCGCCTGCATCTACGCGTAATAATAAAAAGTCGTAAGCGGCTTTAAAGCGAGGCTGTTGCGTTAGCCTGTATGCACGTTGGCCAGCACGTTTATCTAAGCGGTGCTGAATATGCCAAATATCGCGAGCACCTAAAGTAAAGCGCTTAGGAACAGCTATATGCTGTGAATTATCGCTTAGTACTTTATTCATTGCTTGTGCGAAAGCATCGTATTCAGATAGTTGCTCTTGGCTTTGAATTTTTTTAGTGCGCTCAAGCAGTGGGAACCAAAGTAGGGCAGCAAAAATAAACGCCGGTGTTACTTTTTTATCGGCATTAATACGCTTGTCGGTATTTTGAAACATTTGCTGAATAAGCGTGTGCTCTAAGCCACTTGGGTTTTTATCTAAAATTTTATCAAGTTCAGGAAAAAGTGAGCGGAATAAGCCGTATTTACGCAGCATTAAAAAGTTAGCTTCGGCCTTGCCGTTTAAAAACAGTTTAAGAATTTCTTCAAATAAACGTGCTGGCGGAATGTTATCAAGCAAGCTTGCAAGCTCGCTAATTGGCTTTTCACTTTTAGGCGCAATGCTCATATCAAGCTTAGTGGCAAAACGTACTGCACGTAACATACGAACAGGGTCTTCGCGGTAACGCGTTTCAGGGTCGCCAATAAGCTCGATTTGTTTAGCTTTAATTGCCGCTAAGCCGTTGGCGTAATCGTGAATACTAAAATCTTTAATTGAGTAATAAAGTGCGTTGATTGAAAAGTCGCGGCGCTCTGCATCTTCTTCAATACTGCCAAATACGTTATCACGTAGTAGTTGGCCCTCATTGCTTGATTGGCTTATTTGATTTTTGTCTTCTTGCGCTTCGTGGTGGCCACGCATTGTTGCCACTTCGATAATTTCACGGCCAAATACAATGTGTGCTAGACGAAAGCGACGACCTATCAGGCGACAGTTTCTAAATAGTTTTTTTACCTGATCTGGAGTTGCATTAGTAACTACGTCAAAATCTTTTGGCTGTTGGCCTAACAATATATCGCGAATACAACCACCAACAAGGTAGGCATCGTAGCCACCGTCTTTTAAGCGGTATAATACTTTGATTGCATTTGGGCTAAATTGTTTGCGAGAAATACCATGCTCACCACGAGTGACAACAATAGGTTCACTGCTTACAGAAGCGCTTTCGGCACTGGTATTCGGGCCGATTATTTGTCGGCAAAATTGAAAAAGCTTGGAAATAATAGTCTGTCTCCTAGAAGGTGTGATTGACTCTGCATCGCAATCAAAAGTTACAGCAAATAGGGCGGTTATAACCCAGTACAAGCTGTTTGACGTAATTAGCATATATTTAGGCGGCTATCATATACCAGCAGGGTTTAAAAATTAAGTTGATGTGTTGAAATTAAGCCGTTTTTAGCTATTTTATTTACTTAAATGTGTAAATTGGACTTTCTGGCTATGTGGATGTTGAGAAATTTGTATTTCGGATACTTGGGGGACCTGTTTTAAGCTAAAGTTTTTAATTCCCCAATCGATTAATTGTTCTATATTTAAGTCGCTTAAATCAGCTATAACAGGTAGCCCTAAAAATTCAAAAGCGCTAATTAAAGCAGGCTTTGGATTTTGCTTACAAATGGCGGGGGCATAATTTTGTTTAGATAGTTTAAAACCGGGTTTGGCAACCGCTAAAGGTAAATGAGCAAATTCAGGTACAGGGCTGTCGAGTTGTTTAAACAAACTAATTTGCCGAGCTGTTGGTTCAATTAAATCTGCGCCTCTTACAATTCGATTTATCCTTTGATCGATATCATCGACGACCACAACAAGTTGATATGCAAATAAACCGTCACTGCGTTTAATTAAGTAATCTTCGTGGGATAATGCACTATTTACCGATATATCACCTTGAATTAAATCACTAAATTGGGTCGTTGGATGTTGCTGAACTAAACGAAGTGCGCCGGATTGAGTATGATGATTAAGTGCTTTGCAATGCCCCTGATAAATACCGCCAATGGCTTTTATTTGCTTTCGAGTACAGGTGCAACCATAAACAAGGTTTTGCTCTAAAAGAGAGTGGGTAATATCTTGATATAAAGACAGGCGCTGTGTTTGGTATACAACAGGTTCATCCCAATAAAGGGCGTAGGCTTGTAAGGTATTTAGAATATCGGAGTCGGCGTTTTTAACCACGCGCGTAGTGTCAATGTCTTCTATACGAACTAACCATTTTCCTTGATTAGCTTTTGCATCTAGGTAGCTACCCACAGCCGCTACAAGTGAGCCAAAATGTAATGGCCCAGAAGGAGACGGCGCAAAACGACCGCGATATTTACGCATAGGCGCAGTAACGGCTGTAGGAGACATAACTAACTAATAAGTTTTAATTAGCCGCGTCCAGATTGCTTTTCTTTGATTTCTGCAAGTGTTTTACAGTCTACGCATAAATCGGCAGTAGGACGTGCTTCTAAGCGACGTATGCCAATTTCGATGCCACAAGACTCACAAAAGCCAAAATCATCTTCTTTAATCAAATTAATTGTTTTTTCAATTTTTTTGATTAATTTACGTTCGCGGTCACGAGTACGAAGTTCTAAAGAGAATTCTTCTTCTTGTGCAGCGCGGTCAACTGGGTCAGGAAAGTTAGCAGCTTCGTCTTGCATGTGCGATTTAGTACGATCAACTTCGTTACGTAAATCGTTACGCCAAGTCTCTAAAATTGCTCTAAAATGAGCACGTTGTGCATCATTCATGTACTCTTCGCCTGGTTTTTCTTGGTATGGTTCTAAACCGGCTTGAGCCAATAAACCATGTTTCTTTTGGTCTGGCATAACTCTCTCCTAAATCCTTAATTTAATGCCTCAGCATTAGCCGGCGGTATAAATAACAGAATCTTATACCCTAGGCAAATTTATTTTTAATTAATCGAATTAGCTTCAACCATGCTTACTGAGTAAAAAAGTGTATTAATAGTTTATTTACACTTTTAATTAATTCACATATTCGCTTTCTAAAACTTGCCTTGTTATATGGGCAAAAGCTTCAAAAGCAAGTTAATTTTTATAATTCACTTTTTACCACTTTCTATAATTAGAGTGCTTTGTAAATTACGCTTAGTTCAATCTCTTGGTTTATTACACTATTCTATAAATGCTATTCTTTTATGAAGTAAGACTCCATTAGCTGAAATTTTGGCTTTGTATGCTAATACTTCAACACCGGCTATTATTGCTTGGTTTAATAACGTGGCGTATTTTTTATCAATATGCGCAGCTGCACTTACGGTATTTATTCCTTCATGCAAAACAGCGAACAGTAATACTGCTCGGTGGCCTTGTTCGATCATTTCTATTAGTTCGCGAATATGCTTTTGTCCACGCACTGTTTGCGCATCAGGAAAGTAGCCTTGCCCGCTTTGTGGTGTATCTTCGCTTAATAATGTGACTGATTTAACTTCTACATAACAATTGGGCTTATTTTCGTCTGTGAGTAAAAAGTCGATACGACTGTTTTCGCTGCCGTACTTAACTTCGCTTTGCAATTGACTGTAGTCGAGTAGTTCGCTTATCACATTATTGTTTATTGCTTCTTCTACTACTTTATTAGCCACCGCTGTATTTACACAAATAAGCTGCGATAAGTTATTTTGCGTAAGCTCTAATGAATGCGGGTATTTTCGTTTTGCGTTATCGCTCTTTGAATAAAAAGCAGTAAAGCCTGGCTCAGCGCATCCCGTCATTTTACCTGTATTTGCACAGTGGGCGGTAAATTCGCTGCCATCACTTAATTGTAAATCAGCTAAAAAGCGTTTGTAGCGCTTTAATAATATGGCTGGTTGCAGCGCTGGCGTGTACTTCATAATAACTTCCAAAGCGTAAACACTGCTCAGCAGTGTGATTTATGTTATTTATCTCAAGCTGTTGGGAACTTAAGCGCTCTATAGTAAACTCGGTGGCACATTTAAGTGCAAGGGAATTCTAACATGAGTGAAAAATTTGTTGTTCAACTAAGCGAACAAGCAGCAGCGAGTCATTGGGGCGATAATGCGTCATTGTCTTTTAACGAGCGCGGTGCAACTGTTCATTTATCTGAGCAAGACACATTAAAAAATGTTCAAAAAGCAGGCCGTACTATTGCAAGCCAAGGCGTTAAAAATGTTGAATTAGCAGGTGATACTTGGTGTACAGAAAGCCAGTGGGCTTTTTACCAAGGCTTTGTAACACCAAAATCGTTAAACGGTGTTGAGTTTGTTGATAACGCACAATCAGATATTAAAGAACTTGCTCACTTAAAAACGTCAGCAATTTGGGCACGTGAAATGGTTAACGGTACTGCCGATGACATTTACCCAGAAAGCCTAGCTGAAAAAGCAGCTGAGTTTATTCAATCATTAGCGCCTGAACATGTAAGTTACCAAATTATTAAAGGTGATGCGTTACTAGAACAACAGTGGATTGGTATTCATGCAGTTGGTCGCGGTAGTGTTCGCCCACCAGTATTGCTTGAGCTTGATTACAACCCAACAGGCGACGAAAATGCACCAGTAAGTGCTGCGCTTGTAGGTAAAGGTATTACGTTTGACTCAGGTGGTTACTCAATTAAATCAAGCGAAGGTATGCTTGGTATGAAGTGCGACATGGGCGGCGCTGCAACAGTAACAGCAGGTTTAGCATTGGCTATTAACCGTGGTATTGAAAAACGTATTAAGCTGTTTTTATGTTGTGCTGAGAACTTAATTTCGGGTCATGCATACAAATTAGGTGACATTCTTACTTACAAAAATGGCACAACAGTTGAAATTGTAAACACGGATGCTGAAGGTCGCTTAGTACTTGCTGATGGCTTAATGGCAGCAGGAGAGACTGGCGCTCCACTTATCATTGATGCAGCAACACTAACTGGAGCAGCGCTTGTTGCTGTTGGCCAAGAGTACAATGCATTATTTGCACTTGATAAAGAACTTGCACGTGAAGTTGAAAGTTTTGCATCTCAAGAAATGGAAGCTGCTTGGCCACTTCCTCTTGAAAAATGGCATCAACAAAACTGCCCATCTCCTTATGCTGATACGGCAAATAGCCGTGCACAAAAGGGTGGCGGTTACGGCGGTGCATCGAATGCTGCAGGCTTTTTATCACGCTTTGTGCCAAACGATGGCAAAGGCTGGGTGCACATAGATTTAGCTGCTGCTTTTAACATGGGCAGTACAAGCCAATGGGCAGCGGGCGCAACAACTCAAGGTATGCGTACGGTTGCTCGTACCCTACAAGAAAAAGCATAATATTTACTAAATTATGCTTTTTACACTAAAAATAGGCACCTTTGGGTGCCTATTTTTTAATTTACAGGCAAGCAATTTTATTTCATTTGCGGTAAAATCCGTCGCCAATACCTGTTTGAGTTTAATTTTTGCTTAACTCTAAGCTGCGCTCAAATCTTATATCCACCACTGGGGTTTCTAATTATGTCAGATAAGTGCTACATCACAGCTCAACAGCTGCTTGAAGATTCGTTCCGCGTAGCGGCACAAGTATACCAAGATGGCTTTCGTCCTGATTTTATTATTGGTATTTGGCGAGGTGGTGCACCGATCGGTATTGCTGTTCAAGAATATTACGATTATAAAGGCATTGAGACTGACCACATTGCAGTACGTACATCGTCTTATTACGGTATTGGTAAACAATCTAAAGAAATTAAAGTCCACGGTTTGCATTACATTGTTGAGAACGCAAATGCAGGCGACTCATTATTAATTGTTGATGATGTATTTGACTCTGGTCGTAGTATTGTTGCATTAAAAGAAAAGCTTTCAGAGCTTATGCGCTTAAACTTGCCACGTGATATTCGTATTGCATGTCCGTACTACAAGCCAAAAAACTCAAAAGTAGACACTGTTCCAGATTATTATATTCATGAGTCTGAAGAGTGGTTAGTGTTCCCGCATGAACTATCGGGTTTAACACCGGATGAAATTATTGCAGGTAAATCTGATCTTGTGAAAATTCATGACATTTTGCTAGAGAAGTAATCAGTAATTTGTATAAATAAAAAAAGGCCGTTAAGGCCTTTTTTTATGGGTAAATTTTAAATAACTTAAAGTTGAGCAAAGCTATCTACGTATTCACTTAGCTTTGGTATATCGACTGCTTGTAAGCCATCGTTACTTCTAAGTACCAAGCCTTTTTCGACAAGTTCTGTAACAACACGTCTGTAAGCTCGCTCAGTGGTAGCAAAGCGTTCGGCTTCAGCATTTACAGTTGGATAGGCTCTAAGTAGCGTAGGGTTGTTGTTCTCGGCCCTTAGTAAGCAATCTTTGGCTATGTTGTAGCTCAATGGTAGTAGTAGTTTATCTAAATTGATTTTTTGGTTTTCCTGAAATTTAGCCGCAATAGTTTGTGCGGTGTATAAACTCAGTTCTGGTTTTTCAAGCAGCAGAGCACGCCAATGTCTTAATTCAATAAGATTATAAGTTACATCGCTAAAGCACGTTACCGTATAAATACACGGATTATTATTTAGCGCTTCTATTTCACCAATAAGGGTGTTGTTACAATCCAATTGTCCTAACAGCAGGCGTCGTCCATTACCTACGTCGTAACTAAACGACACAGTGCCACTGCGTACAAGCACAAGCTTGCTTAAAGGCTGATCTTGATGGATCAGAACTTCTTTTTTTGATTGTTGATAGCTACTACCGGCAAAGGTTAAAAGCTGATCAACAAGGTAACTAGAAAAATGGTATTGAAACATCAATGTGCTCTTCGGACATTTGTCCTATTTATTACATCTTAATGACGTTAGCATTAAGACACTAAGAATTTACGCTAACTTGCTACTAATATTATTAGCTTTGCTAATAGTATTATTTTACCTTCATTTCCCGTGTAATGATTTAAGAATTTGCTGGTATTTTCCGGCAAACTTTTTCAGGTTTTTAAGCAAGTTAGCTTTTTTATTTTGTTGTAACTTTGCAATACTTATAAGTGCCATAAGTTAGCAGTACATGTAATGCTAACCTAAAGGCTAGGAGAGAACAATTGAGTTGGGAATATTTAGGCTATATTGCATCAGCTTTATTGGTTGCATCGTTAACAATGACAGATGTAGTAAAACTGCGTTGGTACAACATGTTTGGTTGTATTGTATTTACTGCATACGGTTTTGCCATTGGCGCAGTACCTGTTATTTTTACCAACGGCTTATTGTCGCTTGTAAATTTATACCACATTATAAAAATATATCGCCAACCTAAAGTTGAAGACGCTAAAAGCTAAAATAAGTTATCTGCACAAATAAGTTAATGATTTCAATTAAAATCAAAATTTCAGTTTTTGTGCATTCCGGCTTGAAGTGAATACAGATAATCTCATATCACTCTACATAACTTTCCTTTGAACCTTGCTGTAAGCTCTTACTTAAAAGATGATTACATTAGGTTTTAATACGCCGAACGTTAGCTAAATTCTGTTCGCGGATAACAAATATATAAATAAGCGCTTCTAAAAATTCCATTAAAAAATCCGATAGCAGTAAACTGCTATCGGATTTTTTATCTGTTATACCAACCTGCTTATATGTGGGTCTATTTAATGCTTCAAAGCGCTTAAATATTTATGTAGGTTGTGGTATTTACGCTTTTTCTAAATCTTCAACGTCACCTAAGCCAGCAGTTAGTTCTTCAAGTAATTGCTTTATTTCCTCAGAAGCTAAAATAAAGTCAGCATCAAGTTTTAAAGCCATATCTTCTTTAGGAATATCTGCGTTCTCTTCTTTTAGAGTTTCAGAGTAGCTTAAACGCTTGATAGAGCCATCGTTTTGCAGCATAAACTTGAGGCGTTCTTGCCAATCAAGTGCCAGTTTAGTTACGCGTTTACCACTTTCTAAGTGCGATTTAACCTCATCACATGCCAGATCATGGCCTTTTAGTTTTACTTGTGCACCGCTGTCGTCAGCTTCTTCAAGCTCAGCGTCAGAGCCAATAGCAAAGCCTTCTGGTGTACTAAAGTTAGTTAACCAATCAGTTAAGAATACATCTAGGTCGTAGTTAGCAAACGCAGGTACAACTGGGAGCGTTCCTAACGATTTACGAAGTAGTGCCAGTAGCTCTTCAGCTTTATTAAAGCTGCCACTATTTACAACCACCCAGCCATTTTCTTGGTCAATAAAGGCAAATTGTAAGCTCGACTTTTTAAATGCCTGGGGTAGAAGAGTATGAAGAATGTTTTCTTTTAATTCGTCTTTTTCTTTCTTTTTAACCGGGCGGTTTTCTTCGGCTTCTATCTGATCAATTTTCTCAGCAACTAGTTCGTTGATAACAGAAGCTGGGAGTACTTTTTCTTCACGTTTTGCGCAAACTAAAATACTTTTTTGAGAAAAATGCGATAGTGTTTCGCCATGCTTTCCAAACGCTTTCGTCCAACCAAATGTTGCAAGCTCTTGACCAGTACATGGGCGAAATAAATCTTGCTCTAATGCTTTATCAAAATCTTCTTGGGTGTATGAAACGTCTTGCTTAAAGCGGTAACAAATAAGGTTACTAAACCACATAGGGGAATTGATCCATTTGAAAAATTTGTCCAATCATAGCAATAAAAACAGCATCTCGAAATGACTGATTTGTTACTAGGGCGTGTTGAATTTTATGGATTGAAATTTGTTCAATCCAAGGAAGATTAAATCGCGGCGCTAGGTTTGTAACCTAGTGGGCTCGGTAACTGCTCCTGCGTTATTCTACTGGCTTACATCCATGTAAGAATAAGTAAAAACCGAGCAAAGCTTCCGCGTCCTGCTCACGCCCCTTACCTACATCCATGTAGGCAACAAAGAGTTAATCGTCCCGAGATCGAGCTCAAAGGGCAGCGCATGTTTGGTATTTATGCTGCGTTATCGCCTACTTATGGGGAATAACCACACTACATAGGCTCTGCCTTGCCTAAAAACCAAACATATTGCTGCAAATTCAACCACCAAAGAACAACACGCCCTAATAATTTAATGCATATACTTTTTTATTCATATTTATCAAAAATAGGCATTGGCTTAGCCATGTTCTTTGGAAATTGAATATAGTAACGCAGACCTTTACCAGGTTCACTCGTTGCATCAATAGATCCACTAAGAGTTTGTTTAACTAAGTTAAACATTATATGGGTACCTAATCCGCTTCCGCCCTCATCGCGTTTAGTCGTAAAGAATGGGTCAAACAATTTTTTCAATTGCTCACTGGTAACTCCGTTACCGTCATCTTTGTAATCAATCGTTAAGTTAGTGTCATCTGCGCTTATTTTGATATCCATCACACCGTTGCTTTTACCTTCAAAGCCATGAATGAGTGAATTCATAATTAAGTTAGTAAAAATTTGGCTGATGGCGCCTGCAGGTAAATTTAAAACTAAGTCATCAGGGCATTCTAATTTTATTGTATGGGATGTCTTTTTTAGTTTTGGATGCAGTGAGCGTATTACTTCGTTAGTGTAATCTTTAAAGTTAATAGTTCTTACAGCTTCACTGGCCTGATCGACCGCTATTTGCTTAAAGCTAGCAATAAGCTCTGAGGCTCTATCTAAGTTAGTGGTTAACAAGCTTGTACTTTGTTTTGCTTCGTTAATAAATTCTTCTAGTGCTTTTGGTGAAAGTGTTTTTTCACTATAAGCACTTTCGAGTTTATTTAAGCGTTCTTGCAAAAACGATATTGCCGTTACACCTATCCCAATAGGGGTGTTAATATCATGCGTAATACCCGCCACAAGCCCGCCTAGTGCGGCCATCTTCTCTGTGCCCAATAAACGTTCCTGTGCAAGGCTTAATTCCTCTATATAACGCTGAGATTCAGTTTGTTTTGTAATTAGCTCTTGCTCTGTGCTGCGGCGTAAGTCTATTTCTTCAGTGAGCACAATTTTTTGCTTCTCAAGTTCGTATTTTTGCTGTTGTAATTCCATCATTGCTTGGCTTAAGTTTGATGTTTTACGGGCTACGTCTTGCTCAAGTTGTATGTTGTGATGATCGAGCTTTTCGTTACTAATAATAAGTTCTTTTTGGGTGTGCTCAAGCTCTTTTCTGTACTGAACCACTTTATCTATTAGTTTGTTAAACGACTGCTCCATTACTTTTAGTTCGTTATGCTCCTCTGTTTCTATTTCTATGTGTTGTCCTTCTAGCTCATCTAATTCTAGGTTTTCTAGTTGCTCAGTAAGCTCAGCTAAGGGATCTGTAAGAAGCTTTCTAAATGCCATTAAAAATAAAATGATTAAAAAGGTAGTTTTAATCATCGCATTACCAATCAAAAAGTAGATTGATACCATAATTCGGCTTAAAACAACTTCTCGGCTAGAGAACAAGGTAACGTCGCCCACTTGGGTAGCACGGCCAGAAAATTCAAAAATAAGTGGAAAGGTGTAACCAAACAGACCGGATTTCGCGTCTTCTAAAATAGCTTCTTCTTGTACTAACTGTTGGTTATATAGCTTATGTATGTCGAGCGAGCGCCCTAACTGTGAAATAATTTCGCCGCTGTCGTCTCGAACAATAATCCCTTCAATCATGGGAATGGCGAGTAAACCTTCTGCTGTTGTAATTGTTTGCTTGGTATTAAGCTCCCAAATTGCACGTGTTAAGCTACGACTAAAGGTTTTTTGTAATGTACTTAATTCATCACGTATATAGTCTTTAGTATTGAGATATTCAGCAAGCACCTGTCCGCAAGTCACTACGAAGGTAAGCAAAAAATAAACGGATAAAACGCTTGTTAGCAGCTTCTTAGAAAGGCTTTTTTGTAACATGAGTGACTTGTTCATCCTTTGTTATTTTTGTAACGTTACTATTGTAATTTAAAAGTTAGTCAATAAACCTCTAAAAATAAATAAAAAAGTTAAAATTTAATAAGATAAATCTAATTAAGTCGGTATGTAGTATTAATGTAATTAAACTCAGCTATGAATTAGTAAATTTGCTAGACGTTAAGTTTTGTAAGTTTGATTAGAATTTAGTTTCGTTAATCATATTTAAATGAGTTAATTCTATATTTATCATTGCATTGAATTATTAATGCGCTAAGTATTTAGATGCGTGTTAAAGTGTCCTGAGTGCAAAGAAAGATGGTCTTTTAATAACTTTGATGGTTGTGTAGTAGTAAACATGATGAAATTTTCGATATTAGTCTGTGATGATTCTGCTGTTGCTCGTAAACAAGTCGTGCGGTGTTTAAATGAGTGTATAGACGCAGATATACAACAAGCTATAAATGGAGCAAACGCCCTCGATCTTTTAAGAGCACAAAACTTTGATTTACTGTGCCTAGACCTCACCATGCCAGAGGTTGATGGTATACAAGTACTTGAAACTATAAAAACAGAAAAAATAGAGTGCTTTGTGTTGGTTATTTCTGCTGATATACAGGAAAAAATGAAGCAACGAGTCGCCCAACTTGGCGCAATTGATTTTATTGATAAACCTATTAATAAATCAAGCTTGAATGAAATATTGCATAAATTTGGCATTCATTAGGTTTTTTCATGTTAAAAAAGGCTGTTTTATCTTTTAATTTAGGGTTGACAGCATAGCCTTTGTTAAGGCAGTCTTAACATATGAAAACAATTAATCGCGTACTGACCATTATTATTACAACCATCATTCTTACTGGATAGTGGCATAGGTCGGTGCAACAAATTTAAAGGCCTGTGTTCACTTAGAACACAGGCCTTTTTTCGTTTTATGGGATGAGGAACATAAACAATGCGAGTTTTAAAATTTGGTGGGTCTTCACTTGCCGATTATGCATGCTTACAACAGGTAGCTCAGTTAGTTAAAGCACAGTTAAAAGATGAAATGTTATTGGTGCTTTCTGCTCCAGGTGGAATGACCGATTCGCTAGTTGCACTTGCAAGTGCTGCAGAGCAAGGCTTAGATTTTTCGCAGCAATGGCAAGCATTAGCGAGTCGTTGTGAGGGCTTAAAAGCTGACGTTGAAAAAAGTGGCGTAGTAGTTACAAGCTGGCCAGACCTAGGCGAGCTTAAAAATAAATTAGATGGCGTGTCGCTTATACAGTGTTGCCCTGATCAAGTTCGCGCATTTGTAATTAGCTTTGGAGAGCGCGTTAGCGTTTCTTTAATGCAGGCTTTATTGAGCTCACAAGATGCAAGGTACTTAGAAGCAACAAGCTGTATTGCTTCAACAGGTGGCTACATTGATGCAGAAGCTGATTTAGTGGCAAGTAAAGCTCGCTTTCAAGCTGTGCTTAAAGAAAACCCTGCAACTATTTATATTATGCCTGGTTTTACGGCGAGTAATGATAAAGGTGAGCTTACGACGCTTGGCCGTAATGGCTCAGATTACTCAGCAGCTATTGCTGCGGCATGTTTAGAAGCTGAGATTTGCCAAATTTGGACTGACGTTGATGGCGTATATAGCGCTGATCCTCGTTATATTAAAAAAGCCACTAAAGTAGATTTTTTATCTTATAAAGAAGCGATGGAGCTTTCTTACTTTGGTGCAAAAGTACTTCATCCAAAAACAATTTTACCGTGTGCTAAAGCAGGCGTGCCATGTGAAATTAAAAATACGCATAACCCAGACGCACAAGGCTCATTAATTGGTAACGATTATTCATCTGATGAGCCCGTAAAAGCGCTTTCTAGCTTACAAGACCTTGCAATGTTAACTGTTTCAGGCCCAGGCATGAAAGGTAAAGTAGGCATGGCATCTAAGGTATTTAACGCGCTTGCTCACGATAACGTATCAATTGTATTGATCACGCAATCATCATGTGAATTTAGTATTAGTTTTTGTGTGCACGAAACAGACCTAGCGCTTGCACTGGATGCGCTACAAACTGCATTTGAGCTTGAATTACAAGCAGGGCTTATTGAGCCTGTACAAGTACAGCGTAATTTAGCCATTGTTACTTTAGTGGGCGACAACATGCGCGCACACCGTGGCTTAGCGGCTAAGTTTTTTGCATCGCTTGCACAAGCGCAAGTAAATATTGTGGCAATTGCACAGGATTCTACAGAAAGTGCTATTTCTGCGGTAATTGATGGTGAGTTATGTAATGACGCTGTAAAAATATGCCATGAAAACTTTTTCACGCATGTGCCGTCAATTGATGTGTTTTTACTAGGTTGTGGCTTAGTAGGGCAAGAGCTTATTAATCAGCTTGAGCGCCAGCAAGCTTGGCTTGAAAAGCGTAATATTAAACTTAACTTGTATGGTGTTGCTAACTCTCGTCAATTACACCTTGATAACGAAGGCATCGCTTTTAGTGATTGGCAGCAAAAATTGGCCTCATCTGAGCAAGCATTTGATTTAAAATTAGTAGAGCAATTTGTTAAGCAAAACCACTTAGTGAATCCGGTATTAGTAGATTGTACATCTTCAGATGCACTTGCTGCGCAGTACGTAGACTTTTTAAATGCAGGTTTTCATGTGGTTGCAGCTAATAAAAAAGCGACAACAAGCTCATACACGTATTACCAAGATTTAATAGCTGCTACGCAAAAGAATAATCGTAAATTTTTATACGAAACTAACGTTGGTGCAGGTTTACCAGTAATCGATAACTTGCAGTCATTATTTGGTGCCGGTGATGAGTTACTAGAGTTTAGCGGTATTTTATCAGGCTCACTTTCGTATATGTTTGGCGCACTTCAAGATGGTTTATCACTTTCTGAGGCAACTATTAAAGCCAAAGAAAGCGGTTTTACTGAGCCAGATCCTCGTGATGATTTATCGGGTACTGATGTAGCACGTAAGTTACTGATCATTGCTCGCGAAGCCGGTATGAAGTTGGAGCTAAGCGATATTGAAGTTGAGTCAGTATTACCACAAGGTTTTGCACAAGGTGATAGTGTTGATGAGTTTATGGCAAAACTACCAAGCCTAGATGCTGATTTTAATGACCGCATTCAAAGTGCTGCGAGCGAAGGAAAGGTACTTCGTTATGTAGGTACAATTAAAGAAGGTCACTGTAAAGTAGGTATTGAGGCTGTTGATGAAAAACATGCGCTTAATGTAATTCGCGATGGCGAAAACGCGCTTGCTATTTTAAGCCAATACTACCAGCCACGTCCGTTTGTAATTCGTGGTTATGGTGCCGGCTCTGAAGTAACAGCAGCGGGTGTATTTGCTGATATTTTAAAAACACTATCGCGCTAGGAGCTCGTTATGATTGAAGTATATGCTCCGGCGTCTATTGGTAATTTTGCAGTGGGTTTTGATGCACTTGGCGCAGCGCTTGCGCCAATTGATGGTAGTTTATTAGGCGATGTAGCCGTTGTAAGTGCAGCACCAAGTGACGAATTTATTTGCACTGGCGACTACGCTCACAAGTTACCAAGTGATGCGAATGAAAACTTAGCGTACCAGTGTTTAGTACATTTTAGAGCGCATGTTGCGCCTGATATGCCAAGCGTAAAGCTCGAGCTTAAAAAGAATTTACCAATTGGATCTGGACTTGGTTCTAGTGCATGCTCGGTCGTGGCTACCTTTGCTGCCCTTGATAAGTTTGCGCAAACTAACTTAAGTCAGGTTGAGCTTATTGAGCTTATGGCTGACTTTGAAGCTGTAGTGAGCGGTGGTCGTCATTACGACAACATCACGCCATGCTATTTAGGTGGTTTGCAATTAACAGGTGATTTAATCCCTGATAAATCGATTGCACTGCCTGTTGATGAAAATTGGTACTACGTTGCTGCGTTCCCTGGTTTTTCACTCAACACTGCTAAAGCGCGCTCGGTTTTACCAAAAGAGTTGAGCATGCATGCAAGTGTTGAGTTTGCACAGCGTTTATCGGCATTTAGTAGCTTACTGTTGACTAATCGTTTTGACGATGCACTGAGCATAATGAAAGATGAAATAGCAGAACCTTACCGCGCACCGCTTATTAAAGGTTTTAGTGAAGCCAAAGCAAGCTTACCAGCGTTGGGCGCTGAAATAGTGAGTATTTCGGGCGCAGGACCTACCTTGTTTAGTGTATGTAAAACACTTGAAGCTGCAAAGCAATGCGCGCAGTGGTTAGAGGCAAATTACATTAACGAGCAAGGCTTTTGCCACATTTGTAAATTAGATAACGACGGCACGCGTCAATTAACAGTTTTATAGGATAGGTAGTCATGCAATTACATAATTTAAAAGATAGCTCACAAAAAGTGTCGTTCGTTGAAGCCGTAAAAACAGGTTTGGGTCGTAATCAAGGTGTGTTTTTCCCTGAATCCCTTGCCCCACTGTCCGATGTTCATGCTTTGCTTGATATGGACTTTGTTACACGCAGTGGCAAAATATTATCTCACCTAATTGGTGATGAGCTGCCTAGCGACACTGTGGCACAAATGGTTAAAAATGCATTTAACTTTCCAGTTAAGCTGGTGGAAGTTGAAGAGAATACTTACTGCTTAGAGTTGTTTCATGGTCCTACGCTTGCGTTTAAAGACTTTGGTGGTCGCTTTATGGCTGAGTGCTTAGCGCAATTTAATAAAGATGAAAAAGTAACTATTTTAACCGCAACATCGGGCGATACTGGTGCAGCCGTTGCACATGCTTTTTATAACAAGCCGAATATCGATGTTGTCATCTTATATCCTAAAGGCAAAATTTCACTTGCTCAGCAAAAGCTATTTACTACGTTAGGTAACAATATTCATTGTTACGCAGTTGATGGCAGTTTTGATGATTGCCAAGAGTTGGTTAAAAATGCCTTTTTAGATGAAGAAGTTAAATCAACACTTGGGCTTAATTCTGCTAATTCAATTAATATTAGCCGTTTAGTTGCTCAGGTTTGTTATTACTTTGAGGCCATTGCACAACTACCAAAAGAAAAACGCGCAACAGCGCATATATCAGTGCCAAGTGGCAACTTTGGTAATGTATGTGCTGCAATGATTGGTGCGGTTATTGGCTTACCTGTAGGTAAATTAAGTGCAACCACCAACCAAAATGATACTGTGCCGCGCTTTATGCTTGATAAAACCTGGACGCCAAACGCAACACTTGAGTCGCTTTCAAATGCAATGGATGTAAGTAAGCCAAACAACTGGCCGCGTGTGCAAACAATGTTAGATAATAACTGGTTTAGCTACGATAATTTTTATTCAACTAGCGTAAACGAGGAAGACACGCAATCGGTGATGAAAAAAATTCAACAAACGGGTTATGTTGCAGAGCCTCACACTGCTATTGCGTACCAAGGTCTTGTTGAAAATCGAGCGCCTGGTGCAGCGGGCATCTTTTTAGCCACAGCTCACCCTGCTAAGTTTAAAGAAAGCGTAGAGGGTATTTTAAATATTGAATTAGGTATGCCAAAACCACTTAGCGACGCACTAGCAAAACCATGCCTAGCAAGCGATATAAAGGCCGATTACGACGCATTACGTACAGAAATACTTGCTAAACTTGGCTAAGTTAATTAATTCAAAAAGGCGGTTAAGCCGCCTTTTTTTATAACTTTAGGCTTTTAAATCTAGTGAGTTGCATTTACTAATTAAATGTAGGAAATAGCATTCATTTAAAATCGTTATGGTTTTATAAGAAAATATCATCTTAAAAAGTCTGTGAAATAGTTTCAATCCCTGTTTAAATATCCTCAACTTAAGAGCGTAGGCAAAGAGTCGTTTAAAGCGTACAATAAAGCCTCTAAAAAACACCATACACGTTGCCCTAGGAGACCCCAATGTTAGAACGTAGCATGAATATTTCGGATTTTGATCCAGAGTTATTTGACGCGATAAACAAAGAAACTGCTCGCCAAGAAGAGCACATTGAACTAATCGCTTCAGAAAACTACTGTAGCCCACGCGTACTAGAAGCGCAGGGTTCACAGCTTACAAATAAATACGCAGAAGGTTACCCTGGCAAACGTTATTATGGCGGTTGTGAGCACGTTGATGTTGTTGAGCAATTAGCAATTGACCGTGCTAACGAGTTATTTGGTTCTGACTACGCAAACGTACAACCACATGCTGGTTCGCAAGCTAATGCTGCTGTTTTTCTAGCGCTATTAGAAGCAGGCGACACTGTACTTGGTATGAGCTTAGCTCATGGTGGTCACTTAACTCACGGATCACACGTAAGCTTCTCTGGTAAGCTTTACAATGCAATTCAATACGGACTAGATGAAACAACGGGCGAAATTGATTACGCACAGGTTGAAGCACTAGCACTTGAGCATAAACCAAAAATGATTATTGGTGGTTTCTCAGCGTACTCAGGTATTGTTGATTGGGCTAAATTCCGTGAAATTGCTGACAAAGTAGGTGCTTACCTGTTTGTTGATATGGCTCACGTTGCAGGTTTAATTGCGGCAGGCGTTTACCCAAGCCCAGTTCCTCATGCACATGTTGTAACTACAACTACGCATAAAACACTTGCTGGTCCTCGTGGTGGTTTAATTATCTCTGCATGTGGCGATGAAGCAATCTATAAAAAGCTTAACAGCGCAGTTTTCCCTGGTGGCCAAGGTGGTCCTTTATGTCATGTTATTGCAGCAAAAGCAGTGGCATTTAAAGAAGCGCTTCAACCAGAATTTAAAGTATACCAAACACAAGTTGTTAAAAACGCAAAAGCAATGGTTGCTGTAATGCAAGAGCGCGGCTACAAAATCGTATCTGACAAAACTGAAAACCACTTATTCCTACTCGATTTAATCGATAAAGATATTACTGGTAAAGATGCAGACGCAGCCCTTGGTAACGCTAACATCACAGTTAATAAAAACTCAGTGCCAAACGATCCACGTTCTCCGTTTGTAACATCTGGTTTGCGTATTGGTTCTCCTGCAATCACTCGTCGTGGTTTCAAAGAAGAAGAATCAAAAGAGCTTGCTGGCTGGATTTGTGACGTACTAGATAACATCACTGATGAATCTGTACAGGCGCAAGTTAAAGAAAAAGTAAAAGCAATTTGTGCAAAATTACCTGTTTACGCTTAATTGCATAAGCAGCAGTAATTTAGATCACATAGGCTAGGGGCCTGTTTATCTTTCGAGGTTTAATTTGCAGTAGCATGTTTGGTTTTTAGGCAAGGCAGAGTCTATGTAGTGTGGTTACTCCACACAAATAGGCGATAACGCAGCATAAATGCCAAACATGCACTGCCCTCGGGTTCGTCCTAGGGGCGATTTACTCTTTGTTGCCTACATGGATGTAGGTAAGGGGCGTGAGCAGGACGCGGAAGCTTTGCTCGGTTTTTACTTAGCCCACTAGGTTACAAACCTCGCGCCGCGATTAAATCACCCATAGATAGAACAAATTTAATCCTGAAAGGTCAACAGGCCCTATTTTTTTGCTAAGATAAAAGACCGCTATTTAGCGGTCTTTTTTGTTTTAAAACGGAAGTACCGAGCTATGCATTGTCCATTTTGTACCGCAAAAGATACTAAAGTTATTGACTCACGCCTTGTTGGTGGAGGCCATCAAGTTCGCAGGCGCCGTGAGTGCAACGACTGCCATGAGCGCTTTACTACATTTGAAGGCGCTGAACTGGTTATGCCTCGTGTTATTAAACAAGACGGCAGCCGCGAACCATTTAACGAAGATAAATTATTAAATGGCTTAAATCGCGCACTCGAAAAACGCCCAGTGAGCACAGAGCAAGTAGACGAAGTTGTGAATATAATAAAATCGCAGTTGCGTGCTACAGGCGAGCGAGAAATTTCAAGCCATTTGGTTGGTGAATGCATTATGGAAGCCCTCAAAAAGCTCGATAAAGTAGCGTATGTAAGATTTGCCTCTGTTTATCGCTCGTTTGAAGATATACGCGAATTTGGCGAAGAAATTGCCCGCTTAGGGGAGTAACAATGCAAAGCCAAGTTCCTTTTACTGAACATGATGAAATGTATATGGCACGCGCCATAGAACTTGCCAAAAAAGGCCGCTTTACTACCACACCTAACCCTAATGTTGGCTGTGTTTTAGTTAAAAATAATCAAATAATTGGTGAGGGTTTTCATCAATTAGCAGGTCAAGGCCATGCAGAAGTAAATGCACTGGCTGTCGCTGGAAAAAATGCACAAGGTGCAACGGCTTATGTAACGCTTGAACCGTGTAGTCATTATGGCCGTACGCCACCGTGCGCCGAAGGCTTAAAAGCTGCCGGTGTGGTAAAAGTAATTGCTGCTATGGTTGATACAAACCCACAAGTTGCTGGCAAAGGCCTTAAAATACTGAGCGACGCGGGTATTGACGTTGCTTACGGGTTACTCGAATCACAAGCTCGCGCACTTAACGTTGGCTTTTTTAAGCGTATGGAACAAGGCTTACCTTATGTGATTTGCAAAATGGCAGCGAGTATTGATGGTAAAACGGCGCTTAAAAATGGGCAAAGTAAGTGGATCACAAGTCCTGCTGCTCGACAAGACGTACAATTATACCGAGCGAAAAGCTGCGCTATTTTAACCGGTGCCGATACAGTGCTAGTAGACGATGCTAAACTTAATGTGCGACTAAGTGAGCTGCCTTGCACACTGCCTACTGATTTGCCGCTTCGCCAGCCCGTGCGTGTTATAATTGACTCTCAAAACCGTTTAACACCTGACCTTGCTTTATTTGAAATCCAAAGTGATGTAATAATATTTACGACTAAGGTTGATAAATCATTGCAATGGCCGCATTTTGTAAAGCATATTGAAGTCAGTGAAAGTAACGGTAAAGTTGATTTACAAGCCGTTTTAGAAAAACTTGGGCAACTGCAGTTTAATAATGTTTGGCTTGAAGCTGGCGCAACACTTGCTGGTAAAATGACAGAGCTTAATTTAGTTGACGAGTTTGTTTTTTATTTAGCGCCTAAACTAATGGGCCATGATGCAAAAAGTTTAGTTAATTTTCCTGAATTGACGAGTATGCAAAACACCGTTGATTTAACATTTAATGAATGTGCGCGCATTGGTGACGATTTACGTATCACCGCGTCAAAACTCATTAAAATCACTTAATAAAAAGAGTAGTGCTATGTTTACTGGGATAATAGAAGCCACAGGCAAAATTGCTTTATTACAAAAAAAACAAGGCGACTTAGCCATTCGTATCCAAAGTACTGATCTTGATATGACAGACGTAAAGTTAGGTGACAGCATTGCAACTAATGGTGTTTGCTTAACTGTAGTTGATAAACATATTGATGGTTTTAGTGCGGATTTATCTAATGAGACGATTAGTTTGACCGGTTTTGCTCACTATGCTTTAGGACAAACGGTGAATCTTGAAAAAGCCATGCAACCTGTTTCTCGTTTAGGCGGTCATTTAGTGTCTGGCCATGTTGATGGTATCGCAACAATTACAAGTATTACAGCAAACGCCAGAGCAACAGAATATTGGCTTACAACTGACGAAAATTTAATGAAATACATTCCTTACAAAGGTTCGGTATGTATTGATGGTATAAGCCTGACAGTAAACGCTGTAGAGGGTAATAAATTCAAATTAACAATTGTCCCACACACGAGTGAGCAAACCACAATTGCTCATTTTAAAGTAGGTACCCAAGTTAATTTAGAAGTCGATCAAATTGCACGTTATTTAGAGCGCCTTATAAAGGGTGCAGAGCAACCAACGGGCTCTGATATTTCGATGAGCTTACTCGCTAAAGCGGGTTTTATTAAATAACGAAACTGACAACTTACACGAGCAAATTTATGAATTTACACAGCGCGCAAGAAATCATCGACGATATTAAAGCCGGTAAAATGGTTATTTTAATGGATGATGAAGATAGAGAAAACGAAGGCGATTTAATAATAGCTGCTGAGCATATTAGCGCAGAAGCGATTAATTTCATGGCTACCCATGGCCGTGGTTTAATTTGTTTAACCATGACGCAAGAGCGTTGCGAGCAACTTGATTTACCGTTAATGGTTAAAAACAATGGTGCAGCATTTTCGACTAACTTTACAATGTCGATAGAAGCATCAAAAGGTGTTACAACCGGTATTTCAGCAGCAGATAGAGCGCGTACAGTGCAAGCGGCTATAGCTAAAGGCGCAGTCCCAAGTGATATTGTTCAGCCTGGACATATTTTTCCTATTATGGCGCAACCTGGTGGCGTATTAACTCGCGCAGGACACACTGAAGCTGGCTGTGATTTAGCGCGTTTAGCTGGGCTTGAAGCATCATCTGTTATTGTTGAAATACTTAATGCTGATGGCACTATGGCACGCCGCCCTGATTTAGAAGTTTTTGCGAAAGAGCACGATATTAAAATTGGCACCATTGCTGATTTAATAGAATACCGCAACTTAAACGAAACAACAATTGAGCAAGTAGCAAAATGTAAGTTACCAACTGTTCATGGTGAATTTGATTTAGTTACTTACAAAGACACAATTGACGGCCAATTACATTACGTATTGCTCAAAGGCGATATAAAAGATCAAGAGCCGACAAATGTACGTGTACATTTGCAAAGTACCTTTAACGATATTCTACTTTCAGACAGAAGTGCTGACCGTAGCTGGGGCCTTTCAGAAGCAATCGCTTATATCGCTAAAAATGAAGGTGCTTTAGTTATTTTAGGTAAGCAAGAAAGCACTGAAGAGTTAGAGGCAACTGTGAAAGCATTTGCAGCAGCTGATGCCGGCGAAAGCGTTACGCCACGTAAATTCAAAGGTACATCTCGTACTGTTGGCGTAGGCTCGCAAATACTTGCCGATCTTGGAATTAAACAAATGCGATTAATGAGTCGCCCTAAAAAGTACCATGCACTTTCGGGCTTTCATTTAGAAGTTGTTGATTACGTTGAGCCACAATAAGCATCACGCTTAAACTAGGCTATTATTTTATTTTTATGGTATGATGCGCAGCAATTTTTGCGCAATCGCAACCGCTTGAACTTATTTTTAGGGTTATCAAATGAAAATTATTGAAGGTAATAAGTACGCTCCAGGCAAAAAATTTGCCATTGTCATTTCTCGTTTTAATGACTTTATTGGTAGCAGCCTCCTTGCAGGTGCTGTTGATGAGCTAAAACGCACAGGTGGCGTATCAGATGACGACATTACCGTTATTTATGTGCCAGGCGCGGTAGAATTACCTTTAGCGGCTAAACGCGTTGCGGCAAAAAAAGAGTATGATGCAATCATCGCATTAGGCGTAGTGATCAGAGGTGGTACACCACACTTTGACCTAGTTGCTGGCGAATCAAACAAAGGTCTTGCGCAAGTATCACTTGAGTATGATATCCCGGTTGCATTTGGCGTATTAACCACAGAAAGCATTGAACAAGCAATTGAGCGTGCTGGCACCAAAATGGGCAATAAAGGCGGCGAAGCTGCTTTAGGCGCGCTTGAAATGGTTAATGTGTTAGATAAAATTTAAGTTTAAGGAATTTTTGTGAAACCAGCAGCAAGACGTAAAGCACGTATCTTAGCACTCCAAGCCGTTTATTCTTGGCAAATAAGTGGCAATTTAATTGCCGATATCGAACAACAAATGTTGATCGAAACAGACGTTACTAAAATTGATGTTGAATACTTTAAAGATCTAGCGACGGGTGTTGCTGTAAATTACAAGCAACTAGACGAAGCTGTATCACCACATTTAACACGTCCGTTTGATGACTTAGATATGGTTGAGCGTGCAATTTTACGTTTAAGCAGCTATGAGCTTAAGTTCCGTGAAGACGTACCTTATAAAGTTGCTATTAACGAAGGTATTGAGCTGGCCAAAATTTTTGGCGCTGAAGACAGCCATAAATTTGTAAACGGTGTACTTGATAAAGCTGTTAAGCATTTACGCAAGTAAGTAAACCGTTAAAGAGGGGAGCCGGCATAGGCCGGCTTTTTTGTGTATGAAGGAATTTGAATTAATTAACCGCTACTTTAAAGGTCGCGGTATCACCCGTCGTGATGTAAACCTAGGTATAGGGGATGATTGCGCTTTAGTAACCGTTCCACAAAACTGCCAACTTGCCGTTACAACAGACACTCTTGTTGCTGGCGTACACTTTTTTGATGATATTTCCCCTCGTGCATTAGGTCACAGAGCGCTTGCTGTTAATTTAAGTGATTTAGCGGCCATGGGTGCTGAGCCAACTTGGGTTTCAGTTGCGTTAACTTTGCCAAGTATTGACCCACAGTGGATTGAAGAGTTTACTGATGGCATGCATGAAATTGCTGAATATTTTAATGTGCAGATTATAGGTGGCGATACAACTCAGGGCCCACTAACCATCACTATTTGTGCGAAAGGGACTGTACCCGAAGGTACTGCACTTCGTCGTAGTGGCGCAAAAGTGGGTGATTGGATTTATGTTACGGGTCCGCTAGGTGACGCTGGACTTGCAATTGAGTCTCGCAAACAAGGTATAAGTATTGAGCCAGAGCATTTAAAGTACGTAAATAAACGCTTTGACTTTCCAACCCCACGTGTTGCTGCAGGGCAGGTATTACGAGGCCTTGCATCATCGGCTATCGATGTGTCGGACGGCTTAATCGCTGATTTAAGTCATATACTCGATATGTCACAAGTAAGTGCAGTGGTGAATATTGAAAGTATTCCAACTTCAGATGCGATGCAAGCAAGCCTTGATTTTAATCAGCAGCTGCCATTCATTCTCAGTTACGGTGATGATTACGAATTAATTTTTACGGTCCCTGATAGCAATAAAAGTATGTTAGAAATAAAGCTACGCCAGTATGGTGTAGATGCAACATGCATTGGCCAAGTTAAAAGTGGCGATGGCCAAATTGAGCTTTTACACAACGGTGAAAAGTTTGATTTTGAACCGCAGGGTTTTGAGCACTTTGCAAAGGAGCTGGTTTGAACAATAACCGCAAGTTTAATTTAAAGCGTCCACATCAGTTTTTTGGTCTGGGCTTTGGGACTGGGCTTGCCCCTAAAGCGCCCGGTACATTTGGTACATTTGCTGCCTTGCCATTCATTTTTATGACCATGTATTATCCGTTATGGCTGCAAATTGTATTTGCCGTTGTGATCAGTATATTTGGTATATGGGCGTGCGGTAAAACGGCTGATGATTTAGGCGTGCACGATCATCCTGCTATTGTATGGGATGAAGTGGCGGGTTATTACATCACTATGATTGGCGCAGCACTTAACTGGCAAACATTACTCGTAGGTTTTTTGTTATTTCGCTTTTTTGATATAGCAAAACCCGGCCCAATCCGTATGCTAGACAAACGAGTACATGGCGGTTTAGGTATAATGGCCGACGATATACTTGCGGGTATTTTTTCGCTTATATGTTTACAAGCGTTAATAAAAGTGGGTTTACTGCCCTTTTAATTTTTATATTTGATTTGTTTAACTAGGTGGCAGCAATATGATGCGATTTTTACTGGTTTGTGTACTTATGTTGTGCGCGACGCCAAGTTGGGCTTCAATTACTGATTACGTAGTTAAGCAATGGAATATAAAAGATGGCCTACCGTCGCAATCACTTAAAAGTGTTGTGCAAGATCAGCAAGGCTATATGTGGCTTGGTACGCAATTTGGTTTAAGCCGTTTTGATGGTACAACATTTACAAATTACAACACGCAAAATAGTCCATTCTTGCCTAGTAATGGTGTTAATAAGCTTTTAGTCGATTCTAGTGGTTTGTTATGGGTAGGCACTAAAAGTGGTTTGGTAGTTATTAACCCAGCCACATTTGCAGCACAAGAATTTAATATTAAAGGTCCAGTAAGGGATATTCTTGAGGACTCTAAAGGTAGCATATGGATTGCGGCCAACGGCTTATACTATGTAGATAGAGGGCAAGTTGATTTACGCACTGAAGTAAATGGTCCTCTACCTATTGTTAATGCTACTGTGATCACACAAATAGTTGGCTCTGTTAGCCAAATGGCACTCTCTCCTGAAGGCATTTGGCTGGTTAATGATCGTCATTTATTACGCCTTACAAAAAACTCATCAGATTTTTCTAAACTACGTTTAGAGCTTACCGCAAAAATATCTTTACCAGAGCGCCTAGCGCAAACCATAGTGCACGATTTATCATTTTTAAATGGTAATTTGTATATAGCTTCTGAGCTAGGTGCATACTTTTTAGATTTAGATGACGAGCTAAGACCTTTTCCTCTACCTAATGCAAATAACTCAGCCGTTTATAAGTTTATGAGTGATACCGATGGTGGCTTGTGGGTTTCGACCTATGGACGCTTATTATTCAGAGATAAAACCGGTGAGTGGCAATGGGTAGAGCCTAGCCAACTCGATCAAAGTATATGGTTTGCTGATATTTTTAGAGATGATAAAAATAACGTTTGGTTAGCAAGCTTTAGTGAAGGCTTGTGGCTTGCTCATGAAGGGCGAGTCGAAAGGCATTCAGCAGTTTCAAATATGACCGAATCTGTTATGGCTATTAGCCAAGCACCCGATGGTAAACTGTGGGTTGCGAATAAAAGCGGCATTGGTTATTTCGATTTAGATAAAAGTTTTATTAATTTAGTCCCAAGTAGTAAATATGGATACGCATCAGTACACGATCTACAATTTGATGGTGAGCGATTATATATAGCCACAGGGCGCGGCTTATTTGTTTTTGAAAACAAGACACTTTACACCGTCCCTGGTCGAGCACTTCGCGATAATCCGGTATTTGCAATAAGTCGCTCTAGTAAAGGCGGCTTTTGGATTGGTACCGGACGCGGTTTATATCGATTAAATTATGCTGGTTTAACGCCTTTTGCCTATAACGCTTTTTTAGGTAGTAAGTTTATTACCTACGTATTAGATAAAACAAACTTTGGTGTGATTGGTACTAGTAAGGGCGCATATTACTTTACAGACCGTGGCATTGAAAAAATTGGCGACCAAACAACACTTGAAAGCGCATACGTAACTAGCGTGCTACATATAGATGGCGTGGGTATTTTAATAGGCTCTCTTAACGATGGGCTTTTTTACAGAAGTACGCAAGGGCAATGGCGTCAGCTCGATGCAGCTAATGGTTTACCGTATGGTTCTATATTTAGCCTAGAATATGATGAAAAGTTAAAGCATGTTTGGGTAAGCACCATGAAAGGTGTTTACAGAATGCCTGTAGAGCAATTTAAAACAGAAATAAAAAGCTTAAAAGTTGAAGAAGTAATTTCATCTTTTGACCGTCAACTTGATGGTAAAGCGAATCAATGTTGTAGTGGACTTGGGCATGATGCGGTAGCAGACACCGGAAATTCTATTTGGTACCCAAGCTTACAAGGTGTTGTTGAAATACCTAAAAATGTAGAGCTATTTGGTGTGCTTGCATTAAAGCCAACAATAGAGACAATAACAACGCCACTTCGTCATTTAACTACCGCTGCGCTTGGTAAAAAACCATCATTAGAAACAGACGAGCGTGATATAACGCTAACTTACACAGCTATTGATTACTATGCACCAAACAGCATTGAATTTAGATATAAACTAAGTGGCTTAGATAGTGACTGGCGCTATGCAAATACGCGACGTGAAGCTATTTATACTAACTTGCCTCCTGGCTCGTTTTTGTTTCAATTAGAAGCTAAGCGCCAAGGTGAAGACTGGGCTAAAGCGCAAGATGTAGAATACGGTTTTGTAGTGCCTGAGCGCTTTGACGAAACAATTTACTTTAGGCTTTTAATTACCAGTGGTTTTATTTTGCTTTTTTATCTCATTTTTTGGGTGTTTAGAGCACAAGAACGCAGAAAGCAAGAAGCATTAGAGGGCTTAATCACTGAGCGTACCTTAGAGCTTCGCCAAGCTAATGATAAATTAGGCCAAGTGAATTCACAGCTTAAATTAGTGAGTCACTCAGATGAGCTAACAGGGCTACGTAGCCGCCGCTTTTTGTTTGATCAACTCCCTAAAGATATTGAGCACTTTCAACGTAATTCACAGTCGCTGCAGGCACAAGGTAAGTCACTGGTGCTGGTAATTATTAACTTTGATAACTTCAGCCGTATTAACGATGCGTATGGCCCAATTGCAGGTGATAGCTGCTTACAGCAAATGGCTGCATTGTTAAATTCGCGTACGCAGGGCTCTGACTATGTGGCACGTTGGAGTGGTGATGAGTTTTTATTATTATTACGTGACTTTAAATGCAATAAAATAGATAGCTATGCCTCAGAACTTTGTAAAGTAATAGCGGCTAATTCGTTCCAATTACCAAATGGAAAAACAACTAATATCACGGCATCAATTGGTTGGTCATTTTATCCATTACCTTTACTAGGCGGACAGGTAATTAGCTGGGAAACCTCTATTAACTTAGCAGATATAGCACTGCATCAAGTTAAAAAGCGCGGTGGTGATGGTGTGGCTAATATTACGTTTGATGATCAGCTCGATGCATTTGAGTTTGAACAAAACTCTAATGTTGATCAGCAATTAGGTATTTTACAAAGTAATGGCTTGGCAGATATAAAAGTGTGGATGCGATAATGCCCGACCAAGGTTATTGGTCAGGCATGGTGAGGTTAACTCTATTTGTTAAGCCAAGCTGGTAATATTGCAATCGACTCAGGGGCTGTAAATGCCGTACTGGTATCGGCGCTTATATCACCGCCTGCACTGCTTAAAATATTATTAAATCGCATAACCACATTATTTGACTTCTCAGCTACGTATAAATCTGTTCCGGTATACATAATATCAACAGGGTTACCCAGTAGGGTATTTGGACCGCTAATAGTGGTACTTATGTTTACCAAGCCCGATGCAGTTGCTACGTTATTCAATACGTATATTTTGCCATCGTCAGCAACTGCTGCGCTACCAACATCAGAGAGTATTAGCGAGCCACTTAGCGAGTCGTAGTCGATGCCGTGCATGTTGCTTGGTGCTGCTACTGCTGTACCTGCATTTGCTGGCGTTATAAGCCTATCCTCAACTGCAATATTAGTACTACCAGCCATTAGTTTGCTTTTAACTTCGTCAAATACAGCAACGGTTCCATTTGTTAGTGCTACAAAAGCTCGATCAGTGTTTGCATCGTAATCAACATCCCAAGGGCGAGCATCGTTTGCAAACGTAAGCGTCATTAATGGGCTTGCATCCCCTGTGGTGCAAGTTGAAAATATTGAAATGCTTGGAGTATCTGCATTATTTTCTGCAACTAAAATCATACCGCTATCAGAAGCCACATCAAGACCTTTAGGAGATATAAGGCCTGTATTCGAACCAGTAATAATGCTGTCTTGGTTCGTATTATAAGTTTGCCCATCTCTGTTTATTGCCACTTTATTTGAAATAACAATACCGCCAATTGAGGTTGTACTGTTATCGAACGTTGTATAACTATTACCCGCTTTATCAAAAGTTACACTTTCGATAGTTTGACTTGCATTATAGTTGCCAATTTCTGTGTTAAGTTGTGAACTTAATCGACTAATTTGCCCAGTTGTTTCACCTGCAGTGCCCGGATTACTACTTACAGCAACACCTAGCAGCGCCATATTAGCGGTATCACTATCTGAAATATCAGCCATCTCATTTTGTATACCCAGTTTAGTAATTGACTCAGGTTTAATTGTTGAGGTAACTAAATCAGGAGTGATATCGCCGCTCTCACCTGAAAATATATTGCTGAACACAAGAACAGCATCATTTGATTTTTCAGCTACACGTAAGTCACTACCTTCAAGGCTAATATCAACTGGGTTACCAAGCATTGTTGCTGGACCGGCAATACTTCGTGCAACGCTTACTAAGCCCTCTGCAGTTGAAGCATTATTAATTACAAATAACGAACCATCGGTTGCGTCTGAGGCACTGCCTACATCAGACAAAACAAGTTTATTAGTATTTGAGTCATAAACAATGCCGTGAATATTTACAGATATTTGCGTGCCATCATTATTACTTGGAGTAATTGTGCGGCTTGGCATTGCGGCAAATTCACCACCAACAAAATTATCATAAACGGCTACATCACCATTTGTTAGTGCTACATAAAGGCGGTCGTTAGATTCATCATAATCAACATCCCACGGCGCCGCTTCTGTAATAGTTGTGCCTAAAGGCGCTGCATCGCCCGCGGCTGTAGCGCCAAAAGTCGTTACTTGCATAGCGCCAAAGTCAGCAATAAAAACAAGGCCACTCTTTTGTGCTACAGCTATTCCTTTAGGGTTTACCAGTGTTGTGTTAGTACCTGTTATTTCGCGATCTGTATTAGCTGTATAGGTTGCGCCGTCACTACGATTTGCAAGCTGGCAAATAGTTTTAATACTGCCATTTTCGCTGTCGCTTGCTTGCAATAAATTACCTAAGCTATCAAATGCAACGCCTTCGTTAGCTGTTGTATTAAAGGTTTTTAGTTTAGAGGCGTTTTGGTTAATTAAATCGATAGTGCCTGTATTGCTCTCGCCATTGTTTGCCAAAATTAATGTGGCTGATGCAAAACCAGGGTTGCCATTTGTACCGTCGGTACCGTTTTGTCCATCGGTGCCTGCAATACCATCTACGCCGTTTTCACCATCGTCTGAGCTACAGCCTGTAATGCCGATTAATACTGCAAGTGTTAAAGCTGAAAAACTAAGCGTGTGTTTAAGTGTGTTTTTTTGTGTTGAATGAGTTGTTAAATTAGCTTTATTCATCATTTTTACCTTTTAAATATTCCATCAAATGTAGGTAAATAACGCGCTTGCTCATAAGGCATAGACTAAGCGGCACCGATTATTTACATGTTAACCTCATATCAATAACGGCTATAAAATGAAACTGGATGCAAAAAAGTTAAAATTAAAAACAAAAAAAGGAGCCTTGAGGCTCCTTTTTAATAGACTAAGTAAATAGCTTAAGCGATAAACGCCTTAATAGCGTTTAATATTCCTTGCTCGCCTAATCCCATTTCATCGTGCATTTCATCTTGCGTGCCGTGTTTAATAAACTCATCAGGAATACCTAAGTTAAGGATATTAATATCAGCTTTTTGCGTTGCCAAGTATTCATTAACTGCAGAGCCGGCACCGCCAGCAATCGCGTTATCTTCAAGCGTAACAAAGGTATCGTGGCTAGTAGCAAGCTCATTTAAAAGTGCAGTATCAAGTGGTTTAATAAAACGCATATTAACAAGCGTTGCATCTAATTCGTTAGCTGCAAGCTGGGCGTTTTCAAGTAATGTACCGAACGATAAAATGGCAATTTTACTGCCTTTCTTAATTGTATCTGCCTTACCTATTTCAAGCAGTTGCATAGTGCTTTCAATGTCTGCAGTACCTGCGCTACCTCGAGGGTAACGAACTGCAACAGGGCAGTTTTCTTTATAACCGGTGTATAGCATTTGGCGGCATTCGTTGGTGTCGCTTGGTGCCATAATTACCATATTTGGAATACAGCGCATAAAGCTTAAATCGTACGCACCTTGGTGAGTTTCACCATCGGCTCCAACAATACCAGCGCGGTCAATGGCAAATAATACAGGTAAGTTTTGCAGTGCAACATCATGTATTAATTGGTCATACGCACGTTGTAAAAAGCTCGAGTAAATAGCAACAACAGGTTTTAAACCTTCACAAGCAAAACCAGCTGCTAAAGTAACAGCATGCTGCTCTGCAATGGCCACATCAAAGTATTGATCTGGAAACTCTTTAGAAAAACGTACCATGCCAGAGCCTTCGCGCATTGCTGGCGTAATAGCCATTAACTTGCTGTCTTGCTTTGCCATGTCGCATAACCAATCGCCGAAAACTTTTGAAAAAGTAGCAGCGCTAGGTTTAGATTTAGGCAGGCTAGTTGTGCTCGGATCGAATTTTGGTACACCATGGTAGCCAATAGGATCGGCTTCAGCCGGTTTGTAGCCCTTACCTTTTTGCGTTTTTATATGTAAAAGCTGTGGGCCTTTTAAATTACGCATATTACGCAATGTATCTACAAGCATGTTTACATCGTGACCATCAATTGGGCCTATGTAATTTAGGCCTAATTCTTCAAAGAAGGTCCCCGGGATCATCATGCCCTTAATGTGCTCTTCCATTTTACTGGCAAGTTGCTTTACCGGAGGCACACCTGAGAGTAACTTTTTACTGCCTTCACGAATGTTAGTATAAAAGCTACCTGATAAAATTCGGGCAAAGTGATTAGTAAGTGCGCCAACATTTTCTGAAATCGACATTTCGTTATCATTTAAAATAATAAGCATGTCTGATTTTACATCGCCTAAATGATTCATCGCTTCAAATGCCATGCCTGCGGTGATAGCTCCGTCACCAATAATGGCTACAGATTTTCGACCTTTGCCTTCTTTTTGGGCGGCAATAGACATACCTAAGGCAGCTGAAATAGAGGTGCTTGAATGACCTACGCTAAACGTATCGTATTGGCTTTCATCGCGAAAAGGAAAAGGGTGCAAACCGTCTTTTTGGCGAATAGTGTGCATTTGGTCGCGACGACCTGTAAGGATTTTATGTGGATAAGCTTGGTGACCCACATCCCAAACTAGGCGATCGTCTGGAGTGTTATAAACATAATGTAGCGCAACGGTTAGTTCAACCGTCCCTAAACCAGACGCTAGATGACCGCTACTTTGCGATACTGAGTTGAGTAAATAATCGCGCAGCTCATTGCTAAATGCAGGGAGTTTGTCTTGCGCTAAGTCACGCAATTGGGCTGGCTCGTCAACCAAATTAAGTAATGGATACTTGCTACTATCAAGTGTCATGGTTTTATATATATCCTTCGCTAACATTAATTCATTCAAAGCTTTTACGAATAATTAATGTTGAGTAATAATGTCAGTGCTAATTGCAATACGTATGAGCAAAAATTAGTGGTCACGCTCAATTAGGTAATTTGCTAGCGACGCAAGAAGTGTTGTGTCAGCATCTATATTTGCCAACGCTTCATGGGCTTGTTGTATTAAATTTTGTGCCTTTTCTTTAGCGCCTAGCATACCTAATAACGCCGGATATGTCGCTTTATTCGCGGCAATATCGGAGCCTTGTGGTTTACCTAAAGTAACCGTATCGCCTTCAACATCTAAAATGTCGTCGTGTACTTGAAACGCCAGCCCTATAGCATACCCAAAAATGCTTAAATTTTCTAAGGTTTGTTGATCTGCCTTTTCACTGCACAGTGCACCAAGTGTAATTGCACAATTAATTAAAGCTCCGGTTTTTAGCTTATGTATTCGCTCAAGCTCTTGTACGGTAATTACTTTATCTGTTGCTGCTATGTCAAGACCTTGTCCGCCTACCATGCCCTCAAGGCCTGATGCGTTGGCAAGCGTAGCAATCATTTTTACTTGTGTTTGCGACGAGCATGTAAATTTGTGATTCGCAATAAGCTCAAAGGCGAGTGTTTGTAGGGCATCACCGGCTAAAATTGCATTTGCCTCGCCAAATTCTATATGGCAAGTAGGGCGGCCACGGCGTAAGTCGTCATCGTCCATAGCGGGCAAATCATCATGAACTAGCGAATAGCTATGGATACACTCAATTGCAGCTGCAAGTACATGTAAGTCTTGCTGGTTTGCACCGAGCATTTTACCTGTGGCATAAACTAAAAATGGACGTAATCTTTTACCGCCATTAAATAATCCATACTGGGTGGCGTTCTTGACTGTTTCTTCAGTATCGAGAGGCTGTTTAAAATGCTGTTGTAAGGTCGCTACTACATCTTTTTGAGCACGTTCGATATAATTATTTATGCTCACAGCAATTCCATATCATTATCAAAATTCGTAAGAACTGACTTTTCGCCATTCCCCATCAAAATTGATACTTTTTGTTCTGCTTGCTGTAATTTACCTGATGAAGCACTTGCTAATGCAATTCCACGCTCAAATTGCTTTAACGATTGCTCAAGCGATAAGTCACCTTGTTCCATGTCACTAACGATTGTAGATAATTCTTCTAGTGCTTGTTCGAAACTTAAGTTTTCAGGTTTTTTAGTCGCCATCTTTATTTCAGCTTACATAATAAATTTAGGGGTCAATTTTAGGGGGAATGCTAAACTAGGTCAAAGGATGATATTGGTTTTTTACCTTTATAACGTTAAATTATATTTCAAGTGTATTAATAAAGCCTTAATAGCGGTCTGTTAGTTTAATAAATCAATTGATAATTAGGTAGCCCTTATAACTTGATCTAAAATAGTGCTAAAGGCTGCTTTTTATGTTTATTTATAAAAATGGCTTAAGCAATTCAATATGTTGCCGATAAGCAGTTAATAATAAAAGTTTATGATAAGGCCATTAAGCATGAAACTTCTGGAGGAAATGTGGATTTAGCAACCATAATCGGGATCCTAGGCGCAATTGGCTTAATTGTCATGTCTATGTTTATGAGTAGTAGCGGTGAAATGGCTATGTTTGCCGATGCTCCTTCTAGTGTAATTGTATTTGGTGGTTCACTTTTCATTGTTTTATCAAATTTCACCATGTCGCAGTTTTTGGGTATAGGTAAAGTTGTTGCTAAAGCGTTTATGTTTAAAATTGAAACGCCAGAAGAACTTATTGAAAAAGCAGTAGAACTTGCTGATTCAGCTCGTAAAGGGGGCTTTTTAGCACTCGAAGAAGCTGAAATCCCAAATCCATTTATGCGCAAAGGCGTCGACATGCTTGTTGATGGCCATGACGCAGATGTTGTTCGCGCCACACTTCAAAAAGACATCTCTTTAACCACTACTCGACATGAAATGGGTGCAGGCTTATTTAAGTCATTAGCCGATATTGCACCAGCAATGGGAATGATTGGTACTCTAATTGGCTTAGTTGCAATGTTATCTAACATGGATGACCCAAAAGCAATTGGCCCGGCAATGGCGGTAGCGCTTTTAACAACTTTATATGGTGCGTTTTTAGCCAATGTTGTGGCAATTCCTATTCAGGTAAAACTTGAACTGCGTAAAGACGAAGAAGCTATGAATCAGCGTTTAATTTTAGATGCTATTTTAGGTATACAAGATGGCCAAAATCCAAAAGTTATCGAAGGTATTTTGAAAAATTACTTAGCTGAATCTAAACGCAAAGTAGATACCGAGGAGTAATTATGTCTGATCAAGAGTGCAAATGCCCACCACCAGGCCTACCAGCATGGATGGGAACGTTTGCCGATTTAATGTCACTGTTAATGTGCTTTTTTGTACTCTTGCTTGCGTTTTCAGAAATGGATGTACTTAAGTTTAAACAAATTGCGGGCTCTATGAAGTTTGCTTTTGGTGTGCAGAATAAAATTGAAGTAAAAGATATCCCTAAAGGTACCTCTGTTATTGCTATGGAGTTTACCCCAGGCAAACCAGAGCCAACCCCAATAGAAACCATTCAGCAGCAGACAGTCGAAATGACTCAACAAATGTTAGAGTTTCAGGCTGGAGATGAAAGCTCAGCTGGCGGCAGGCAAGAACAACGCGGGGATAAACGTGGTGGCGAATCTCGTAGTACTTCTCAAGAGCAATCGTCAGAGCAAGCAACTTCAGCGGCCGATCAGGAACAAACTAACGAGCTCGTTAAAAAAATCGCGCAGCAGCTTGAAAAGCAAATAATAGATGGTGCAATTGAGCTTGAATCTTTAGGGCAGCAAATAATTATTCGTATTAGAGAGAATGGTTCATTTCCTTCGGGTAGTGCATTTTTACAACCTAAGTTTAAACCCATAATTCAAGATATTGGTGTACTGTTAAAAGATGTACCTGGCGAAATAACTGTATCTGGCCATACCGACGATTTTCAGGTATCGAATGAGCTATATATTAATAATTGGGACTTATCGTCAAAGCGAGCTGTAGCTGTAGCAAGCGAGCTGCAAACGGTGCAAGGGTTTGATAAAAACCGCATGATGGTAGTGGGGCGAGCTGATACTCGTCCACTTGTTCCAAACGATTCAAATGAAGATCGCCGAAGAAACCGTCGAGTAGAAATATCAATCCTGCAAGGTAAGGCTAAAGAGTCTACTCCTATTGATGTGCGCTAAGTTATTGCTTGTGTTATATTTCACTATGTTTGTTTTGATTTAAGGTACTTAATTGCCTTAAGTATCTTGGCAATTTCGTCATTTTAGCTTACAGTACATTTCCTTAACATATGTAATGGAGTGCCTGTGAAAATAATCAATAAATATTGCGACATGCCGGGTAATGGTGATGGTACTGATGACGATAAAAAAACAAAATAGGGCAGAGTATTTTGCCTGAATGGTTTTTATATATTGTTAGTATTTTAAGCAAAAGCTGGGTTTTAATGCTAAGTCCGGCTATTTTTATATTTTTTGTATTTAAAGATCGCCTAGCCTTTCGATTTGTATTACTTACCGCAGCTTTTTTCCTCTTTGGTAACCTAACTGCTTCAAGCCTACGAGCGTTTGATGACATTTATATTTATCGTTATTTAGTTTGGGCGATCACAGATATTATTTGGATGGCACTTATAGCTTACTGGGGTATAAAGGATAAAGTTTATTTATGGCAATGTGTTATTGGGCAACTAGTTGTTATTGGCGCACCTATATTACAACTATTCCGATTAGTTGACCGCCATTTGTGGGATTTAGCTTACAGTACCGTTATTTATCAGACCCTAATGCCATTTATCAATATTGCCACGGTGGTTGTATGCTATTTACCTTTAATTATCCTTTTCACTAAGCAAGGTAGTGTAAAGTCAAAAATAGAAAACTCCCCACCTTCAAAATAGCTGTGCTAAACTACTGTTTATATAGACAGTGAGTGAGCGACTCCCATGAAACTCTACATTGCAGAAAAACCATCACTAGGCAGAGCAATTGCTGATGCCTTACCAAAACCACATAAAAAACATGATGGTTATATAGAAGTCGCTAATGGCGATTGTGTATCGTGGTGTATTGGGCATTTGCTAGAACAAGCAGAACCCGATGACTATGATGAGCGCTTTAAAAAATGGCAGTTTGAACACTTACCTATAATACCTGAACAGTGGAAGTTAAAAGCCAAAACCAAAACTCGCAAACAGCTCACTGTTTTAAAAAAATTAATTAAACAGGCCTCGCAACTTATTCACGCTGGCGATCCAGACCGTGAAGGCCAGCTTCTGGTCGACCAAGTAATAGAAGAAGCTAAAATAAGTCAGGCTAAAAAGCAGAGTACGCAACGTTTACTCATTAGTGATTTAAACTTATCGGCGGTAAAGAAATCATTGGGCACAATGCGTTCTAATCGAGATTTTATTCCGTTAAGTGTATCTGCTTTAGCGCGCTCTCGTGCTGATTGGCTATTTGGTATGAATTTAACACGTGCATACACACTAGCTGGGCAAAAAGCAGGGTTTGGTAATGTGCTTTCGGTAGGGCGAGTGCAAACCCCTATTTTAGGTCTTGTTGTTAATAGAGATAACGAAATAGCGAACTTTGTATCTAAGCCTTTTTACGATGTATTGGCGCATTTGCTTACTCCTGATAATCAACCATTCATAGCTAAGTGGGTTCCAAGCAAAGCATGTGAGCCACATCAAGATGAAGAAGGGCGAATACTTAACAAAGCTCTTGCAGAAAATGTTGCTTCACGTATTACAAGGCAAAGTGCTGAGCTTATTTCACTCGACCAAAAACAAAAAAAGCAAAGTGCTCCATTACCTTATAATTTATCTGCTCTGCAAATAGATGCCGCTAAAGCATTTGGTATGCCAGCTCAAAAAGTATTGGATATTTGCCAAATACTTTACGAACGTCATAAACTAATTACTTACCCACGCTCAGATAATCGTTATTTACCCAAAGATCACCATCAAGAAGCATCTGCTATTTTAAAGGCAATAAGTGCAAATGGGGGGCAAAGCAGTGAATTAGTAAACGGGGCTGATGTAAAAAAGCATAGTAAATGTTTTAACGATTCAAAAGTAGCTGCCCATCATGCCATTGTGCCTACGGCTAAGCAGTTAAAGTCAGCGAGTTTGAGCGGTGACGAAGCAAAGGTATATCAATTAATAAGCCGTCATTACTTAATTCAGTTTTATCCCGACTATATATATAACGAAACTAAAGCTGAGGTAATTATTGCTGGTGGGCTTTTTAAGGCAAATGCAAAGCAAGATGTAAGCTTGGGTTTTAAGGTGTTAATGGGTAAATCTGAATTAAAAGATGAAGCCTCGCTACCTCCTTTAACAAAAGGTATGCCTCTTTTTTGCGATAAAGGCGAAGTAGTCGAAAAGCATACATCACCCCCTGCTTATTTTACCGATGCCACATTGTTGGCTGCGATGACGGGCATTAGCCGTTATGTTAAAGATCCACAAATTAAAAAAGTATTAAAAGACACTGATGGTTTAGGTACGGAGGCAACACGTGCGGGAATAATCGAGTTGCTATTTAAGCGGCGTTTTTTAAAACGTGAAGGTAAGTCAATTAGAGCGACCGAAACGGGACTTGCTCTTATTAGCGTATTACCACAAGGTTTAGCGAGTCCTGATTTAACCGCAAAGTGGGAGTCGAGCTTAGGTGATATTGCACAGCAGGCAATGAGTTATCAGCAATTTTTACAGCCTTTACTTGCTGACCTAAATGGGTTTGTTCAATTAGCAGCAAACTGCGATAGCAATGCATTTGCGAAGTTACCAAAAACCTCACCTAAAAAACGTTTTGCTAAACGAGGTGGAAAAGCGACCTTTAAAAAGTCGAGTTATAAAAAAAGCTCTGTTGCTAGTTAGCAACAGAGCTTTTTTATTAAACGATATTACTCAACCTGAACTCTGTTTGAGATAGATTTATTATCCAGAATTCAGGTTACTTATTAAATAAAGCAACAGCAGCGTTACTCATTGCTTTTATTCCAGTAGGAATAGCAACTTTATAATCTGGTGCAAATTTACTAGAGTGTAGAGAAGGGAGTACCTCACCTGTTTTTATTGAATCTGCATATTGTGCTTGGTTTACGCCTCCTAGCCAAAAGAGGGTGATAGGGATATTTTCATCGGTGCGCCCGTATAGGCCAAAATCTTCACCCGCCATTACAGCTTGTGTTTCAAGTACATTAGTATCGCCAATTGCGCTGGCAATAGAGTTTCTAACAATGTCTGTTTGTGCAGGGTTATTATAAGTAGATGGAATCGATTCATCTTCATGTACATATATTACAGGGTAGTTAGATTCATTTAAGCCAGCACTTTGTGCAATACCTGCGGTGATTCGTTTTATTGCTGCTATTTGAGCGCTTCTTACATCGGGGTTATAGCTTCTAAGAGTGAGTTGTAGTTTTACTTCATCCGAAATCACATTATGTTTTGAACCACCATGAATAGACCCCACTGTAATCACAGAAGGCTCAAGCGGTGAAAGCTCTCGGCTTGTGATTGTTTGCAAAGCAAGTACAGTGCGTGCAGCTATAACCACTGGGTCTATAGTTGTATGAGGGTAAGCACCATGACCACCTTTACCTTTAATTGTAATATCGACAGAATCTACACTTGCCATCGTGTATTCATTTTTCATTGATACCTTACCAGCGGGGACGCTAGCGCTTACATGTAAAGCAATTATATGATCAGGTTTTGCATATTTACTAAATAGTCCTTCGCTTAACATCGCTTTAGCACCCCCACCTACTTCTTCTGCAGGCTGTGCAACCATCATTAATGTACCTTGCCACTGTTTTTTATGAGCAATTAACTGCTCTGCAGTTCCAATAAAAGAGCTCATGTGGATATCGTGGCCACAGCCGTGCATTACACCTACTTTTGCACCGTGCTCGTCTATTACTTTGACTTTTGAGGCATAGGATTTTCCTGTTTGCTCAATAATAGGTAAGCCATCAGTATCAGTGCGGATCATTACTGTCGGCCCCTCACCATTTTTATAAATACCAACTACACCAAAGCCACCTACATTACTTGTTACTTTAAAACCCAGCTGAGTTAATCTATCTGCTATCTTTTTACCTGTTTTTTGTTCGTGATAAGAGAGCTCTGGGGATTGGTGTAAGTCGAGGTAAAACTTTTCAATAGCTGGCATGGCTTTGCTTAAATTCAAATCGAGTCCATTTGCTTGTACTAATGGGCTTGCTAATAAAAGTATTGCACTTAGGTAAGTTAATTTCATATTTTCCCTTATTGTTGAATATGTATACCGAGTGATTTAGGTATATGACTTGTAATTATTATGTTCACCACCATATAAAAACCTAAATAGACGAATATGGCAATCAATTCAATGAGCAACATAGTTAGTATTAATGCGCAAAACCTTCAACAAGTACTCGGTGAAACATCACAACAAAAATTGGTGTTGCTTAACTTTTTCTCTCCTCAAAGTCCTGACTGCATCGGACAGGCTGCAATTTTAGATAAAGTAGCAGCAGAAAATGCAAGCTATATAGTAGTAGCAAACTTAGATTGCGATGCAGAACAAGCACTCGCTTCTCAACTTGCGCAACAAGTTGGTCTGCAAACACTGCCTACGCTTGTATTATTAAAAGACTCCGCACCAGTAGATTTACTTGCAGGTGTTCAAAGCGAAGCGCAAATACGCGAAGCCCTAGCAAAGCATTTACCTGCGCAACAAGACTTACTATTAGAGCAAGCAAAGCAAGCGTTATTAAAGTCAGATTTAAATGCTGCATTTAATTATGCAAAGCAAGCTTATGAAATAGACAGCGGTAATGCACGTATCAAGTTAGTGCTAGCAGACATATGTATTCAAATTCACAAGGTAGATGAAGCGCAAGCGCTTATAAATACAATAGATGCACAAGAGCAAGATGCTTACTTTAATAATATAAAAGCAAAATGCGAAGCCGCGCTTGAGGCAAAAGATTCACCAGAGATTAAAGAAAAGCAACAACAAGTAGAAAAGTATCCAAATGACTTAGAATTAAAAGAAGAGCTCAGTATTTTACTTAATGAAGCAGGCAGAAAAGAAGAAGCATTGGATGTACTGTTTACAGTTCTACAAAAAGATCTGAACTTCAACGAAGCAAAACCAAGCTTTTTAGCCATTATTGCCTCTTTACCTGATGGCGACGCACTCGCAGCTAAGTATCGTCGCAAGTTATATAGTATTTTATACTAGGGTCTGTTGCTCTTTGCGGATTAAAATTTGTTCAAACTAGGGGGTGTTTAATCGCGGCGCGAGATTTGTAACCTAGTGGGCTAAGTAAAAACCGAGTAACAAAGAGTAAATAGCCCCTAGGAAGAACCCTTTGGGCAGCGCCTGTTTGGCATTAATGCTACGTTATCGCCTATTTATGGGGAGTAACCACACTACATAGGCTCTGCCTTGCCTGAATACCAAACAGGCTGCTGCAAATTTAACCTTGAAAGATAAACAGACCCTAGATTCTAATAACTATTACTTTTAAGAAGTACCTACATAAGGTGCTTTTTGCATTTTTAAGGTTTTAATTAATAGCTTTAGTATGGTTTAGCTATGTAAAAAGAAGAGTTATCAACAGGGTTTTGTGAGTAACTTGTGCTTATCGTGTGTGCTTGCTTGGGGCTTAATTTTAATTACTATTTTATGCAAATAACGCTTGCGTAAAATCCGCCGCTCCCTATAATGCGACCCCACTGAGACGGGAAACAGCAACGCATAGCGAGGCACGAACAACTCAGGGTGTTAAGTAAAACTTAGAGTGAATCTTTTTAGAAAGTTTAAATTTAAGTATTGACAAAAAAATAGGAAAGCGTAATATGCGCAGCCCTAGCGAGATAAAGTTCAACTTTATAATCGCAACGTTCTTTAACAATATAAAGCAATCATCTGTGTGGGCACTCGTACAGATTGAGTTC